>JAGWIJ010000151.1 GCA_028873535.1 Pseudomonadota bacterium
CCAGCTGCAGGCGCGTCAGGCGTGAGCGCCGAGGTCGACAGCGCTGCGGCACTGGTGATGTCTCCCCAGGAGGCCGCGATCGTGCAGCAGATCCTGGCAGCCCACCTGCCCGACCGCGAAGTGCGCGCCTTCGGTTCGCGCGCCGGAGGCCCTTGCAGGCCCCATTCCGATCTGGACCTGGTCATCATGGGCGAGCAGCCGGTGACCCTGGATGTGATCGCCACCCTGCGCGAGGCATTTTCCGAATCGGACTTGCCCTGGAAGGTGGATCTGCTCGACTGGGCCAGCACCAGCGAGGAATTCCGCGAGGTGGTCGCGCGCCGCAACGTGCTGGTTCGACAGCGCGCGCGCTGAACCTTCCACTCCAGGACGCGCGCGCACCCGCCATTGCTGGCGTCGACGCGTCAGCCGCGGATGCGGCGCAGCATGGCAGTGGTCGAGCGCTCGTGCTCGAAGGGGATCGAGTGGACGGAACCACCGCGGGCGATCACCAGGTCATTGCCGACGATCCTGTCCACCGGCCAGTCACCGCCCTTGACCAGCACATCGGGCAGGACCTGGGCGATCACGTCGAGCGGGGTGTCCTGCTCGAACCAGGTGACGAGGTCGACCGAGGCCAGCGCGGCGGCGACCGCCATGCGGTCCTCGAGCAGGTTGATCGGCCGGTCTTCGCCCTTGCCCAGGCGGCGCACCGAGTCATCCGAGTTGAGCGCCAGCACCAGGGCCGCGCCCAGGGCGCGCGCCTGCGCCAGGTAGGTGACGTGACCGCGATGCAGGATGTCGAACACGCCGTTGGTGAACACCAGCGGCCGCGGCAAGACGGCGCAGCGGCGTGCCAGATCCTGCGGCGCGCAGATCTTGGTCTCGAAGCCGGGCGCCGTCATGGCGTCCTCGCTGCAGCGGCCGGACGCGCTTTCAGGCGCCCGCCAGTTCTTCCTTGCGGAAGCGGTTGAGGTCGCGCGCGTTCTCGAAGGTGCGTTCGAACAGGTTGGACAGGTTGTGCAGGATCATCTGCACGACGCGCGCTTCCCAGGCCTCGTCGAAGTCGATCTGGTTGTCCAGCCAGTGCGACAGCCAGTCCGGATCGGGCAGCCGGCTTTGCACCGTATCCATGGGGAAATGCGACTTGTTGACGTGCAGATTGGTGGGGTGCAAGGCCTTGGCAACCTTGGTGTTGGCCATCAGCACGCCGATCTTGGCGAAAGCGGCCTTCGCCACTGCGCCGTGCTCGTCGAGCGCACGCCGCATGTACTTGAGATAGCAGCCGCCGTGACGCGCCTCATCCTTGGAGATGGTCTCGTAGATGAACTTGATCACCGGTTCGGTATGCCACTCGGAGGCGCGCCGGTACCACTGCGTGAGCCGCACCTCGCCGCAGAAATGCAGCATCAGGGTTTCGAGTGCCGGTGCCGGATCGAACTCGAAGCGCACCGCATGCAGCTCTTCCTCGGTCGGCATCAGCTCGGGGCGGAAGCGCCGCAGATACTCCATCAGCACCAGGGAGTGCTTCTGTTCCTCGTAGAACCAGATCGACATGAAGGCGGAGAAGTCGCTGTCGCCGGCGTTGTCGCGCAGGAACATCTCGGTGGCCGGCAGCGCCGCCCACTCGGTGATGGCGTTCATCTTGATGGTCTCGGCCTGCTCCTGCGTCAGCTTCGATGCATCGAAGCTGTCCCAGGGGATGTCGTCCTGCATCGACCACCGTGCCGACTCGAGGGTCTTGAAAAGCTCCGGGTACAGCATGGCTCAGACCTCTGGAAACGCGGGCGTCAAACGGGATGAATATAGCGGAACGGACATGACAGTTCCAGTATTGCAAACCATGCTCAGGCGCGGCCGGGGCGCCTGCCTGCCCGCGTTCAGGGGATCAGCTGGCAGGCTGCTTGGGCGGCGCGGCCGGGGACTTGATGGCAGCGGGATCGACGTATTCGAACACCTTGACCACGCGCTCGACGCCATCGGTGGTGCTGGCGATCTTGACGATGTCGTCGGCTTCCTGCGGCGTGACCATGCCCATCAGGAACACTTCGTGGCGCTCGACGATGGTGGCGACGATGTTGGCCGGGAAGCTGCCGTCGCCGATGAAGCGGGCGCGTATCTTGTCGGCCAGCAAGCTGTCGCCGATGCGGTTGGAGACCGAGGAAATCGGCCCGACGGTGACTTCGTTGACCACCGAACGCACGTTTTCGGCGGCCTGCGCGATCTCCTCGACGCCTTTGCGGATATCGTCGGAGTGCACTTCGCCGGTCAGCAGCACGATGCGGTTGAAGCTGTGCACATTGACATGGGCATCGGCGCCGAAGCGCGTCGAGATGCGGTTGCCGATGCGCAGCTCGCTGGCATTGTCTTCCACCACGATCCCAGAGGTTCGGCGGTCGACCGCGACCAGGGTGCCGGTGACCATGCCCGTGGCGACCAGGGGGAAGCAGCCACTCAGTCCCAGGCAGGCGGTGGCGCCGAGGATGGCTGCTGCAAACAATCGGCGATTCATCAGTCTTCCACTCCCAACAGGGTGCAATCGATGGCGTCGCACAAGCAGTGCAGGATCAGGATATGCACCTCCTGGACGCGCGCCGTGCTGGGCGAAGCCACATTGAGCAGGACGTCGTGGGAACCCAGCGCGCGTGCGATCTTGCCGCCGTCGCGCCCGGTCAGCGCCACCACGCTCATGTCACGTTCGTGCGCCGCTTCGATGGCTTCCAGCACATTGTCCGAATTGCCGCTGGTCGAGATCGCCAACAGCACGTCGCCGCCATGGCCGAGCGCGCGCACCTGCTTGGAGAAAATCTGCACGTAGGCGTAGTCGTTGGCGATCGAGGTCAGCGTGGAGCTGTCGGTGGTCAGCGCCATGGCCGCGAGGCCGGGACGCTCCATTTCGAAACGGTTGAGCAGCTCCGCCGAGAAATGCTGGGCGTCGGCGGCGCTGCCGCCATTGCCGCAGGCCAGGACTTTTCCTTCGCCGAGCAGGCACTGCACCATCTTGTCGGCAGCCAGCGCGATGGGCGCGGTCAGTTGGGACACCACCTCAAGCTTGAGGCGGGCACTTTCGCGAAAATGCTTTTCGATGCGTGTCGTCAGGTCCATAGCCAGCCATTGTAAGGGCATTTCGTGCAAATGCGTGCCTTTGGCGGTTGGACGACGGCAAGCGCCGGAGGTTCAGACCGGGTCGCATTCGATCCGGAAATGCACCGGGAACGGGGTTCCCTGGCAGTCGATGCGGCCCTCCGCACCGGCCGCACGGCGCAGGCCGGGCAGGCGCAGCAGCGGCTTGAGCATGGCCGGCAGCGCGACGCGGTTGAGATGGGCACCGAAACAACTGTGCAGGCCGTCGCCCCACAGCAGGTAGTCGGACCACGGCCGGTCGGTGCGGAAGCTGCGCGGATCGGCCACGCGCAAGGGGTCGAACATCGCCGACAGGTTGGCGGCGAACACCATGGTGCCCTGCGGCACGCGCATGGCGCGCAGCGTGTTGGGTGCGATCACCGCGTCGCAGCTGGCATGGCGGTAGATCATCGGATTGACCGGGTCGAAGCGCAGGGCTTCCAGCACATGACGCGTCAGCGCCTCGTCGTCGTCGCACAGCGCCGCCTGACGCGCGCCGGCCAGCGCTGCCGGGTGCTCGAACAGCTGCCCGAGTGCCTGCACGGCGGCCTTGGACTGGGTCGGAATGGCACCCACGATGAGTCCCAGCAGGTTATTGCGGATGCCGAGGTCGTCCATGCCGGGCAGGCCGGCGGCCTGCAGCGTCAGGCAGCGTGCCAGCACATCGTCGACCGGAAGGGGCTGCGCCTTGCGCGCCCGAATGGCATCGTCGAGCCAGGCGCGCAGCCCCGCCGCCGCCGTCAGCGCACGGCGCCCCAGTTCGGGATCGGCCTTAAGGTCGGCGAAGAGATACCAGAACACCAGCGTGGCCCATTCGATGAGCTGGTCCTCGTCGGGGCCGGGGGTGCCGAAATACACCGCCAGCAGGCGCGCCGGCACGCGCTGCGTGAGCTGCTGCGGCACATCGATGCGCGTGCCCGCCGCGGCGACCAGCGCAGCGGCCGTGTCGTGCAGGAAGGGCGCGACGCGCCCGGCGATATCGGCGCGGCGGACCACCAGGCGCATGTTGGACACGTCGCGCTGGTAGTCGGGACCGTCCTGCATGCCCAGGAAGAAATTGTGGCCGCCGGTCACTGCCATCATGCGCGGAGCGTAGACCACGGCGAATTCGCCATCGCGCCGCAGCACGTCCTTGACGTCGTCGTAGCGTGTCACCAGCGCCGAACCACGGTTGTCGTAGGCGGTGATGAAGCGGCGCGACAGGTTCAGATTGGGCACGAAGGCGCGCGCGAAGTCGAAGCCGGTGCGCAGCGCATCCGGGGCGGCCAGCGCGCGGCCGAGCCGGCTGCCGAAACTGCCGTCGGCCCCGCGTAGCGCCTGGGCGGCGATCCACAGCAGGTGCGGGATGGCGAGCAGGCCGTAGGCCAGGATCAGCACCCAGGTGCGCAAGGCGCCGAGCCAGGCGCTGGCCGGCAGCATCAGGTCGGGTCCACGCTGCCGGCTGCGATCTGGCGGATCGCCGTCAGGCTGGGCAGGAAGAAGTACTCGCCGCCACGCGTTTCGACGAACTGCGGCAGGCCGCTGCAGATGAAGGGCATGCCGTCGCCGGCGGGATCCACCGGCACCGTGAAGTGCTGGCCGGCCGAGCGGCCACCGACCAGCGGATCGCTGTCGTTGCCGGCGCCGAACACCGAACCGTACTGCACCCATTGCTGCTGGACGAATTCGAACTGGCGGAACAGGCTGGAACACACCGCCATGAACACCACGCCGTGCTCGTCCGCGTCGCTGCGCGCGCTGGAGTCGCCATAGGGCAGGCCACGGCGCATGATGCGGCGGCGGTTGCTGAGGCTGGTGTCGGCCGCATGCCCGGGACTGCCCAGCTTGGGATCAAGGCCGTCACGCGGATTGCTGCGCCGGGTGTGCGAGGTGACCGGGCAGATCGCACCGGCCGGGTCGCCGGCATAGCGGAAATCGCTCAGCATGCGCCCGAACGCCTGCAGCAGCGCCGCCTCGGCGGGCGTGCGCTGCGCGCGCGGGCGCGTGCGGATGGCCGGGACGTCCTGGTAACGCAGCGCCAGCGCCACGGCGGCAGCATAGGTGGGGGCCGCCATCAAAGGGATGCCCGAAGGCCAGCGTCCGGCCATCTTGGCCATCAGGGTGGCGCGCGCCTCGGCGAGATCGGCGCAGCCGCTCACCTGCAGGTAGCGCTGCGCCTGTTCATCCAGGCAGCGATCGAAACTGCCGACATTCTGGTGCAGCTTGCGCCAGGCCATGAAGGTGCCGTTGCGCGTGAAGCCCCAGGGTTCGGCGACGTCCGGCAGTTCCTGCGCCTCGCAGGGATGACCGAGCAGGAACTCGCCCGGGGCCAACGGCTGCCAATGCTGGTCGCGGCTGTCCAGGCGCCCGCCACCCGCCACCGCCAGCGCGCTTTCCGCGGCCGGATACTGTCCGGCAAAGACCGGGTCGGAAATGCCGTCGACAAAGCCGAAGTGTTCGCTGGCGCTCGGCATGCGGCGCCCATCTGCCAGTTCGATCATGCGCGCACAGCAGTCCTGCCAGCGCGGCTCGGGCCCGCGATGTCCGGCCAGCAGGCGCACCCCGCCGGCGGCCTGCGCCAGCGTCAGCAGCCAGTCGGTGCGCCGCGCCAGCGCCGGCACCGGCTGGCCGTCGTCCTGCGCCTGCGCCGACAGCGACACCCACAGGTGCACCTCCTCGCCGTCGCCACCCTGCCACACCGGATCCCAGCGATCGCGCGCGCTGGCGCCGGCGTCGCCCAGGATGTGCGCACGTGCCCCCATGCCGTCGACGAATTCCTCGGGCATGCCATCCAGGGTGCGCGTGGGCAGGTGCAGTGCCTGCAGTCCGGCAAAGCTGATCCCCAGGTTGAGCGCGCACTCCGGCCGCGGCACGGTTCCGCTGACGGGATCGGCGGGATCGAGCCGCCAGCGCTGGGCCGAGGTCACCTCGCTTTGCAGGGCCGCCAGGAAATGGCGGCCGGCACGCCCGTGGTCGACATGGAACAGCAGATGGCGGGCCCAGGGAAAACCGTAGCGGCCGTATGGCAGCACAATGTTGCCCTGGATATCGGCCAGATCGAGCACGGCATCGGCGGTCATGGCGCGCATTTCCTCAGAATCCGGCTTCGCCCGGCGCCTGGGTGGCATCGGCGAGATCATCGGGGCAGTGTGCCTGCAGGAATTCGCCGAAGCGTGCGTGCAGGGTCGCAGCGTCGGCCTCCTGCGCTGTGGCTGCGAAAGCCACGAAGGCGCGTTGCAGGTGCAGCGCCTTGAGCACGCTGGGCAGCGTCGACGACGGCGCTGGCGGCTGGGATGGCGGGAAGGGCCGCGCAGCGGCGCTGCGTACCGCCAGCAGGTCCCAGGCAATGGCCAGCAACAGCGCCAGCAGCGCCGCC
>JAGWIJ010000152.1 GCA_028873535.1 Pseudomonadota bacterium
GATCGGCCGCATCCCCGCTGGCCGGCGCCTGCAGTCCGACCTTGGCGAGCTCCAGGTACCAGTCGCAATACTCGTCCCACACGAATTCGTAGAGCGCGCGCGCCGCCAGATCGAGGCGATAGGTGTCGAATCCCTCGGCGACGGCGGCCTCGGCCTGCTGCAGGCGGCCGATGATCCAGCGGTCGGCGACCGAGAGGCTGATCGGGAGGCTGGCGTCCTGGCCGCAGTCCTGGCCTTCGGTGTTCATGAGCACGAAGCGCGTCGCGTTCCACAGCTTGTTGCAGAAGTTGCGATAGCCTTCGCAGCGCTGCAGGTCGAACTTGATGTCGCGGCCATGGGTGGCCAGGCTCGCGAAGGTGAACCGCACCGCATCCGCGCCGAAGGCCGCGATGCCGACCGGAAACTCGGCGCGTGTGGCCTTCTCGATGCTGCCGCGCTGCCTGGGATCCATCAGCTTGCTGGTGCGCTTGGCGACCAGCGCTTCCAGGTCGATGCCGTCGAGCAGGTCGATCGGGTCGAGGATGTTGCCCTTGGACTTGCTCATCTTGTTGCCGTGGGCGTCGCGCACCAGGCCCGTCACGTAGACCTCGCGGAAGGGCACCTTGCCGGTGAAGTGCGTGGTCATCATGACCATGCGCGCCACCCAGAAGAAGATGATGTCGAAGCCCGTCACCAGCACGCTGGTGGGCAGGAAAGTCTCCAGCGCTTCGGTCTGCTGCGGCCAGCCCAGTGTCGAGAACGGCCACAGCGCCGACGAAAACCAGGTGTCGAGCACGTCCTCGTCGCGTGTCAGCGCGCGGCCGCCGGCCTGGGCCATCGCAGCGGCTTCATCCTCGGCAACGTAGATGTTGCCTTCGGCGTCGTACCACGCCGGGATACGGTGGCCCCACCACAGCTGGCGCGAGATGCACCAGTCCTGGATGTTCTCCATCCAGTGCCGGTAGGTGCTGGTCCAGTTCTCCGGCACGAAGCGGATCTCGCCATCGTCGACCACCTGCAATGCCTTGCGCGCCATGCCTTCGGTGCGCACGAACCACTGGTCGGACAGCATCGGCTCGATGACCTGGCGGGTGCGGTCGCCGCGCGGCACCATCAGCTTGTGCGCCTTCACTTCCGCCAGCAGGCCCAGGGCGTCGAGATCGGCAACGATGCGCTGGCGCGCCTCGAAGCGGTCGAGTCCGCGGTAGGCTTCCGGCGCATTGTCATTGATCTTCGCATCGCGGCTCAGCACCGGCAGCGGCGTCAGGCCATGGCGCTGGCCGACCGCCCAGTCGTTGAAGTCGTGTGCCGGCGTGATCTTGACGCAGCCCGAGCCGAACGCCGGATCGACGTAGCCGTCAGCGATCACCGGAATCCGGCGCTCGGTGAGCGGCAGCCGCAGCGTGCTGCCGATCAGGTGGCGGTAGCGCTCGTCATCGGGATGCACCGCCACGGCCATGTCGCCGAGCAGGGTTTCCGGGCGCGTGGTGGCCACCGTCAGGAAGCCGCTGCCGTCGTCGAGCGGGTAGCGGATATGCCACAGCGAACCGTCTTCCTCCTCCGACACCACCTCGAGGTCGGACACCGCGGTCTGCAGCTGCGGATCCCAGTTGACCAGGCGCTTGCCCCGGTAGATCAGTCCTTCGCGGAACAGCTGCACGAACACCTTGACCACGGCGGCGGACAGGCCTTCGTCCATGGTAAAGCGCTCGCGCGTCCAGTCGCACGAGGTGCCCAGGCGGCGCATCTGCCGCGTGATGGTCGAGCCCGATTCCTCCTTCCACTGCCACACGCGCTCCAGGAAGGCCGTGCGGCCCAGCGCGGCACGCGACTCGCCCTTGGCGTCGAGCTGGCGTTCCACCACGATCTGGGTGGCAATGCCGGCATGGTCGGTGCCCGGCTGCCACAGCGTGCGTTCGCCTTTCATGCGGTGGTAGCGCGTCAGCGCATCCATCACGGTATGCTGGAAGGCGTGGCCCATGTGCAGCGTTCCCGTGACATTGGGCGGAGGCAGCAGGATGCAGTAGGCGGGCGCCGTGCCGGCGGTGCTGGCGTTGAAATAGCCACGCGACTCCCACTGGGGATACCAGCTGGATTCGATCGGGGCGGGTTCGAAGCTTTTTGCGAGTTCCATGGAGGCTGCTTTGTGGCCCGGTGTCAGGGCTTGGATTTGAAAGGATTGTCCGACGGCGCGCGCGCCGTCGTCAGCGAGCCCGCGCGTTCGACCGAGCGGGTGAGGGATTCGGCCACGCTGACCAGGATCTGCTGACGCAGGGTCTTGGTGGCGCGCTGGATGCCCTGCTCGATCAGGCGACGCATCTCGGTCGCCATGCGTTCGTTGAGGTCGGTGGAAAGGTCACGGTACAGCGCCATCATCACCTTTTCGGACGCCTCGGCCAGATGGGCCTGCAGCACCTCGCGGCTGAGCCCGGTCGGCACCGGCGGCGGCACCGCATCGGTGGCTTCGTCCTCGATCGGGGTCTCGGTCAGCAGCGGGAAGTCGTGCAGGGCGTCGCCCGGGCGCGGACGCCAGGACTCGAGCAGCGTCTCCATGTGCGCGAGCAGTTCGGCGCCGTGACGGGGAGGGCTCATGCGCGCCTCTGCGCGATGGCCGGTAGCGGAAAGGGGCTCATGCCGTGCCCCCGTCGCTGCCCTGTCCCAGGGTGTGCGAGCGCAGCGTGAAGCCCCGCTCGCGATAGAAGCGGAAGCGCTCGCGTGCCTGGACACGGTCCTGCTCATCCTGACTGACCACTTCCAGCAGCCGCGCATAGCGCTCGAAATGCCGCGGTGTGGCCGGCTGCAGGTTGAGCAGCAGCTGGTCGTGCGGCGGTTCGACCTCTTCGCAGGCCAGCAGCACCGGGGTCTGCGCTGCGTGCGCCTCCCCGGCGCGGCAATGCGGCAGGAAGGCGTGCGGGTGCCAGGTCCACAGCCGTTCGTCGAGCGCGCGCAGCTGCCCTTCGTCCGCCAGCAGCACCAGCACCTGCAGGTCGCGGCTGCGCGCCTTCTGGATCAACTGGCAGGCAACGCGCAGTCGATCCTGGGCATGGGTGTAGAAGTCGATCTCGGTCACACGGTGCCGGCCATCAGGACGCGGCGCGCCGCATCAGGAAGTGGGTGAGCAGGCCGACCGGACGCCCGGTGGCACCCTTGTCCTTGCCGCTGCGCCATGCCGTACCCGCGATGTCCAGGTGCGCCCAGGGGTAGGCCTTGGTGAAACGCGACAGGAAGCAGGCGGCCGTGATGCTGCCACCGGCGCGACCGCCGATGTTCTGCATGTCGGCGAAATTGCTCTTGAGCGCGTCCTGGTAGTCCTCCCACAGCGGCATGTGCCAGGCGCGATCGTGCGCCTCTTCGCCGGCGGCCAGCAGTTCGTGCGCCAGTTCGTCCTTGTTGGCGAACAGGCCGCTGGCGTGGTTGCCCAGCGCGATCACGCAGGCACCGGTCAGCGTGGCGATGTCGACCACCGCCTCGGGCTGGAAGCGCTCGGTGTAGGTCAGGGCATCACACAGGATCAGGCGCCCCTCGGCATCGGTGTTGAGGATCTCCACCGTCTGGCCGGACATGCTGGTGACGATGTCGCCCGGACGCGACGCCTGGCCATCGGGCATGTTCTCGCAGGTCGGGATCACGCCGACCACATTGAGCGGCAGTTTCAGTTCGGCGACCGACTTGAGCGTGCCCAGCACGCTGGCAGCGCCGCACATGTCGTACTTCATCTCGTCCATCTCGGCGCCGGGCTTGAGCGAGATGCCGCCGGTGTCGAAGGTGATGCCCTTGCCGACCAGCGCGATCGGCTTGCGGCGCACGGCGCCGCCCTTGTATTCCAGCACGATGAACTTGGGCGGCTGGCGGCTGCCTTTGGTCACCGACAGCAGCGAGTTCATGCCCAGCTTCTGCATCTGCGCCTCGTCCAGCACGGTCACCTTGAGCTTGTGGCTGCGCGCCAGCGCGCGCGCGCTGTCGGCCAGGTAGGTGGGGGTGCAGATGTTGGGCGGCAGGTTGCCCAGATCGCGCGCCAGGTCCTGGCCGTGCGAGATGGCCGTGCCGCGCAGCACCGCAGCAGCCTGCTGCGCCGGGGTCATGCCCGCCGGAGCGGCAAGGTTCAGCCGTGCCAGCCTGGGGGCACTGTCGGCCTCGACCTTCATGCCCGGTTTAGGCGGAACGTAGGCGGCCTCGTTGGCCAGCACCACGGCGTGCTCCAGCACCCAGGCGCCATCGGCACCGTCCACCATCACTTCGCTGAGGTGCACGCTGGCCGTCGCGCTGCGCGTGCCGGCCAGTGCGCGATAGGCGCCCGCCAGCGCATCGCGGAAGTTCTTGCGCGAGACCGCGCCTTCCTTGCCCATTCCGACCAGCAGCACGCGCGCAGCGGCCACGCCGGGCAGCTTGTGCAGCATCAGCGTGGCGCCGGGCTTGCCGGTCAGGTCTCCCGATTTCAGCACTGCCGACACCGCCTTGCCGCTCAGTTCGTCGACCAGACGGGCCGCCGGCGTGAGCTTGCGACCTTCGTGGACGCCGACCACCAGACAGTCGGTCCGGTCTTTTTCGGGGCTGACGGCTTTTGTGCTAAATTCCAAAGGATTCTCCTAGACCAAAAAACTTGTTGATTTTGTTGCGCTTCAACCGGGGCCCGGGGCACCCGCCCAAGCATGGGATTATCCTTTTCCGGCAGCGCAAAAGTCAAAAACGGGCCTTCACCTCGTGATCTTTTCCCGCAGCCTGGTGCGCGAATTCAGCCAGACCGGATTCTCGGTGGCCATCGCGCTGCTCGGCATCCTGCTCACCGTCTCGATGGTCAAACTGCTCGGACTGGCCGCCGGCGGCGCGCTGGCGGCCGACGCCGTGCTGGCCATGCTGGGCTTCGGCGCGCTGACCTATCTGCCGGTGGTGCTGTCGGCCTCGGTGTTCATCGCCTTGCTGCTGACGCTGTCGCGCTGCTGGCGCGATTCGGAAATGGTGGTGTGGTTCGCCTCCGGCATCGGCATCAGCCGCTTCATCCGCCCGGTGCTGATCTTCGCGGCACCCCTGGCACTGCTGGTCGCGCTGATGAGTCTGGTGGTCTCGCCGTGGGCGCTGCACCAGCGCTCGATCTACCAGTCGCGCCTGGACAGCCGTGACGATGTCTCGCAGATCTCGCCCGGCGTGTTCCGCGAATCACGCACCAGCGATCAGGTGTTCTTTGTCGATGCCCTGTCCGATGAACGCAACCAGGTCAGCAATGTGTTCGTGCAGTCGCTGCAGGGCGGCAAGCTGGGCGTGACCGTGGCCGAGCACGGCTACGTGCGCACTGCGGCCAACGGCGACCGCTTCATGGTGCTGCTCAAGGGCCGCCGCTACGAGGGCACGCCGGGTGCGCCCGACTACAGTTATACCGACTTCGAGCGCGCCGAGTTGCGTATCGAACAGCGCGCCGCGAAGGAAAGCGAACTCAACACCAAGACGCGCACCGTGCTGCAGATCCTCGAGCAGCCCACGCTGGACAACCTTGCGGAACTCCACTGGCGCATCGGCCTGCCGGTCAGCCTGCTGGTGCTGGCGCTGTTCGCCATCCCGCTGTCCTACGTCAACACGCGCAGCGGCCGCGGCGCCAACCTGGTCACCGCCATCCTCTGCTACATGGTGTACTACAACACCATGAGCATCGCCCAGGCCTGGACGGCGTCCGGACGGATTTCCCCGGCGCTCGGCATCTGGCCGGTGCACATCCTGTTCTTCCTGGGTTTTGCGCTGCTGCTGGGCGTGCGCTCCAACTTCGGCGGCATGTTCGCGCGGCGCAGCGTCTGAGGGTTTCGCCGCGCCCGCGCTGGCCAGGATTCCGTTTGCCGAAGCCGCCGTTCGCCGGGTAGAATGCGCGGTTCCGGAGAGGTGGATGAGCGGTTTAAGTCGCACGCCTGGAAAGCGTGTTTAGGATAATATCCTAACGCGGGTTCGAATCCCGCCCTCTCCGCCACGAGATCAGCCAGCAACGGCGCCTGCCGCTGGCAGCCACCTTCGCACAGCGCCTGGACGATACGGCCAGGCAAGAACTTGTGCGATAGACTACCGAATAGGGCGGCCTCGCTCATGACATCTATGCGGCTCGCCTGGTCCTGGGAGACGCCGCCAGTCCCAGGAATACGAGAACAGCCTGATTAAGGCGCAGCATGTCCTCGTCATCGGGGCGCCCGAGGCGCGCACCGACTTTGGATTTCGGTACCGTGGTGATCTTGTCCACCATCAAGCGGCAGTCGGCTCTCAGACCATTACGCGGCGTCTGCCACGGACTGTCGGTGTGCCTCGGCTTGGAAAGCCGGCGCACGCACGTCCGGCACCCAGATCTGGATGGGGCGCAAGCCCTGGGAGCGCAGTCGCTCGCGATGTTCGCGCACTTTCAATCGGGAGGGTTTGGGGGGCGATGCCGTGGTCATGGTCATACCCTGTGGCACGTTACCTGTTACTTATCATGGCCGACGTCGCCCGGCCAAGTCCCCGCT
>JAGWIJ010000153.1 GCA_028873535.1 Pseudomonadota bacterium
GCTGGTCTCGGACGATTTCGCCGGTGCGATCTACCGCATCACCTACGACCCTGCCCTGGCCAACTGAGGCCGGCAACAGGCGCGGTCACCTGCGGGTGGCCGCGCCATCCTGGCCCCACACGGGCCAGGATGGCCACGGAGATTCCATGCAAGACAAGCACGACCCCTGGCGCCGGGTAGCCCTGGCCCTGGCGTTTTTCACTCTGCTGCCGTCCGGGGCAGAAGCCGGCGACGTCACCGCCGGCAGGATCAAGGCCGTGGCCGCCTGCAATGTGTGCCACGGACGACTGGGAATTGCCGTCATGCCGACGGCAGCCAATCTGGCAGGCCAGTCGGCGGACTACCTGACCGCGCAGTTGCGCAATTTCCGCAACGGCAAGCGCCAGCACGAAGTCATGTCGGTGATCGCTGCCCAACTCAAGGACGGCGAAATCGACGATCTGGCCGCCTGGTTCTCTTCCATCCAGGTCGAGGTCAAGGAACCGGCCAAGCCAGCGGCCAACCCCTGATCCCGGATCAGGGGGCAGGCGCTGTGGTGCCCGACGCCGGGTCTGTCGCGCGACGGTCCGCGTTGGGGCCATCGGTCGCCCAGCCGCCGCCGCCCAGTGCCTGGAACAGTGCCACCGTGTCGGCCAAGCGACCGGCACGCGCCTGAACCAGCGACAATCTGGACTGCAGCAACGCCTGCTGGGCCAGCAGCACCGGCGCCGAACCGCTGGCGCCCAGTGCCTGGGTGCGCTCCGCCACCCCAAAACTTTCCGCTGCCGCGCGCTCGGCGCGTTCACCCGATTGCACAGCGTCGGCATCGTGACCGAGCGCTGACAGGGTGTCGGCCACATTGCGGAACGCCGTAAGCACGGTGCTGCGGTACTGGGCAGCCGCTGCCGTGAGCGCCGCGTCTGCCGCGCGCTCGCGGTGACGCAGGGCGCCGCCATCAAAGACCGTCTGGGCCACGCTGCCGGCCAGCGACCAGAACGTGTTGGCCGCCGCGAACAGGTCGCCGGGCCGCGTCGATGTGCCGCCATAGCTGGCGCTCAGGTTGAACTGCGGCAGGCGATTGGAAGCCGCCACGCCAAGGCCGGCGCTGGCAGCGTGCAGCTGCGCTTCCGCGGCCCTGACGTCGGGACGCCGGTCCACCAGCTGTGCCGGCAGCACCAGTGGCAGTTGTGCGGGCAGCACGAATCCGTCGAGCCGGAAATCCGCCACCGCGGCGCCAGCTGGCGTGGCACCGCTCAAGGCGATCAACAGGTGCTGCTGCTGGTCGCGCTGCTGGCGCAGCGCCGGCAGACTGGCCTCGAGCTGCGCCAATGCCGCTTCCTGCGCCAGCACGTCGGCCTCGGCAATGGCACCGAGCTCGTGCTGACGCGACAGCAGCTCGCGTTGCTCGCGCTGGACTGCGATCAGCTTCTCGGTGACGCTGATCTGTTCGTTCACGCCGGCGCTGCCGATGGCCGCCAGCGCAACGTTGGCGACCAGGGTCAGGTAGCTGGCCTCGGCCAGTTCCTTTTGCACCTCGGCCAGTGCTGCGGCCTGTTCGATCGAGCGCCGCGTGCCGCCGAACACGTCAGGTACATAGCCCACGCTGACCTGCAGCGTGTGCAGGTTGAAGATCGGCTCGCCGGACGCCAGCGTCGGCGCCAGCGAACCGATCGGATTCTTCTGTCGCGATGGCGCGTAGGACACTTGCGCCGAAGGCAGCAGGGCACCGCGCTGCGCCAGTTCCGTTTCCTGGGCTGCGCGAAGGCTGGCCTGCGCGGCCTCGAGATCCGGGTTGGCCTTGATCGCCTGGCTGATCAGGGCGTCGAGTTCCGGCGACCCCAGCACCTGCCACCATTGGCGCTCGACCGGCAGGCCCGGTACGAAGCGCTGCACGGTCTGGCCGGCAGACGGCTGCAGTGGCATCTGTTCGGGCAAGGCAAGCGGTCCGTAGGCGCTGTCGCCCGGCGGCGCGGGGCGATGGAAATCCGGTCCGCTGGCGCAGGCAGCCAGCAGTAAGGCCGCCAGCACTGTCAAGCGCAGGTCTGGCCTGGCGGCGACGCGGGCATTCATGGCGCGCATCTTCATGCCTCGCTCTCCTCGCCATTTTCCAGGTCCGGCGGCATGCGCTGCGAGAACAGCATGATCAGCACCGGCAGCACCACCAGGATCAGCACCGGCGCGAGCAGGATGCCCCCGACCACCACCAGCGCCAGGGGACGTTGCACCTGCGATCCGATGCCGGTCGAGATTGCTGCAGGCAGCAGGCCGACGCAAGCCACGATGCAGGTCATCAGCACCGGCCGCATCTGCACCCGGCAGGTGGTCACGATGGCACGCGTGCGGTCAAGGCCGGCTTCGACCTGCTGGTTGAAGTACGAGAGCACCAGGATACCGTCCATCGCGGCGATGCCGAACAGGGCGACAAAGCCGATCGCCGCGGAAACACTGAATGGCGTCGCCGACAGGTACAAGGCGAACACCCCGCCGATCAAGGCCATCGGCACGACGCTGATGCCGAGCAGCATGTCCACCAGGGAACCGAAGTTGAAATACAGCAGCAGGCAGATCAAGGCGATGCTCAGTGGCACGACCACGGCCAGCCGCGCCATCGCCTCCTGCAGGTTACCGAATTCGCCAACCCATTCCAGGCGATAGCCACCGGGAATGCGCACCTTCTCGGCGACCTTGCGCTGCGCCTCCAGCACCGCCGTGCCGAGATCGCGGCCGCGCACGCTGAACTTGACCGGGATGTAGCGCTCCTGCTGTTCACGATAGATGAATGCCGCGCCCGATACCAGGCGCACGTCGGCAACATCTCCCAACGCCACCTGGATGGTGCCGTTGCCGCCCGGCGCCGGGGCGCCAATGGTGATCCGACGGATGGCGTCGAGGTCGCCGCGGTACTCGGGCGCCAGCCGCACGATCATCGGGAAATGGCGATCGCTGTCGGGCTGGTAGTAGTCGCCCGCTGACTGGCCGCCGATCGCCGCCTGGATGGTACTGTTGATGTCGCCGGGCGCAAGGCCGTAGCGCGCCGCACGCGCCCGGTCGATGTCGATGCGCACCGTGGGCTGGCCCAGCGAGTTGAACACCGCCAGGTCGGCAATGCCGGGCACCGTGGACAGTGCCTCGCGGATGCCGCGCGCCACCGTCTCGAGCGTGGCCAGGTCATTGCCGTACAGCTTGACCGAGTTCTCGCCCTTCACGCCGGAAGCCGCTTCCTCGACGTTGTCCTGGATATACTGCGAAAAGTTGAATTCGACGCCCGGAAAGCGCTCTTCCAGCTGGCGCGTCATCTGTTCGGTCAGTTGCTCCTTGCTTGGCCGGTCGGGCCAGCTCTCCTCGGGCTTCAGCGGCACGAAGAATTCCGCGTTGAAGAAGCCTGTGGCGTCGGTCCCATCGTCCGGACGGCCGTGCTGCGACACCACGGTCTGCACCTCGGGGAAGGAACGGATCACCGCGCGCATGCCGTTGACGTAGCGGTCGCTGGCTTCCAGCGAGATCGACGGCGGCATGGTGGCGCGGATCCACAGATTGCCTTCCTCGAGCTTGGGCAGGAACTCGAGTCCCAGTGCCCCCACCGCGACACCAGCCAGCACCAGCAGCGCGGCCATGCCGGCGAGCGTGGCACGACGATGCGCGAGTGCCAGCGCGATCAAGGGATCGAAGACCCGGCGCATGCCGATCATCAGCCAGGTCTCGTGCTCTTCCATGTCCGCCTTGAGCAGCAGGGAACTCAGCGCGGGCGAAACAGTGAAGGTGGCGATCAGGCCGCCTGCGATGGCGTAGGCATAGGTGCGTGCCATCGGTCCGAAGATGTGGCCCTCGATGCCGCTCAGCGTGAACAGCGGCACGAAACCAGCGATGATGATGGCGGCCGAAAAGAAGATGCCGCGATTGACCTCGAGCGCCGAGTGCGCGATCACCGCGAAGCGTCCATGCAGCCCGAAAATGGCGCGCGAACTCTGCAGCACCGGGGTACCCGACCGCCGCATCTCGGCGCTTTCCATCAGGTGACGGAAGATGTTCTCGACCATGATCACCGAGGCGTCCACCACCAGTCCGAAATCGATGGCGCCCAGCGACAGCAGATTGGCGGACTCGCCGCGCAACACCATCAGGCCGATGGCAAACGCAAGTGCGAACGGGATCGTCATCGCCACCACGAAAGCGCTGCGCAGATTGCCCAGGAAGGTCCACTGCAGCAGGAAGATCAGCACCATGCCGGCGAGCATGTTGTGCAGCACGGTGGCCGTGGTGACGTTGATGAGGTCGGTACGGTCGTAGATGCGTTCGATGTGCACACCGGGCGGCAGGATCCCGGCAGCGTTGATGCGTTCGACCTCCTGTTCGACGCGCCGGATGGTCGGCAGGCTCTCGGCGCCGCGCCGCATGAGCACGATACCCTGCACGATGTCGTCGCTTTCATCGATGCCGGCGATCCCGAGCCGGGGCTGGGCACCGACCGCCACCGTGGCCACGTCGCGCAGCAGTACCGGCGTGCCCTGGTTCATGGTGAGCAGCGTCGCGCCCACGTCTTCGAGCGAACGGATGGTGCCGATGCCGCGCACCACGGCGGCCTGGGGACCGATATTGACGGTCTGGCCGCCGACATTGGCATTGCTGTTGTTGAGCGCCTGCAGCACCTGCGGCAAGGTCAGGCCGTACTGCTGGAGTCGTCCGAGATCCACCGTGATCTGCACGGTCCTGGTCGTGCCGCCCCAGCCGGTGACGTCGATCACGCCCGGAAGCGCCTTGAAGCGGCGCTGCAGCAGCCAGTCCTGCAAGGTCTTGAGGTCAGTCAGCGGGAAACCCTGCGGACCCACCAGGCGATAGCGGTAGATCTCGCCGATCGGGCTCCAGGGCGAGATCTGCGGCTGCGCTCCGTTGGACAGCTGCTGCAGCTGGGACAGGCGGTTGACGACGTACTGCTCGGCCTGCTCGTAGCTGACGTCGTAGGTGAACTGGAGCTTGACGTCCGAAAGACCGAACAGCGAGATCGTGCGCACCGAGGCCAGGTGGGGAATGCCAGCCATCTGCACCTCGATGGGCACGGTGACATAGCGTTCGATCTCTTCGGCGGACTGGCCGGGGCTCTGGGTCACGATGTCGACCAGCGGGGGCACCGGATCCGGGT
The DNA here is from genome assembly GCA_028873535.1 of Pseudomonadota bacterium. GTDB lineage: Bacteria > Pseudomonadota > Gammaproteobacteria > Burkholderiales > Ferrovaceae > CAIVHB01. The sequence goes on from JAGWIJ010000153.1 coordinate 5,117, forward strand.
AGGCCTCGATATTCAGGCGCGCGAAGCTGACCAGGCCGATCGCCAGCATCACCGGCAACAGGATGACCACCAGCACGCGCTGGCGCAGCGCAAAGGCTATGACGGCGTTCACGGCAGCGCTCCGCCGGCAAAGCTCATGGGCGTCGGCGCACGCGACGCGAAAGGCACACGGCAGCTCATGGGATCACTCTGCTGTGCCGGCGCGATCGATGAACAGCGTCCCGCTGGTCACCAGGCGGTCACCGGAGCGGACTCCCTCGAGCACTTCGACCAGGCCGTCGCGCGTCCTGCCGATACGCACTTCGCGTGCGACCAGCAGGTCCGGCTTGTCCTGCAGCCACACCCGGGCATGGTCGCCGTCGCGGATCACCGCGTCCTGCGGCACCGCCGGGGCGCTGGCTTCGCCGCCGGTGACGATGGTGAAGGAAGCGAACATCTCCGGCCGCAGCAATCCGCCCGGATTGGCCACTTCGGCACGCACCGTGAGCCGGTGCGTGGCCGGATCGACAGAGGGTGCGAGAAAGGAGATGCGCGCGCGGAACAGCTGGCCCGGCAGGGCCGCCACGCGAACTTCGGCGAGCTGCCCGGGCCGCAGCGCGGGCGCCTCGTTCTCGCGCACCTGCCCCACCAGCCAGACACGCGACAGGTCGCCGATGGTGAACAGCGGCGTGCTGCTGCCGGCCTGCACGAACTGCCCGACCCCGACCTGCCGGTCGGTCACGACCCCGGCGATCGGCGCCGAGACCTGGGTGCGCGGGTCGATGGCCCCCTGCGCTTCGATACGAGTGATGTCGGCATCGGTCTTGCCGAGGATATGCAGCCGGTTGCGCGCCAACGCGGTTGCGGTCTCGGCAGAGCGCAGTGCGGCTTCCGCGACCACCACGTCGTTCTGGCTCTGTTGCCAGTCCTGCAGCGAGCCGCCGCGCGCCTCGTAGAGGGCGTGCCGGCGCGTCTCGACGCCGTGCGCCAGCGCCAATTGCGAGCTGGCGCTGTGCGCCGCTGCCGCGCCGGCGAGCAGGTCGTTCTGTGCCTGCACGAACTCGCTTGCCTCGATATCGAGCAGGGCCGCACCCTGGCGCACGCGGTCACCAGGCGAAACGAGCACCTTGAGCACCCTGCCGCTGTAGGGTGAATACACCTGGGTCTGGCGGTCGGCATCGAGCGCGATCTTGCCTTCAGTACGCACTTCGTTGCGGAAGACATGCATCTGCACCGGAAGAATGTGCAGGTTGGCGGCCTGCTGCGCGGTGACGCGGAACTGCCCATCGGGCGGCGTGGCGGTGGCGGGGCGTGCGCCGGGCGCCTGGGCTGCGGCATG
>JAGWIJ010000036.1 GCA_028873535.1 Pseudomonadota bacterium
CGGCGCCGGTCAAGGCCCTGGCAAGCGCCCCGGTACCGTCGGCCGCCCCTGCTGCTGCACCCGTTGCGCCGCCGCCGGCCACGCCCGCGCCGCGGCCGGCACCAGCGGTCGCCAGCCCTGCCGAAGCCGAAGCGCGCCTTGGCGGCGCTCCCGCGCGCAAGCTCGCGCTCGATTTCGATGCCGACTGCTGGGTCGAAGTGCGCGACGAGAACAACCAGGTGCTGCTGTCCGGCGTATCGCGTGCCGGTGAGCATCGCGATCTCGAGGCGCATGGCCCGGTGCGCATCGTGGTCGGTAATGCACCCGCCACGCGTCTGAGCTGGAACGGCCGCCCGGTGGACCTGGCGGAATTCACCCGGCTCACGGTGGCCCGGCTGACCCTCGATCCGGCCGCCGATCATCCCTGAGCCGTCTGGCGACATCCCATGCCCATAGCAGCCCCCAAGCGTCGTGCCACCCGTCGGGTGATGGTCGGATCGATCCCTGTCGGCGGCGGCGCGCCGGTCGTCGTCCAGTCGATGACCAACACTGACACCGCGGATATTGCCGCCACCGTGCGCCAGGTGGCCGAACTCGCACGTGCCGGCTCGGAGCTGGTGCGCATCACCGTCAACACCAGCGAGGCCGCGGCCGCCGTGCCGCACATCCGCGACGGGCTGCTGCGCCAGGGCGTGCAGGTGCCGCTGGTCGGCGACTTCCATTTCAACGGCCACCGCCTGCTGCAGGAGCATCCCGCGTGTGCCGAAGCGCTCGACAAGTACCGTATCAATCCCGGCAACGTCGGGGCCGGCAGGCGTCGTGACGAGCAGTTCGGCTTCATGATCGAGACCGCCTGCCGCTACGGCCGTCCCGTGCGCATTGGCGTCAACTGGGGCAGTCTGGACCAGGAGCTGATGGCACGCCTGATGGACGAGAATGGCCGCAGCGCGCAACCCCTGGCGGCCGACGAACTGATGCGCGAGGCGCTGATCAGCTCGGCCATCGACAGTGCCGCCAAGGCCGTCGAGATCGGACTGCCCGCCGAACGCATCATCCTGTCCTGCAAGGTCAGCGGCGTGCAGGACCTGATCCGCGTGTATCGCGAACTGGCCGGGCGCAGCGATCATCCGCTGCATCTGGGCCTGACCGAGGCCGGCATGGGCAGCAAGGGCATCGTGGCCTCCAGCGTGGCGATCGGCGTGCTGCTGCAGGAAGGCATCGGTGACACCATCCGCATCTCGCTGACACCCGAGCCGGGCGGTGACCGCAGCCGCGAAGTGGTGGTGGCGCAGGAACTGCTGCAGACCATGGGGCTGCGCGCATTCGCGCCGCTGGTCACCGCCTGTCCCGGCTGCGGCCGCACCACCAGTACCTATTTCCAGGAACTGGCGGACCGCATCCAGAGCTTCCTGCGCAACAGCATGCCGGAATGGCGCGAGCGCTATCCGGGGGTCGAGGCACTCAACGTCGCCGTGATGGGCTGCGTGGTCAACGGCCCTGGCGAAAGCAAGCTGGCCGATATCGGGATCAGCCTGCCAGGATCCGGCGAGCGCCCCGTGGCACCGGTCTACATCGACGGCGAACGCGCCCAGACCCTCAAGGGAGAGCGCATCGCCGAGGAGTTCCAGGCCCTGGTGGTCGAATACGTCGAACGGAAATACGGTAGACACGCATGAGCCAGGGATTCCAGGCCGTCCGCGGGATGAACGACATCCTGCCGGCCACCTCCCATGAATGGGAATTTCTCGAAGACACGCTGCGCGCCTGGGTGGCCAGCTACGGCTACCGCCAGCTGCGCACGCCGCTGCTGGAGCCGACTGCGCTGTTCACGCGCTCGATCGGCGAAGTCACGGATATCGTCGAGAAGGAGATGTACAGCTTTACCGATGCGCTCAACGGCGAACAGCTCACGCTGCGCCCGGAAGCGACCGCCTCCTCGGTGCGCGCGGTGCTGCAGCACAACCTGCTCTACCCTGGACCGCAGCGTCTGTGGTACCTGGGGCCGATGTTCCGCCACGAGCGGCCGCAGAAGGGCCGTTACCGGCAGTTCCACCAGTGCGGCGTCGAGGCACTGGGCTACGCCGGTCCCGACATCGATGCCGAGCTGATCCTCATGACCGCGCGCCTGTGGCGCCTGCTCGACCTGCCGGCGGTGGAGCTGCAGATCAATACCCTGGGCAGTGCGGAATCGCGCCAGCAGCATCGCGAGCGGCTGATCGCCTATTTCTCCGAGCACGTCGATCTGCTCGACGAGGACGCACGTCGGCGCATGCACAGCAATCCGCTGCGCATCCTCGACACCAAGAACCCGGCCATGCAGGCCCTGGTCGAGGCCGCGCCCAGGCTGGCCGACGAGCTCGACGATGCCTCGCGCCTGCACTTCCAGACCCTGTGCGCGCTGCTCGACGACGCCGGCGTGCCTTATGTGATCAACCACCGTCTGGTGCGCGGCCTGGACTACTACAACGCGACGGTGTTCGAGTGGGTGACCGACGCGCTCGGCGCCCAGGGCACCGTGTGCGCCGGCGGTCGCTACGATGGGCTGATTCCCCAGCTGGGCGGCAAGCCGACGCCGGCGGCGGGCTTCGCGATGGGCCTCGAACGCCTGCTGGCGCTGCGCGAAGCGCGCCATGGTCCGCGTCCGGCGCCGGCACCGCAGGTCTATCTGGCGGCCAGCGGCGAGGGCATCACGGCCTACGCCTTGCGCGTGGCGGAACTGTTGCGCGACCTGGGCTACGATACGCTGTTCCATGCCGGTGGCGGCAGCTTCAAGTCGCAGCTCAAGCGTGCCGATGGCAGCGGCGCCGAGGTGTGCGCGATCATCGGCGACCAGGAGCGCGCCGACGGCTCCGTGGCGCTGAAACCCCTGCGTGGCCAGGGTGAGCAGCACACCGTGACGCTGGCCGGACTGGCTGCGGCGATCGCGCCCTGGGCCACGCCGCGCAGCGCCCTGCCGGGCAATCCGGACATCCCGTCCGACCCATCATCGCAGTAAGTCCTGTCGCCCTTTGCGGGCGGCGATAATTTCAGGAAGCCGGAATGTACGATCTCGAAGAACAGGAAAAAATCGACGCGCTGAAGGGCTGGTGGCACGAGAACCGCGCCACCGTTTTGGCGGTGGCACTGGTCGGCGTTGCCACCTACGCCGGCATGAGCGCGTGGAAGGCCTGGAAGGCGCACGCCGCCGAGCAGGCAGCCCAGGCCTGGACGGTGTTCCAGGCGGCTGCCGTCGGCGGTGATGCCGCCACGATCGCTGCCGCCGCGCAGACCATCGAGGCTGCCGCCGCGTCTTCGCCCTTTGCTGCGCGTGCCGCGCTGTCGGCAGCATCGGCACAGCTCGCGGCTGGCAAGCCCGACGCCGCCCAGCAGCAGTACCAGTGGGTGATCGAACACGCCAAGGAAGCCGAGCTGCAGGCGCTGGCGCGCGTGCGCCTGGCCGGGGTACTGGCCGATGCGAAGAAGTACGACGAGGCGCTGCACCAGCTCGACAGCGGCATCGACCCGGCATTCGCGGCGCTGGCCGGCGATCGCAAGGGCGATATCCTGCTCGCGCAAGGCAAGGCCAGCGAGGCGCGCAGCGCCTACCAGCAGGCGCTGCAGGCCGCCGACGGCAATCATCCGCTCAAGCCCACGCTGCAGGCCAAGCTCGACGCGCTCGGGGCCGGCCAATGAGTCTGCTGCGCATCAGCGCCGCCAGCGCGCTGGTCCTGCTGCTGGCCTCCTGCAGCTGGTTCGGCTCGACGCCGCGCGCCATCCCCGCGCTCAAGGACAAGCCCGGCCTGCGCATGCTGACACCGCGCTGGCACCAGGAATTCGCTGAGGGCGACCACCTGCCGCTGGCGCCGTCGGCGGCGGGCGATCACGTCTATGTGGCGCGCATCGGCGGCGACGTGGTGGCGCTCAATGCCAGCGACGGCAGGACCGCCTGGAAGACCGACCTCAAGGCCACGCTGTCCGGCGGCGTCGGTTCCGGCAGCGGACTGGTGGCGGTGGGGGCACGCGATGGATCGGTGTTCGTGCTCGACGACACCGGCAAGCAGTTGTGGCAGGCGCCGTCCGGCGGCGGCGAGATCAGCGCGGTGCCGCTGGTAGCCGATGGCGTGGTGGTGGTGCGCACCGGCGACGGCAAGCTGGTCGGCATGGATGCCAAGGACGGCAAGGTGCGCTGGGCGATCGAACGCGCGCTGCCGCCGCTCACCCTGTACCGTGCCAGCAGTGCGCTGGTGACGCGCGGCGCCGTGTTTGCCGGCCTCGCCGGCGGGCGCCTGATCGCGGTCGCCATCGAGCAGGGCAAGGTGGGCTGGGAGTCGACCATTGCGGTGCCGCGCGGAGCCACCGAGCTCGAACGCGTTGCCGACGTCACCGGCGCCCCGGTCGCCGGCGATCGCGATGTCTGCGCGGCCACTTACCAGGGACGTGTCGCGTGCCTGGATCCGAGCAGCGGCAACCCCTTCTGGTCGCGCGAAGTGTCCACGGTCAGCGGACTCGGTGCGGATGCCGGGCGTGTCTTCGTGGCCGACGAAAAGGGCGCGGTGTTCGCCTGGGAGCGTTCCAGCGGCTCACCGGCCTGGAAGACCGAGGATTTCAATGGACGGCGCCTGATCGGTGCCCTCGCCGCCGGTGGCATGGTCGTCACCGGCGATCTGCAGGGTTTCGTGCACTGGCTGGACCGCGCCGACGGCTCGGTGGTCGGGCGCGCGGCCACCGACGGCAGCAGCCTGACGCAAGGCCCCATCTTCCTGGGCGACGGCGTGCTCGTGCAGACCCGCAAGGGCGGGCTGTACGTGTTCCCGATGCCCTGAGGTCACCCATCGAATGTTGCCAACAATAGCCCTGGTCGGTCGCCCCAATGTGGGCAAGTCGACCCTGTTCAACCGCCTGACGCGCACGCGTGACGCGCTGGTGGCCGACCTGCCCGGGCTGACGCGTGACCGTCACTATGGCAAGGCGCGCCTGGACGATCTGCAGTACTTCGTGATCGACACCGGCGGCTTCGAACCGGTGAGCGATGACGGCATCCTCAAGGAAATGGCACGGCAGACGCTGCAGGCCATCGACGAGGCCGATCGCATCGTGTTCCTGTGTGACGCGCGTCAGGGTCTGGCCAACGGCGATCGTCAGATCGCCGAGCAGCTGCGTCGGCGTGGCAAGCCGGTTTACCTGGCGGTCAACAAGGCCGAGGGCATGCGCAATGCGGTGGTTACCGCCGAGTTCCACGAACTCGGTCTGGGTGAACCCTTCGCGATTTCCGGCGCCCATGGCGATGGCGTGCATGAGCTGATCGAGCACGTGCTGGAAGGGCTGGAGCCCGAAGCGGAAGAGGACGACAGCGAGGAGCGTAACCGCCAGCCGCGCATCGCCGTGGTGGGGCGCCCCAATGTCGGCAAGTCGACGCTGGTCAATGCCATGCTGGGCGAGGAACGCGTGATCGCGTTTGACCAGCCGGGCACCACGCGCGACAGCATCTACATCGACCTGGAACGCGGCGAGCGCCGCTACACGCTGATCGACACGGCCGGCGTGCGGCGCCGTGGCAAGGTCTTCGAGGCGGTCGAGAAATTCTCGGTGATCAAGACCCTGCAGGCGATCGAAGACGCCAACGTGGTGGTCATGGTGGTCGATGCGCGGCAGGACATTTCCGACCAGGATTCGCACATCGCCGGCCATGTGCTGGAACAGGGCAGGGCCGTGGTGCTGGTCGTCAACAAGTGGGACGGCCTCGATGCCTACCGCCGCGAAGTCGCCAAGCATGACCTCGCGCGCAAACTGGGTTTCCTGGATTTCGCGCAGCAGCACTTCATCAGTGCGCTGCAGGGTACCGGGGTGGCGGGTCTGTTTCCGGCCATCGACGCTGCCTACGCCGCCGCCTTTGCCAAGCTCTCGACGCCCAAGCTGACGCGCGCGCTGATTGCCGCCACCACCCAGCACCAGCCGCCCAAGTCCGGTCCTTTCCGTCCCAAGCTGCGCTATGCCCACCAGGGCGGTTCCAACCCGCCGCGCGTGATCATCCACGGCAGCGCCGTCGCGGCGGTGCCCGAGAGTTACCGCCGTTATCTCGAAAACACCTTTCGCGAGGAATTCGGATTGCGCGGAACGCCATTGCGCGTCGAATTCCGCCAGGGCCGCAATCCTTTCGAGGGCCGCAAACCCGCGCCACTGACCGAATCCGAGGAAAATCGCGCACGCCGCAATCGCCGGCGCGGGCGCAAGCTTTTCGGCGGCTGGTGAGGTACGGAACTTATCCGGGGGGGCGAGTCTTAACTTCGCTAGGAAGCAACTCGGTTTTTCTATAGAGTGAACGCATCAAAATACCCATCCATCCGGGAGTACAAAGAAATGAGCGCCAAAGGGCAATTGCTACAAGACCCGTTCCTCAATACCTTGCGCAAAGAGCACGTTCCTGTCTCGATCTATCTCGTCAACGGCATCAAGCTGCAGGGTCAGGTGGAGTCTTTTGACCAGTATGTGGTCCTCCTCAAGAACACTGTGACGCAGATGGTCTACAAGCACGCAATCAGCACGGTCGTGCCGGCGCGTCCGGTCAGCATCGCGCTCGACCACGGCAGCGAGGGCTGATCCTCCTGAACCGTATCCAGCAAGCCACGGGCGAACTCGAGGGCGAACTCCGAACCACCGCCGGTGATCTCGCGGTCCTGGTGGCGCTGGACTTCGGCGACCCTGACTACCAGGGGGCAGTCGACGAGCTTGCCGAGCTGACACGCAGCGCCGGGCTGCGCGTGGCCGAAGTGGTCGCTGGTCGCCGCCAGCGGCCCGATTCCTCGACCTTCGCCGGCAGCGGCAAGGTCGAGGAGATCGCCGACGTGGCACGTGCCCACGGCGCCGGTCTCATCATCTTCAACCATGAACTCTCACCCGCCCAGGAACGCAACCTCGAGCGCGCCACTGGCGTACGCGTCATCGATCGCGTCAGCCTGATTCTCGACATCTTTGCCCAGCGGGCGCGCAGCCACGAGGGCCAGTTGCAGGTTGAACTCGCGCAGTTGCAACGCCTGTCCACGCGTCTGGTGCGTGGCTGGACCCACCTTGAACGGCAGAAGGGCGGTATCGGCCTGCGCGGACCCGGCGAAACCCAGCTCGAAACCGACCGGCGCCTGCTCGGCAAGCGCGTCAAGGTACTGCGCGAGCGCCTCGCCAAGGTGGAGCGCGTGCGCACCACCCAGCGCGGTGCACGCGAGCGCGGCGATGCGCTGCGCGTCTCGCTGGTCGGCTACACCAATGCCGGCAAGTCGACGCTGTTCAACCGTCTCACCCACGCCCAGGCCTATGCAGCCGACCAGCTGTTCGCCACCCTCGACACCACTTCGCGCCGCGTGTTCCTGCGGCCGGGACTGAATGCCGTGGTGTCGGATACCGTGGGCTTCATCCGCAAGCTGCCGCACACCCTGGTCGAGGCCTTCAAGGCCACGCTCGACGAGACTGCGCTGGCCGACGTGCTGCTGGTGGTCGTCGATGCCTCGGATCCGCGCCGCGACGCCCAGCTCGACGCGGTGATCGAAGTGCTGGAGGAGATCGGTGCCGGCCAGGTGCCGCGCCTGATCGTCCAGAACAAGATCGACCGCATTCCCGGGCGTGAGCCCGGAATCGAGCGCGACGAGTATGGTAAAATCTCGGGTTTGCGTTTGAGTGCGCTTGACGGTTCCGGGCTCGACCTGCTGCGAATGGCGCTGCTTGAACTTCGACCGCAGGCCGCGCCCGCCGATCCGGCAGCGGCCTGACACGCCTCAACCCAGTTCGATGCCCGGCCGCTTTGCCGGGGGACTACTTCGGAACACTTCTCGACATGCCGCCAAACGATCCCCAGTGGGGCCGCAAGGATCCCGAGGGACCTCCCGACCTCGATGAAATCCTGCAACGGCTGCAACGCCGCCTGCGCCATTGGGCCCCAGGCCTGTTCAGCGGCCGCCGCTTTGGTGGCGGCAGTGGCGGTGGCAGCAACGGGGCCGGCCTGGCGCGACTTGCCGGCGCCCTGGTGCTGGTGCTGGTGCTGATCTGGCTGGCTTCCGGCATGTACATCGTCGATGCCGGCAAGGTCGGAATGATCCTGCGCTTCGGTCGCCTCACCGAAGTCACCCAGGCTGGCCCGCACTGGCACTGGCCGTGGCCCATCGAGGCCCAGGCCGAGGGCAGCCCGCTCAATGTCGAGCAGGTGCGCAGTGTCGAGATCGGCTACCGCGGCAATATCAGCGCCAAGGCCTCGCAGGAATCGCTGATGCTCACCGACGACGAGAACATCGTCGACGTGCAGTTCGCGGTCCAGTACACGGTCAAGGACCCGCAGGCCTTCCTGTTCAACAACCGCGCCCCCGAAGAGGCCGTGCGCCAGGCGGCAGAGACGGCCATCCGCGAAGTGGTCGGCCGCAACAAGATGGACGTGGTGCTCTACGAGGGGCGCACCGAGATCGCCGCCAATGCCGGCCAGTTGATGCAGAAACTGCTCGACCGCTACGGCACCGGTGTGGCCATCGTCAAGGTCAACATGCAGAATGCCCAGCCGCCCGAGCAGGTGCAGGCCGCCTTCGATGACGCGGTCAAGGCCGGACAGGATCGCGAGCGCAAGAAGAACGAAGGCCAGGCCTATGCCAACAACGTCATCCCCAGCGCGCAGGGTGATGCGGCGCGTCTGCTGGCCGAAGCCAACGGCTACGGCCAGCGTGTGGTGGCGCGTGCCCAGGGCGATGCCAGCCGCTTCAAGCAGGTGTACGCCGAATACCAGAAGGCGCCGGATGTCACGCGCCAACGCCTGTATCTCGACATGATGCAGCAGGTGCTCTCCAGCACCACCAAGGTGGTCGCCGAGCAGAAGCAGGGCAGCGTGCTCTATCTGCCGCTGGACAAGCTGATCCAGGCCGGCGGCGAGCCCGCCGCCGTTGCCGGGGCCGCGGCGCCGGCAGCCGCCGATACCACGGGCCGGCTGCCTCCGGCACCCGCCAGCACGCCCCTGGGCACGCCCCAGGACGGCAGCAGCGACAGCGCCGGCCGCAGCGGTCGCGACGGTCGCGACATTTTCCGCAGCCGTGAACGGGAGTCGCGCCCATGATGCGCAATCCACTCAATCTCCTGCTGCTGGTCCTGGCGCTGGCGGCCTTCGCGGCCAGCTCCGTCTACACGGTGCCCCAAGGGCACGCGGCGCTGGTGCGCCAGCTCGGCCAGGTGGTGGCCACGGTCACCGAACCGGGGCTCTACTTCAAGTGGCCGCTGGTGCAGGACGTGATCGAATTCGACGCGCGCATCCTGACCATCGACGCCCAGCAGCCCGAGCGCTTCATCACCGCCGAGAAGAAGCCGGTGCTGGTCGACTACTTCGTCAAGTGGCGCATCGCCGATGTAAGGCAGTTCTGGGTCAGCGTGGCCGGTGACGAGGAACGTGCGCGCAGCCGTCTGGTGCAGACCGTCAATGACGACCTGCGTGCCGAGTTCGCCAAGCGCACCGTGCACGAGGCGGTGAGCGGGGAGCGCGACCAGATCGTCGACGCGATGCGCATGCGCGCCGACCGCGACGCGCGCACCATCGGCGTGACCGTGCTCGACGTGCGCATCAAGCGCGTCGACCTCACCCCCGAGGTGAGCGATTCGGTCTACCGGCGCATGCAGGCCGAGCGCCAGCGTGTCGCCAACCAGCTGCGTTCGACCGGCGATTCCGACGCCGAGCGCATCAAGGCCGACGCCGACCGCCAGCGCGAGGTGATCCTGGCCGAGGCGTTCCGCGATGCGCAGAAGACCATGGGCGAGGGCGATGCCAAGGCCGCCGCCATCTATGCCGAGGCCTACGGCCGCGACAGCGAGTTCTATGCCTTCTACCGCAGCCTGGAATCCTACAAGCAGTCCCTGCATTCCAAAGCCGACGTGCTGGTGCTCGACCCCAACACCGACTACTTCCGCTACTTCCGCAATGCGCCCGGCCTGGGCCGTGGCGCCGGGGCGCGCAAGTGAATCCGCGCTGGCTGCTGCCCGAGCAGATGGAAGACCTGCTGCCGGCCGAGGCCTGGCAGCTGGAGGCGGCGCGCTCGCGCCTGCTGGCGCTGTTCCGTGGCCATGGCTACGAACTGGTGGTGCCGCCAGCGCTCGAGTACATGGAAAGCCTGCTCACCGGCAGTGGCGAGCACGCCGACCTCGTCACCTTCAAGGTGGTCGACCAGCTCAGCGGCCGGCTGCTCGGCCTGCGTGCCGACATCACGCCCCAGGTGGCGCGCATCGATGCCCACCGCCTGGCAGGCGAGGGCGTGCGCCGCCTGTGCTATGCCGGCAGCACCTACCGCGCGCGCTCGGGTGACGCCGGCGCCTCGCGCGAACCTTTCCAGATCGGCGCCGAGCTGTATGGCCATGCCGGCCTGGCGGCCGATCTCGAAGTGCAGGGCCTGCTGATCGCTGCACTGGCCGTCCTCGACGTGCACGACTACGTGCTCGACCTCGGACACGTCGGTATTTTCGCGGCGCTGGTCGAAGGCCTGCCGGCCGCCCTCGAGGACGCGCTGCTCGACGCCATGCAGGGCAAGAACACGCCGCGGGTCGAGGAACTCACCGTCGACCTGCCGGAAGCGCGCCGCTCCGCGCTGCGCGCCCGGCCGTCGCTGTGCGGCGGCAGCGAAATGATCGCGCTGGCCCGTCAGCGCCTGCCGGCGTTGCCCGGCATCACGGCGGCGCTGGCACAGCTCGAGGCCGCAGCCGCCAGCCTGGCCGGACAGTCACGGCTGGAAATCGACCTCGCCGAGCTGCGCGGCTACGCCTACCATAGCGGCATGGTGTTCGCCGTCTACGCGCCCGGCTATCCGGGTTCGGTGGCGCGCGGCGGCCGCTATGACGCCATCGGCGAGGCCTTCGGACGATCGCGACCGGCCACCGGTTTCAGCATCGACCTGCGCGACCTGCTGCCCCGGCTGACCATGCCGGCTGCGCCGGGGGTGGCCTGGCTGCCGGCCAGTGCAGCGGCCGCGTTTGGCGCCGGCGAGCTGGCCGCACAGTTGGCCAGGCACCGTGCCGCAGGGCTGGTGGTGATCCGCGAACTGGAGGGCGGCGACGGCCGCATCGATCCGCGCTGCGACCGCCATCTGGTCGCGAGCGGCGGCGCACTGCGCGAGCAGCCCATCGAAAGCAATTCCATCCAGGGAAGTACACGTCCATGAGCAGAAACGTCGTAGTCATCGGCACCCAGTGGGGCGACGAAGGGAAGGGCAAGCTGGTCGACTGGCTGACCGACCGCGCGCGCGGTGTGGTGCGCTTCCAGGGCGGCCACAATGCCGGCCACACCCTGGTGATCGGCGGCAAGAAGACCGTGCTGAGCCTGATCCCGGCGGGCATCCTGCGCGAGCACGTCGAGTGCTATATCGGCAACGGCGTGGTGCTGTCGCCGGAAGCGCTGCTGCGCGAGATCGACATGCTCGAATCGACCGCCGGCGTGCCCGTGGCTTCGCGGCTGCGCATCAGCGAGGCCTGCCCGCTGATCCTGCCCTACCACGTGGCGATCGACCAGGCGCGCGAGCGCGCGCGCGGCGAGGACAAGATCGGCACCACCGGCCGCGGCATCGGGCCGGCCTACGAGGACAAGGTGGCGCGCCGTGCCATCCGCCTGCAGGACCTGTTCCATCGTGAGCGCTTTGCCGCCAAGCTGGGCGAGGTGCTGGATTACCACAACTTCGTGCTCAAGCAGTATTTCCAGGCCGACACGGTCGACTTCCAGCAGGTGCTGGACCAGAGCCTGGGCTTTGCCGAGCGCATCCGCCCCATGGTGGCCGACGTGCCGCGCAGCCTGTACGAGGCGCACAAGGCCGGCAAACCGCTGCTGTTCGAAGGCGCGCAGGGTTCGCTGCTCGATATCGACCACGGCACCTATCCCTTCGTCACCTCCAGCAACTGCATCGCGGGCGCCGCCTGCGCCGGTGCCGGTGTCGGTCCGCAGATGCTGCACTACGTGCTCGGCATCACCAAGGCCTATACCACGCGCGTTGGCTCGGGCCCGTTCCCGACCGAACTCGACGACGAGGTGGGCGCACATCTGGCCCGGCGCGGCAACGAATTCGGTGCCGTCACCGGGCGTCCGCGCCGGACCGGCTGGTTCGACGCCGCGGCGCTCAAGCGTTCGATCCAGGTCAACGGCGTGTCCGGCCTGTGCGTCACCAAGCTCGACGTGATGGACGGCGTCGAAACGGTGCGCATGTGCGTGGGTTATCGCACGGCCGACGGCGAGAGCGACATCCTGCCGGTCGGCGCCGAGGCCATCGCCGGCTGCAGCCCGATCTACCAGGACATGCCGGGCTGGAGCGAGAGCACGGTCGGCGTCAAGGACTACGACCGCCTGCCGGTCAATGCCCGGCGCTACCTGGAACGCATGGCCGAGATCTGCGAAGTGCCGATCGACGTCATCTCCACCGGCCCGGATCGCGAGGAAACCATCGTGCGCCGGCACCCCTTCGACGACTGACAGCAGGCCTGCCGCACGCCGGCCCCCGCCCGGTTTCGTCATGGACGAGGCCGGGCACGGATAGAATGGGGGATGCAAGGTGGCAATTCACCGGCGACACCGAGGAAAACAAGCGTGGATGAACGGAAGTCGGAACAGATGGGCAGCTACGAGCTTGTTGCCGCCAAGGTCAGCGGACGCTATCAGGGCGCCGTCTGGCTGCTCGGCGAGGACGGCAAGCGCGAGAAGATCGAAGCCAGCGAAGGCGCCAGCATCGACGAGGTGCTGAGCGGCCTGCGCAGCCTGGTCAACGAGCGCCTGCAGAACCGCGCGCTGGCCGCCGACGGTGCCACGCCCGACGTGGCCTCGCTGGTGAAGTCCTTCCGCAGGATGGCCGGGCGCCTGTCGGAAGGGCAGCTCAAGATGCTGTGCGCGCACTACAACGCGCCCGATCGGCGCTGCACGGCCAGTGAGCTCGCCACGGCGGCGGGCTGGAAGACTTTTTCGCTGGCCAATCTGCACTACGGCACCGTGGGCTGGTGGCTGTACTGCGAACACCCGCGCGTGCTGCCGATCGACGAAAAGACCGGCAAGGCCATCACCACCTTCATGCTGGCCGACGGCGCGCGTGAGGGCAAGGAAGACTGGGTGTGGACCATGCATCCCTACATCGCCGAAGCGCTCGAAGCCTCCGGCCTGATGCAGCCGCGCGCGCGCAGCGCGGCACGCTGACGCCGCAGCGACGCGACGCCGCGCCTCCCAGGGCTTGATCACGCCAAGGCTGCTGCCTGGACGGGGCGCTGTGTCGCGCGTGCCCGCCTGTGCTTCACTTCAAGGCCGGAGTGCGGCACCTGATGCGGTTTCAAGGTCATGCCGCGCCAGGAACTGGGCAAGGAAAATGAAGCCGCGATGACTGAGATGGCTGTCATTGGGCAGGTAAAAGTCTTGCGTCCGCAGGGCTTCGCGCGCGAAAGCTGATCGCAGGTCGGGCGCGTCGATGCCCTGTTGACGCAACAGCGCAGCGAGATCGACGCGTTGCGTCGGCAGGGTGCTGGTCTGGATCACCGAGCGGTAGGCCGTCGACTTGTCGGGGACCACCAGCACCTGCAGCGCGATGCCCTGCGCTGCCAAGGTGTCGCGCAGGCGCAGGAAATGCGTGGCGGCGTCGGCCGCCGCCTGGCCAGACTCCTGCCACGCGTCGATGTCCGAACGCAGGAACAGCAGACGATCGCTGGCGCGGCTGGAGAACAGGTCGGCGCGAGTCAGTGGCGCGCTGAAAGCGGCATCGGACAGGGTGGCCGTAGGGTGGATCCGCTGCTGCACGGCGTGCAGCGCGCTCGGGAACACATAGGCCGGATCCATGGTCAGCGGCCAGTAGCTGCGTTCCTGTGTCGTCATGCCGCTTGCCAGCGGCAGGGGCGGTCCGATGCTGGCGGGACGCGGACAGTCGAGCGCCTCGTTACCCCGGCGTATGGCGGCCCGCTCGACGGTCTCGAAGATCACTTTGGCGATCGCACGCGGATGCTGCCGCGCCAACTGCGCAAGCCAGGGCTGGACGCAGCGCACCTGGTCGAAGTGCCAGGTCAGGAAGTGCCGGCCGCTGTGACGCGCCAGTTCGCTCTGCCAGAGATTGCCCTGCGCAAACGAGTCGCCGATCACCAGCACTTGGGAGCCGGTCCAGGCATCCAGGTTGGGCAGCACCCGGATATCGGCCTGGGCGGCGCGAAAGCCGTAATCATGCTCCGCCCAGCGCCCTACGCGGGTCAGATCACCCGTGACTTTTTCCAGCCATACGCTCACGCCCGCCGTGAGCAGGGTCATCAGCACGGGCGGGAGCAGGGCGGCGAGGCTGAAGCGGCGCGCCGCGGTCGAGGTCCACATCAGAACTGGAAGTACAGGAAGGTGCTGACGTGATCGAGTTGTGCCAAGTCCAGGCACAGCAGGGCACCCAGCGTGGCACCGGTCAGCAGCGGACGCCTGCGCAGCAGGGCCGGCACGCGTCCGGACGGGTTTTCCAGCAGCAGTTGCTGGGAATTCGGGCATTTCCACACCAGCAGGCTGCAGCACACCATCACGAAAATGAAGGTGCGGCCGTCGGCGACCATGTACAAAGGGTGGTCATGACCGAACAGCCCGTCAGCCAGCAGGCGGGGGCTGGGAATGTAGGGATGCAGTTGCGCATACAACCAGGCCGGGACGGAGATTTCATGCAGCCCTGTCATGCTGGCCAGGATCTGGCCGGCACACGCCAGGTTGGCCGAACGAAACGGCACCCAGGCCAGCGTCACCAGCAGAAAGGTCGCGGCGACCGCGTGCGCGCGCGGCGGCTGTGTCTTTGCCGGGCTGCCGATCAGGTGATTGGCAACCAGGTAGGCGCCATGCAGTCCGCCCCAGGCCACGAAGGTCCAGTTGGCACCATGCCAGAGGCCCCCCAGCAGCATGGTCGCCATCAGGTTGAGATGGCGGCGCAGCTTGCCGTGACGGTTGCCGCCCAGCGGAAAATACAGGTAGTCGCGCAGGAACTGCGACAAGGTCATGTGCCAGCGTCGCCAGAATTCGATGATGTTGCCAGCCTTGTAGGGTGAGTCGAAATTGCAGGGCAGGCGCACATTGAACAGCAGCGACAGGCCGATGGCCATGTCCGAATAGCCCGAGAAGTCGAAATACAGCTGGAAGCTGTAGGCCAGCGTGCCGCCCCAGGCAAGGCCCAGGTTCGGCATCGCGCCATGCGCCGCGCTGTTGAACATCAAGTCAGCGTAATCCGCCACCGTGTCGGCCACGAGCAGTTTCTTGCTCAGGCCCAGCGTGAACATGGCCAAACCATCTGCAATCGCCGGCCATTGCGGGCGGAAGCCGGAAGCGCGCTCGAACTGCGGCATGACCTGCCGGTGGTGCAGCACCGGACCGGCAATCAGGTGGGGAAAATAGGTCACGAACAAGGCATAGCGCAGACCATCGACACGGCCGACGATGCCGCGTGCCGAGTCCACCAGAAATGCGATCTGCGTGAACGAGTAGAAGGAAATCCCGAGTGGCAGCACGATCTCCGGCAATGCCATCGCGCTCCCGCTGATCGCCGCGTAGCTGTCCAGGAAGAAGCGCGCGTATTTGAAGACCGCCAGCACGACCAGGTCGACCGCGATGGCGCTCGCCAGCAGCAGGCGGGTGGGCTGCTGAGCCGCCGTGCGCCGTGCGAGTTGCGTGCCGACGACGTGGTTGAAAACGATCGACGCCAGCAGCAGGGCGACGAAGCGCGGATTCCAGTAGGCGTAGAATGCAAGCGAAGCCGCCAGCAACCAGAGGCTGGCTAACCGGTGCGAGCGACGGGCCAGCAGGAAATAGCCACACCACACCAGCGGCAGGAAGCCGAACAGGAACACGTGGCTGTTGAACAGCATGCGGGCAAGCGCCTCCCTGTCATCTCGCGGTCTTGCATGAACCAACAAAAAACCCCGCTTGCGGCGGGGTTTGTCTTTGCGGAAACTTCGGGGGAGTGGTGCCCAGGAAAGGACTCGAACCTTCACAGTGTTGCCACCGCCAGGACCTGAACCTGGTGCGTCTACCAATTCCGCCACCTGGGCACTGCCACTTCAGTTTCCGTGCAACCGATTCCGGTGTTGACCATGAACCCTGTTACACTGTCCGCGCTGCATTCCGCAGCACCAGAATCCACGATCATATAGGATCTATTCATTTTGTCAAGAAAGTCGCCCACCAAGGGCAACGGTCCTGCGCCGGCATCGCTGCGCGCCCAGGACCCCCATCTGGCGCGTGAACGCGCCAAGTATTCCGATCCCCTGCCCAGCCGGGAGTTCATCCTCTCGCTGATCGAGCAGGCCGGTGTTCCGGTCGAAGCCACCGAACTCGAACAACGCCTCGACATCCTCGCCGAGGAGCACGAACCCTTCACCCGCCGGCTGGCCGCCATGGAACGCGATGGCCAGCTGATGCGCAACCGCCGCAACGCGCTGTGCCTGCCGAGCAAGATGGACCTGCTCAAGGCGCGCGTGGAAGGACACCCCGAGGGCTTCGGTTTTGCCGTGCCCGAAGACGGATCGGCCGACCTGTTCCTCGGTCCGCGTGAAATGCAGAAGACCCTGCACGGCGACACCGTGCTGGTGCGCGTGGGCGGCCTGGATCGCCGTGGCCGCCGCGAGGGCTACGTCGCCGAAGTGCTGGTGCGTGCCAACACGCGTCTGGTGGGCCGCCTGCACAGCGAGCATGGCGTGCTGTACGTGGTCGCCGAGAACCGGCGTATCAGCCAGGACATCCTGGTTGCGCCCGGACAGGACGGCGGCGCCCAGCCGGGCCAGGTGGTGATGGTCGAACTGCTCACCCAGCCCTCGCGCCACGCCGAGCCGATCGCGCGCGTCGCCGAAATCGTCGGCAACTATGCCGACCCCGGCATGGAAGTGGAAATCGCGCTGCGCAAACACGCGCTGCCGCATGAATTCCCGGCCGCGGCACTGACGCAGGCCGCGCGCCTGCCGTCCAAGGTCACGCGGCGCGATCTGACCGGCCGCGTCGACGTGCGTTCGCTGCCGCTGGTCACCATCGACGGCGAAACCGCGCGCGACTTCGACGACGCCGTGTATTGCGCGGCGGAGGGCCGTGGCTTCCGCCTGATGGTGGCGATCGCCGACGTGTCGCACTACGTCAAGCCGGGCGATGCGCTCGACGGCGAAGCGCTGTCGCGCGGCAACAGTGTCTACTTCCCGCGCCGTGTCATCCCGATGCTGCCCGAGGAACTCTCCAACGGCCTGTGCTCGCTCAATCCTGCCGTGGACCGGCTGTGCATGGTCTGCGAGATGACGGTGTCGGCGGCGGGGGACATCTCGCGCTACCGCTTCTATCCCGCCGTGATGCATTCGCAGGCGCGCCTGACCTACAAGGAAGTGGCGGAGATCCTGGCCCGGCCGGCGGCTGCCTCGCCCGAACGCCAGGTGCTGGTGCCGCACCTGCGCATGCTCGAGAAGGTCTACCGCGCCTTCTTCAAGGCGCGCTCGGAACGCGGCGCCATCGACTTCGCCACCGTCGAGACCCAGATGATGTTCGACCAGCTGGGCAAGATCGAACGTGTGGTCCCGGTCGAGCGCAACGATGCCCACCGCCTGATCGAGGAATGCATGCTGGCGGCCAATGTGTGCGCATCCGACTTCCTGGCGGCGCACAAGCATCCCACCCTGTACCGAATCCACCCCGGTCCGACGCCGGAGAAGCTCGACGCGGTGCGCCAGTTCCTGGGCGAGGTCGGCCTGCACCTGGGCGGTGGCGAAGAGCCGCGTGCGCGCGACTACGCCGAGCTGATCGACAAGATCCAGGGGCGGCCCGACCGCGACCTGCTGCAGACCGTGCTGCTGCGCTCCCTGCAGCAGGCGCGCTACAGCCCGGACAACGTCGGCCATTTCGGCCTGGCCTACGATGCCTACGCGCATTTCACCTCGCCGATCCGGCGCTATCCGGATCTGCTGGTGCACCGCGCGATCCGCGCCGTGCTGGCTGGCGAGTCCTACAACCCGGGCTCCTGGTCCGAGATCGCGCTGCATTGTTCGACCACCGAGCGCCGTGCCGACGAAGCCACGCGCGATGTCGAGCAGTGGCTCAAGTGCTGGTTCATGCGCGACCGCATCAACGACGAGTTCGAAGGCACGGTGAGCGCCGTGGTGCACTTCGGCCTGTTCGTCACCCTGGACGATGTCCACGTCGAAGGCCTGATCCACATCTCGGAGCTGGGCCAGGACTACTACCACCACGATCCGGCGCGCCATCAGCTGCTGGGCGAGCGCAGCGGCAAGCGCTGGCGCCTGGGTGACCGCATCCGTATCCGCGTGGTGCGCGTCGATCTCGAGACCACGCGCATCGATTTCGTGCCGGCCGTCGCGCCGGCGTCCGGCGCCAGCATGCCGGCCGTGCCGCGCATCGATGCCCCGGCCTCGGCAGTGCGCGCCCCCAGGTCCGCGCCCAAGGTGGCAGCCGTGGCCGGCGAGGTCGTGCCTGCCGCCGCCAAGCGCCCCAGCCGTGCGCGCGGCGCAGCCAAGGATGGCAGCGCTGCAGAAACGGATGCCGCCGTGCAGCCGGCACCGGCAGCGCGCGCCAAGCGCGCTGCCCAGACCGCGCTGCCGGGCCTGGAGCCCGCTGCCGCGGCGCCCAAGCGCAGCCGCAAGGCGGCCGTTCCGGCGGCCGATGCTGCCGGCGTGGATGCAAGCGCACCGGCCGTTGGCGAGGAGGCAGCTCCAGCCAAGCGCAAGCGTGCGCCGCGGCGCAAGCCGGGTGGAGGCGACAATGGCCAGGCTTGATACCCTGATCGGCTTTCATGCCGTCACCAGCCGTATCCGTCATCACGCGGCCTCGGTCAACGAGATCTATGTCGATCGCGGCCGTCAGGACGCGCGTCTGCGCGACCTGACGGCGCTCGCCGCCGAGCGCGGCGTCAAGGTGGTTCCGGTGGAGGCCGAGCGCCTGGCCGGCATGGCCGGTGGCGGTCGTCACCAGGGCGTGGTCGCGCGCGTCGAACCCCTGCCGCAGTTGCACGATCCGGTCGACCTGGTCGACCAGGTCGGCAGCGATCTGCTGCTGCTGGTGCTCGACGGGGTGCAGGATCCGCACAACCTGGGCGCCTGCCTGCGCGTGGCGGATGCCATGGGCGTGCATGCCGTGGTGGCGCCGCGCGACCGCGCGGTCGCGCTCACCGCGACCGTGCAGAAGGTGGCATCCGGGGCAGCCGACACGGTGCCCTACATCACCGTCACCAATCTGGCGCGCACGCTGCGCGAGCTCCAGGATGCCGGCGTGCGCGTCATCGGCACCGACGACCAGGGCACCGTTCCGCTCGCCGAGGTGGACGTGTCGGGCCCCCTGGCCATCGTGCTCGGCGCCGAAGGGGCCGGATTGCGGCGCCTGACGCGCGAGACCTGCGATGCGCTGGTCAGCATACCGATGCTGGGGTCGGTGGACAGTCTCAACGTTTCCGTGGCTGCGGGAATCTGCCTCTACGAGGTGCGCCGCCGCCGCCCGGCTGCCGAGCCCTGAATCGTGACGGTGCGCCGGCCGCCCGATAGCAGCGCAGCCTTGCGGCCGCCCGGGCTGTCGCTGCTGTCGTGCATCGTGGTCACCGGCAGCCTGCATCTGATCGCGGCGCTGCTCGGCACCGAGGCTTCGCGTCAGGCCGGCTGCGTGGTCACCCTCTGGTATGCGAATGCCGTCGTGGTCGCCATCCTGCTCGGACGGCCGCCGGCAGAATGGCCCTGGCTGCTGGCCGCCGTGGCCGCGGCCGGCATGGCTTCCGACTATGCGCTGGGCAATGCGCTGGAGCCGAGCCTGATCCATGCCCTGGGCAACGTCGTCGAGATCGCCCTGGCCTGCACGCTGCTGCGGCGCTGGTGCGTGCTGCGCGAATGCCTGTTCAGCGCCGGCCAGTTCACGCGCCTGCTGGTACTGGGCGGCCTCGTTCCGGCAGCCGTCGCAGCAAGCGTGGCCACGGCGCTGCTGCTTGCGATCGGCATGGACGACCCGCAAAGGCTGTGGTTCTCCTGGATGGCGGCCAGCTCGATCGGCGCCATCGCGGTGCTGCCGCTCGGCATGCTGGTGCTGGTGCGCGGCTGGGCACCGCTGCGTGCGGATCTGCTTGACGTGCGCGTGGTGCCGCTGGTCCTGCTGGCGCTGGGACTGAGCGTGTGGACGCGCGGCCGGCTGCCGTATCCCTATGCCTATGTGATGCTGGGGCTGGCGGCCAGCGCATTGATCGGCCGCTTCCCGGCCGCGGCGCTGGCCGTGATGCTCACTGCCGTGGCGATGCTGCTGTCCCTGAACCAGCGCGAAGGCGGCGGCGCCTTGCCTTCGGAACCGCTGGCGCTGATGCTCGAGGTGCTGCCCGTCGGACTGAGCCTGATGCTGCCGATGCTGCTCGCGGTCAGCCAGGAACGCATCCGCCAGCAGTTGCGCGACCTGGCAGCGCGTGAAGAGCTGGCGCGTGTGGTGTACCAGAAGACCCCGGCGATGATGTACACGGTGGACCGCGACCGTCGCGTCATCGAAGTCAGCGACGCCTGGCTCGAGCGCATGGGATACCGGCGCGAGGACGTGGTGGGGCGTCCCACTTCGGATTTCATGACGGCCGAGACGCGCGCGCGCGCCGAAACCGAGGTGCTGGCGCGGTTCACGCGCGATGGCATGGTGCGCGATGTCGAGTACCAGCTGTTCAGCGCCCACGGTGACATTGTCGATGTGCTGGTGTCGGCCATCCGTGAAAGGGATGCCGACGGCCGCTTCCTGCGCGCCATGGCCGTGTTCAAGGACGTGACCGAGCAGAAGCGCCTGGCCGGTGAGCTGGCGCGCGAGCAGGAGCGCATCGCCGTGACCCTGCATTCGATCGGCGACGGCGTGGCGATCACCGATGAGCACGGCCGGGTCAGCTACCTCAACCCGGTCGCCCAAAAGCTGCTCGGCTGGACGATGGCGGATGCCAGGGGGCGCGCCTTCAGCGAGGTGGTCACGCTGTTCGACCAGGATAGCCGCGAGCTGCTGCTCGACCCGGTGGCCGAATGCCTGCGCGACCGGCATGCCGTCGGCCTGCCGCTCAGCGCGGTGATGCGTGACCGCAACGGCCGCGAATACGCCGTCGAGGATTCGGTGGCGCCGATCCTGGGCAGCAGCGGCGAGATCCTGGGCACCGTGATGGTGTTCCAGGACGTCACCGAGAAGCGCGAGCTGGCGCAGCGCATGTCGCACCTGGCACTGCACGATCCGCTCACCGACCTGCCCAACCGCCTGCTGTTCCATGACCGCGTCCAGCAGCTGTGCCAGTTCGCGCGGCGCGAAGGCAGCCAATTCGCGGTCATGTTCATGGATCTCGACCACTTCAAGCGCATCAACGATTCGCTCGGCCACGTGGTCGGCGACGAGCTGCTCAAGACGGTCGCCAAGCGCCTGCGTCAGGCCCTGCGCGACAGCGACACGGTGTGCCGCCTGGGCGGCGACGAGTTCGTCATCCTGCTCGGCGACATCGAAGGCGACGAGGCGGCACAGAGCGTGGCGCGCAAGGTGCTGGAGAGCCTGGCCGAGACCTGCGTGCTCGAAGGCACCGAGGTGAAGGTCGGGGTGAGCCTGGGAATCGCCATGTTCCCCACCCACGGTATCGACCCCGCCACCTTGATGAAGCGCGCTGACGCCGCCATGTACCGCTCCAAGCGCGATGGCCGCAACCGCTTCGCGGTGTGGTCACGCGAGATGGACGAGCCGGCGGCCGCGCGGCTGCAGATGGAGTCCGATATCCGGCGCGGCCTGGCCCACGGCGAGTTTCTGATCCACTATCAGCCGGTGGTGAGTTCCGGCAGCCTGGCGCCGGTGGGCGTCGAGGCGCTGGTGCGCTGGGCGCGTGGCGCGCGCGGCATGGAGCAGCCGGACGCCTTCATTCCGATTGCCGAGGACAGCGGCCTGATCATCGAGATGGGCGCGCAGCTGATGCGCGAGGCCTGTGCCCAGCTCGCCACGTGGTCAGGCACGCCGCTCGGGCATCTGCGCATCGCAGTCAACGTGTCGGCCGTGCAGTTGTCGGATCCTGACTTCGTGCGCACCGTGTCCGCTGCCCTCGAGCGCGCCCGCGTGCCCGGACACCTGCTCGAGATCGAGATGACCGAGTCGACGCTGATCAAGGACCCCGAGCGTGCATTGCAGGTGTTGAGCGCGCTCAAGCAGCTGGGCGTGCGCATCGCCATCGACGATTTCGGGACCGGCTATTCCAGCCTCAGCAACCTGCGCCTGTTCCCGCTCGACATCGTCAAGATCGACCGCAGCTTCGTGGCTGACCTCGAACGCGATGCCGACGACCGCGAACTGGTCAACGCCATCCTGGCGATGTCGCGCAGCCTGCGCCTGGACGTGGTAGCCGAAGGCGTCGAGCGCGACAGCCAGGCCACCATCCTGAGTGCCATGAAATGCCCCGCGCTGCAGGGCTTCCTGTTCTCGGTGCCGGCCGACGCGGCACGCACCACCGCCTGGCTGGTGCGCCGCGAAGCCGCGTCGCGCAACGACGGCTCGCCACAGGGTTCGCTGTTCGGCTGAGCTTGCCGGGGCAGGGCGGTGCGACGGCCGCCCGGAGGTGCCACAAGGGCATTGTCAGGTTTGCGGATTCTCTGGCATAATTGCCAGTTACCTCAACCCTTGCCTGACTGGTTCGCATGCCAGCAGGCTCTCCTGGTCGAACAGCGGCCGGGGCACCCACAAGGAGACTACATGCGCCATTACGAAATCGTATTCATCGTCCATCCGGACCAGAGCGAGCAGGTGCCCGCCATGATCGAGCGCTACCGCAGCATGGTGGCCAACGGCGCCGGCATCATCCACCGCCTGGAAGACTGGGGCCGCCGCCAGCTGGCCTACCCGATCCAGAAGGTGCACAAGGCGCACTACGTGCTGCTCAACATCGAGTGCGAAAAGCCCGTGCTGACCGAACTCGAGAACGCGTTCCGCTTCAACGACGCCGTGCTGCGCCACCTGACCGTCCGCATGGACGCCGCGGTGACCGCGCCCTCGCCGATGATGCGCGAAGAGAAGGCCAAGCCGGCGCGCTTTGAAGGCGGTGCCCCGGTGTCCGACGGCGCGCCCGCGGTTGCCGCAGCGCCGGCCGCTCCTGCCGAGTCTGCAGCCCCGGCGGCTTGAGTCGTAACGACGTCACCCTGAGCGGCGTCGTCACGGAACTCGAGCCCCTGCGTTACACCCCGGCGGGCATTCCGCTGCTCACCTTCCGGCTGACACATCAGTCACGGCAGGTTGAAGCCAGTCAGGAACGCTCGGTCAGTCTGGATCTCCCGGTGATGGTGCTGGGCGATCTTGCCCGCGAGATGGCGGGACTGACCCCGGAGTCGAACGTGGCGGTGCGCGGTTTCCTGGCGCGTCGCAGTCTGAAAAGCCTGTCGGTCGTGTTGCACGCGACCGCCTACAAGTTGGAAATGGAGTAAAGCCATGCCGCGTCCCATGCGCAAGAAGGACCCCAAGAAGGACAACCGCCAGAACCGTGGCGGCATGTTCCGTCGCCGCAAGTTCTGCCGTTTCACCGCCGAGAAGATCACCTGGGTCGACTACAAGGATGTGGAACTGCTGAAGGACTTCATCAACGAGAACGGCAAGATCATCCCGGCCCGGATCACCGGCACCAAGGCGATCTACCAGCGTCAGCTGGGCACTGCCATCGAGCGCGCACGCTTCCTGGCGCTGCTGCACTACACCGATCTGCACTGAGGAGAGACGCCATGGAAATCATCCTGATGGAAAAGGTGGTCAACCTGGGTCAGCTGGGTGACATCGTCAAGGTCAAGGACGGCTACGCCCGCAACTTCCTGATCCCGCAAGGCAAGGCCAAGCGTGCCACGGCCGCCAACCGCGCCCAGTTCGAAGAGCGTCGCGCCGAGCTCGAGCGCCAGCAAGCCGATGCCCTGGGCCGTGCCCAGGCGCGTGCCCAGCAGCTGGAAGGCCTGGTGCTGGCGATCGGCCAGAAGGCCGGTGTGGACGGTCGCCTGTTCGGCTCGGTCACCAACGTCGACATCGTCGAAGCGCTGAAGGCGCAGGGCATCGAGGCCAGCAAGACCGAAGTGCGCATGCCCAACGGTCCGCTCAAGACCATCGGCGAGCACAGCGTCACGCTGGCGCTGCACACCGATGTCGTTGCCGCGCTGACCGTGCAGGTCAGCGGCGAAGCCGCCTGAGGCCGCGCCGCCACAGCACTCCGCCGCAGATGTTTGCGGCGGCGTAGAATCGGGGGAGCCCATCGCTCCCCCGTTTTTTTTCAGCCCCCCATTCAACGCCCCATGGCCGACGATCCCGGACTCGACCTGATCCGCATGCCGCCGCATTCGATCGAAGCGGAACAGGCCGTGCTCGGTGGACTGCTGCTCGACAACAGCGCCTGGGACCGCATCGCCGGTGTCGTCTACGAGCACGACTTCTACCGCCAGGATCATCGCCAGATCTTTGCCGGGATCCTCGCGCAGGTCGAGGCGACACGCCCTGCGGATGTGCTCACGGTGGCCGAGTTCCTGCGTCAGAAAGGCGAGCTCGACGCCATGGGCGGCATGGCGTACCTGGCGATGCTGGCGCAGAACACGCCAAGCGCCGCCAACATCCGCCGCTACGCCGATATCGTGCGCGAGCGATCGCTGATGCGCACGCTGGCCCAGGTCGGCACCGAGATCGCCGACAGCGCCTACAGCCCCGCCGGCCGCGATGCACGTTCGCTGCTCGACGAGGCCGAATCCAAGGTGTTCAAGATCGCCGAGCAGGGCGCGCGCACCGAGACCGGCTTCCAGCACCTGCAGCCCGTGCTGACCCAGGTGGTCGAGCGCATCGACATGCTCTACGCGCGCGACAATCCGGACGACGTCACCGGCGTGCCCACCGGCTTTAGCGATCTCGACAGCATGACCTCGGGCCTGCAGCCGGGCGATCTGGTGATCGTCGCGGGCCGACCGTCGATGGGCAAGACCGCCTTCGCGCTCAACATGGCCGAGTTCGTCGGGCTGGAGAAAGGCCTGCCGGTGGCGGTGTTCTCGATGGAAATGGCGGCCACCCAGCTGGCTGCGCGTCTGCTGGGTTCGGTCGGCCATCTGGACCAGCATCGCATGCGCACCGGCCGGCTGGAAAAGGACGACTGGCAGCGCCTGACCACGGCGCTGGGACGCTTGTCCGAAGCACCGATCTACATCGACGAGACGCCGGCACTCAACCCGCTGGACCTGCGTGCACGCACGCGGCGGCTGCATCGCCAGTACGACGGGCTCGGTCTGGTGGTGGTCGACTACCTGCAGCTCATGACCGTGGCCGGCGGCGGCGGCGAGAACCGCGCCACCGAAATCTCCGAGATCTCGCGCTCGCTCAAGGCGCTGGCCAAGGAGCTCAAGGTGCCCGTGGTCGCGCTCTCCCAGCTCAACCGCAGCCTGGAGCAGCGCCCCAACAAGCGCCCGGTGATGTCGGACTTGCGGGAATGTGTGACCGGAGACACGCTCGTGATGCTGGCGGATGGCCGCCGCATACCGATCGCAGACCTGGTCGGGACCACGCCACGCGTGCTTTCCGTTACGCCGGCAGGCCGTATCGAGCCTGCCGCCAGCGATTGCGTGTGGCCGGTGGGTCGCAGGCCGGTCTTCAAGGTGTCCCTGGCCAGCGGACGCTCCATCCGCTGCACTGGCAACCACCGCCTGCGCGGCTTTGACGACTGGAAGCACGTCGCTGATCTGAAACCGGGTGATCGCCTGGCGCTGTCTCGTCGTGTGCCTGCGCCCGGGTCGGCTGACGTGTGGCCGGATCACCAGATCATCCTCCTGGCCCACCTGATCGGTGACGGCAGCTATATTCCCCACCAGCCCTTGCGCTACACCACGGGCAGCGAGGAGAACAGCGCCGCGGTGCGCGTGTCCGCTGAAGCATTCGGCTGCACGGTCTCGCGTCATGAGGGGACGGGCAACTGGCATCAGCTCGTGATTGCCGGCAATGGCAACCGCTGGCATCCCGAGGGTGTCGGAAAGTGGTTGAAGGAACTCGGCATATTCGGACAGCGCTCGCGCGAAAAGCGCGTGCCGGCGGGGATTTTCAGCCTTGAGGACGCGCAGGTGGCGCTGTTCCTGCGGCATCTCTGGGCCACCGACGGCAGTATCACGCGGGCCGCCAATGGCCGCGTGCGAATCTACTTCGCGAGTGCCAGCGAAGGCCTGGTTCGCGACGTGGCTGCATTGCTGATGCGCTTCGGTGTCGTCGGCCGCATCCGTCACGTGTCCCATGGTGCTGGTGAAGGCTGGTACAACGTGGACGTTTCGGGAAGCGACCAGCAGCGCAGCTTCCTTGCCGAGGTTGGCGCCTTCGGTCCGCGCGCTGGCGCTGCCGCGCAGGTGAGCGACTTCCTGGCCGAAGTGCACGCGAATCCCAATGCCGACACGGTTCCACGGGAAGCTTTCGAACATGTGCGGACCGCCATGCGTGCCCAAGGCATCAGCCAGCGACACATGGCCGCGCTGCGTCGCACAGCCTATGGCGGAACCTCGCATTTTTCATTCGCGCCTTCGCGCGCCACCCTGGCAAGTTACGCGCGCCTCCTGAATGACCCTGGCTTGGCCGGGCGCTGCACCGACGACCTGTACTGGGATACCGTGGTCGCCGTCGAAGCTGCCGGCGAAGAGCAGGTCTACGACATGACCGTGCCGGGCAACGCCTGCTGGCTTGCGGACGGCATCGTGAGTCACAATTCGGGCGCCATCGAACAGGATGCTGACGTGATCCTGTTCATTTACCGCGACGAGGTCTACAACCCCGAAAGCCCCGACAAAGGCACGGCGGAGATCATCATCGGCAAGCAGCGTAACGGACCGATTGGCACGGTGCGGCTCACCTTCATCGGACAGCACACGCGCTTCCAGAACTTCGCGGGCAGCGCCTATCTGCCCGACAACTACTGATGCCGCGGCCACTCCACGCGCGCATCGACCTTTCGGCACTGCGTTCCAACCTGGCGCGCGTGCGCGCGCTGGCGCCGCAGGCGCAGGTGCTGGCGGTGATCAAGGCCGATGGCTATGGCCACGGCATGCCGGCCTGTGCGCAGGCGCTGGCGGCCGACGGCTACGCGCTGCTGACCCTCGAAGAAGCGTATGGCGTGCGCGACCTCGGCATCAGCCGTCCGGTGGTGCTGCTCGAAGGCATTTTCCACGAACGCGACCTGGCCGACCTGCGCGCCACGGCGGCGACGCCGGTGATCCATCACGCCGAACAGATCCGCATGCTCGAGCTGAGCGCCTTGCCGCCGCCTGCGCGCGTGTTCCTCAAGGTCGACACCGGCATGCATCGCCTGGGCTTCCTGCCCGAGCTGGCTGCAGCCGCACTGGCGCGGCTGCAGCGGGTGGCAGGCATCGAGCAGGTGGTGCTGATGATGCACTACGCCTGCGCCGACGAGGCCGGCGGTGCCGCCGAAGCGGTGCGGCGCATGCAGGCGCTGCGTGCCGGCCATCCCGGTCTGGCGGCGCTGCCGACCAGCTTCGCCAATTCGGCTGCCGTCATGGCAGCGGAAGTCTTCGGCGACGACGCGGCACCGCTGCATGGGGACTGGGTGCGTCCCGGCATCATGCTCTATGGTGCCAGCCCGATCGCCCACTGCAGCGCGGCCTCGCTGGGACTCAAACCGGTCATGCAGCTGGCCTCGGAACTCATCGCGGTGCGCCAGGTGGAAGCGGACGAAGCCATCGGCTACGGTGCCACCTTCCGCTGCGAACGCACCCTGCGCGTGGGCGTCGTGGCCTGCGGCTACGCCGATGGCTATCCGCGCCATGCACCCACGGGCACGCCGGTGCTGGTGGACGGCCAGCGCACGCGCCTGCTGGGACGCGTCTCGATGGACATGCTGTGCGTGGACCTGGAGCTCTTGCCGCACGCTGCCGTCGGCACGCGCGTCGAGCTGTTCGGTCCCGGCTTGCCGGTGGATGAAGTCGCCGCCGCCGCCGGCACCATCCCCTACGAAATCCTCACCGCGATCGCGCGCCGCGTGCCGCGGCAGCTGGCCTGACGCGCATGGCCAGGACCAAGAGCGTCTACGCCTGCACCGAATGCGGCGGACAGAGTCCCAAGTGGCAGGGCCAGTGCCCGCATTGCAATGCCTGGAACACGCTGGTCGAGACCGTGAGCGGACCGGCAGCCGGCGGCGAGGCGCGCTACGCGAGCCTGGCCGAACCGCGTGGCCTGACGCGGCTGGATCAGGTCGAGTCGGTGGACGTGGCGCGCATCCCCTCCGGCCTGGCCGAATTCGACCGCGTGCTGGGCGGCGGCTTCGTGCCGGGCGGCGTGGTGCTGCTCGGCGGCGATCCGGGCATCGGCAAATCCACCCTGCTGCTGCAGGCGCTGCAGAAGGTCGGCGCGCAGCAGTCGGTGCTGTATGTGACCGGCGAGGAATCGCCGGAACAGGTCGCGGCGCGCGCGCGCCGGCTCAAGGTGGACGGCAGCCGCATCGCGCTGCTGGCCGAGATCCAGCTCGAGCGCATCCTGGCCACGCTGCGCCAGGAGCGGCCGGCGGTGGCCATCATCGACTCGATCCAGACCGTCTACAGCGAAGCGCTGGCCTCGGCGCCCGGCAGCGTGGGACAGGTGCGCGAATGCGCGGCCCAGCTCACGCGGCTGGCCAAGGCCGGCGGTCCGGCGCTGGTACTGGTCGGGCACGTGACCAAGGAGGGCGCCATCGCCGGACCGCGCGTGCTCGAGCACATCGTCGACACGGTGCTGTATTTCGAAGGCGACAGCGGCTCGAGCTTCCGGCTGGTGCGCGCCATCAAGAACCGCTTCGGCGCCGTCAACGAGCTCGGCGTGTTCGCGATGACCGAAGGCGGACTGCGCGAAGTCTCCAATCCCTCCGCGCTGTTCCTGTCGCATTCCGGCGAACCGGTGCCGGGGTCCTGCGTGACCGTCACCCAGGAAGGCACACGGCCGCTGGCCGTCGAGATCCAGGCACTGCTCGACGAGGCGCACGCACCCAATCCCAAGCGCCTGACGGTGGGCCTGGAGACCAACCGGCTGGCCATGCTGCTGGCCGTGCTGCATCGTCACGCCGGCGTGGCGGCTTTCGACCAGGACGTGTTCGTCAATGCCGTGGCCGGCGTCAAGATCGCCGAACCGGCGGCCGACCTGGCCGTGCTGCTGGCGATGGTGTCGAGCCTGCGCGGCAAGGCGCTGCCCGCCAAGCTGGTGGTGTTCGGCGAGGTCGGCCTGGCCGGCGAGGTGCGCCCGGTCCAGCGCGGCCAGGAGCGCCTGCGTGAAGCCGCCAAGCTGGGCTTCACGCGCGCCCTGGTGCCACGCGCCAACATCACGCGCCAGGGCGTGGACGGCATCGAGGCGATCCCGGTGGATCGCGTCGAACAGGCCGTCGCCTGGATGCGCGAGCACTGAACCGGAAGGCGCGCAGGCCAGCATGATCCAGCATCTCGAGATCGAAGCGCGCCCCGCGCACCCACTCGCCTTCCTGGTGCTGCTCACGCCCTTCGGTGTCGCCAACGGCTACCAGACGGTGACCCTGGGTTATCTGTTGACGGCGGCCGGCGTGAGCACCGAGGCGGTGGCGGCAGTCGTCGCGGCGTTCCTGTTGCCGCAGACCTGGAAGTTCCTGTGGGCGCCGGTCGTCGACTCCACCTTGCGTCCGCGCGCGTGGTACGCCATCGGCGTGGTGCTCACGGCGCTCGGGATCGCGTTGACCGGACTGATCCCGGCCACGGCCGCCGGGCTGCCGTTGATCACCGCGGTCGGCGTGGTCACCAGCGCCGCCAGCACCCTGGTCAGCATGTCGATCGAGTCGATGCTGCCGCACAACACCCTGGAGGAGAGTCGTGGCCGTGCCTCAGGCTGGATGCAGGCCGGCAACCTCGGCGGCACCGGCATCGGCGGCGGTGCGGCGCTGTGGTTGGCGCAGAACCTGGCGGCGCCATGGCTGCCGGCGCTGATCACGGCCATGGTGTGCCTTTTGTGCGCCGTGCCGCTGGCCTGGCTGCGCGAGCATCCGCCCGAGGCGCCGGCTATCGCGGCGCTGCAGCCGCGGCCCGGCGCGCCGCAACGGCTGGCCGTGATACTGCGCAGCCTGTGGCGCATGGCGCGCACGCGGCGCGGCTTCCTCGGCCTGCTGCTGATGGTCCTGCCGGCCGGCAGCGGCGCTGCCGTCAATCTGTGGTCCGCCGTCGCCCAGGGCTGGCAGGCCTCGGCCAATCAGGTCGCGCTGGTCAACGGCGTGCTGGGTGGCGTGGTGTCGATGATCGGCTGCCTGCTGGGTGGCCCGCTGTGCGACTGGCTGGACCGTCGCCATGCCTACGTGGTGTTCGGTACCTGCCTCGCGCTGTGCACGGCCGCGATGGCGATGGCGCCGCGGACGCCGGCCACCTTCATCGGCTTCACGCTGCTGTACGCGCTGATCAACGGCCTGTGCTATACCGGCTATGCGGCGGTGGCGCTCGATAGCACCGAAAGCGGTTCCGCCGCCACCCAGTTCAATGCCTTTTCCTCGCTCGCCAATGCGCCGCTGTTCTACATGGCGCTGCTCGAGGGCTGGGCCTACAGTCACCATGGCCCGGCAGCCATGCTGTGGTCGGAAACCCTGGCCTCGCTGGCGGGCATCGCGCTGTTCGGCGTGGCCGTCGTGCTCAGCCGCCGGCGCACCGGCGCCGCGCCGGCCATCTGAGGAGATCCACCCATGCGGCATCACGCATTCGGCGCCTTCCGGTTTCATCTTCACCCGGCCGGAACGGCCCTGGCTGCCTTGCTGGGGCGGGCGCTTCGCCTGAGCCTGGCTGTGCTG
>JAGWIJ010000037.1 GCA_028873535.1 Pseudomonadota bacterium
GGGGCGGGCGTGCCGCTGCCGCTGCTGCCTGCAGCGCCGGCCGCCGTGCCGCCGGCGGTCGCGCCCGCTGCGGCGGCCGCGCTGCCCTGCGCGCTGGCGCCTTCCGCCAGTGGCGTGCTGGCGGCATCGACCATACGCTGGCGCGCACCCGGCAGCCGGCTGGTGTCGAGCGGATCGTTGCCTTCCTGCAGCAGGTCCTTGAGGTTCTGCACCAGGGTCTGCCAGAAGTGGTGCTGGCTGCTGGTGGTGATCTTCTCGGTCGAGCCGGTACCACCGCCGCTGCTGCCGCCGGTAGCGCCGCTGGCGGACAGCGAGGACACCTGGCTCGAGGCGTCGATCTCGCCGTCGGCGCTGCGCGTGGCATTGACGTAGTCGACCTGGTAGGTGCGCAGGACCGGCGTGTCGGGTTCGACCACCACGTTGCCGCCGTCGATGCGGTAGCGCGAGCGCGTCTGCCGCGTGATCCGCTGCAGGATCTGCGGCAGGGTCTGGTCGACCGCATTGAGCGTGACCGGTCCGCTGATGGCAGGGTGGATGTCGATGTTGACGCGCGCATCGCGCGCCACGGCCTGCAGCAGTTCCTGCGCCGGCACCTGGCGCACCACCACGGTATAGCGCGGCGCCTGGGCTGCGGCGCGCGGTTCGGGTGGCACCGGCGGCAGCAGCACCGGCGCCGGGATCGGCGCCTCGGCGGGGGGCGCCGGCGGCGCTTGCAGGTGGACCGCATTGGGCACCAGCGGCGCGCTGCCGCAACCGCTCAGGCTTTCCAGCACGGCCACGGCAAACAGCAGACGGCGCGGCAGGCGCGCGTGCGCCAGGCGAATCGACTTCATGGGTGCAAGACCTTCAACAGGGCCAGGGTGATCAGGGCGCCGGTCAGCATGCCGGTGCCGACGGCCACCCAGGTGGCGGACAGGCGATGGGCGGGCGGGCTGCGCCCGTCATTGACGGCCAGGGCCACGTGGCGTGCGTGCACGCTGCGGCTGTCGTGCGCGAACGCGGCCAGCAGGCTGCGGTCGGCCAGGATGTTGACGCGGCGCGCCATGCCGCCGGCCGCTTCGGCCAGCGCATGCACGGCGCGCCGCCGGAACAGCGTGCCGCCGGTATAGCCGGCCGAACGCAGGCGCAGTTCCAGGTAGGCCGCGACTTCCTCGTCGTCCATCGGCGCCAGATGGAAGGTGTGGCTGATGCGGTCCGCGAGTGCGCGCAACTCCGGCTGATCGAGCATGGTGTCGAGTTCCGGCTGACCGAACAGCACGATGTGCAGCAGCTTGTCCGAGCGCGTCTCGAGGTTGGACAGCAGCCGGATCTGCTCCAGCGCCTCGGCCGGCATCGCGTGTGCTTCGTCGACCAGCACCGCCACGTGGAAGCCCTCGGCGTGGCGTTCGATCAGCTCCTGCTGCAGGCGTTCGAGCAGGTCATCGACGCCCGGAACATCATCGCAGGGCACGTCCAGTTCGCGCGCGAGTGCGCGCAGCACCTGCTGCCGGTCCAGGCTGGGCACGGCCAGGTAGGCGATGTCGACCGAATCCGGCAGTTCCTGCAGCAGCATCCGGCACAGCATGGTCTTGCCGGCACCGACCTCGCCGGTGATGCGGATGATGCCCTCGCCCTGGGTGATGGCGTAGACCAGCGCCTGCAGCGTGCGGCCGCGCTGCGCGCCGGTGAAGAAGCAGCTGGTGTCGGGCACCAGCCGGAACGGGGGCTCCTGCAGGCCGAAATAGGCCAGATAGGGGGCGCGCGTCGTGTTGATCATCTTTCCACGGCCAGCGCCGCGCCCCCCGGGCCGCGTCCCAGCACTTCCAGCCGGCCATAGAGCGTGGTCCGGTTGATGCCCAGGATGCGCGCCGCCTGGGTGACATTGCCCTGGCACTGCGACAGCGCGGCCTCGATGTACAGGCGCTCGCGCGCGCGCAGCGCGTCCTCCAGGCTGAAAGCCGGGCTGCGCGCAAGTTCGGCGCGCGCTTCCTCGAGTGCCTGCAGTGCACCCATCGCGGCGCTGCCGGCGGCCGGATCGAGGTCGAATTCCGACTCCAGTTCGCGGCGGCTGATGGTCTGGCCGGCATGCTTGGTCACCAGACGGATCACGATGTTGCGCAGTTCGCGCACGTTGCCGGGAAACTGGTACTGGCGCCAGGCGCGCTCGGCCTCGGCGTCCAGGCGGAACGGCGTCACGCCGCCCTGGGCACAGAACAGGCGCGTGAAGTGCTCCAGCAGCAGCATGCGGTCCTCGCCCATTTCGCGCAGCGGCGGCACGCTCAGCGTGAACACGCTCAGGCGATGGTAGAGGTCGCTGCGAAAGCCGCCGGCGCGGATCTCGCGACGCAGGTCGCGATTGGTGGCGGCGATGATGCGCGCCGTGCTGACCCGCGTCTGGGTTTCGCCGACGCGCTGGAACTCCCCGTTCTCGAGCACGCGCAGCAGCTTGGCCTGCAGGTCGATCGGCAGTTCGCCGATCTCGTCGAGGAACAGGGTGCCGTTGCCGGCCTCCTCGAAATAGCCCGATTTGTGGGTGCTGGCGCCGGTGAAAGCGCCCTTGGCGTAGCCGAACAGCGTCGGTTCGACCAGGGTCGGCGAAATGGCAGCGCAGTTCAGGGCCAGGTAGGGCTCGCTGCTGCGTGCGCTGAGATGGTGCAGGCACGCCGCCACGCGCTCCTTGCCGCTGCCCGACTCGCCTTCGATCAAGGCCGGGTGGGTGGAACCGGCGTAGAGCGCGATCTGCTCGCGCAGCCTGCGCATGGCGGGGCTTTCGCCCACCAGACCCGACTGGCGCTCCGCCCCGGCATCGACAGCATCGCCCTCGCGGCGCGGATCCGGCGCGCCGATGCGCAGCGCCTCGTTGAGCATGACCTTGAGGTGGCCCGGCTCGCAAGGCTTGGCGACCAGGTCGATGGCGCCCAGCGCACGTGCGCGGCGGCCGTTGGTCTCCTCGCTCTGCCCCGAAAGGACCAGGATGCGCAGGCCAGGCAGGTGGGCGAGCAGTTCGCCGATCAGCGCAAAGCCCTCGGTCGGCAGGTGCGGAACCGGCGGCAGGCCCAGGTCGACCAGCGCCAGCGCCGGTGGCCGCGCGGCAGTGCGCACGTGTTCAACCGCCTGCTCGCGGCTGCCGCAGCAGGTCACGTCGAAATCGCGCGCCAGCACGAACTGCAGCGTGTCGGTGATCAGGGGGTCGTCGTCGACGATCAACAGGGCCGGCCTGGTGGCCGGCGCGGTGGCACTCATGGCTGGGGTTCCAGGGGCGGGTCCGACACATGTGCCGGGGCAGCAAGGCAGGCCAGCACCGACGCACCAAGCGACGGCCCCGGATGATCGGCGCGCAGTCGCGCCGGCGTATCGCAGTAGTGCAGGGTTCCCCGGTGCAGCAGCGCCACGCGATGGCTGAGCACATCCACGTCGGCCGGTTCGTGACAGGTGAACAACAGGGTGCAGCCCTCCTCGCGCAGACGCTGCAGTTGGTCGAGAGCCAGCACGCGCGCCTGGACATCCAGCCCGGACAAGGGCTCATCGAGTATATAGATGCGCCTGTTGCTCAACAAGCAAGCGGCCAGGCCCAGCTTCTGGCTGCTGCCCTTGGACAGGCGGCCGAGCGGCTGGCGCAGCAGCGGCCAGTCGAGCGCCAGGCGGCCGCACGCCACCTCGGCGCCGGCGGCATCCCAGGGCACGCCGTGGAGACGTGCGGAAAGCTGCAGGAACTCCAGGCCCGTCAGGAAGGCCGGTGCCTGGAAGCGTTCCGGAAGGAAGCTCACCTGACGCCGGGCTGCCGCCGTCCTGGCGTCGAACCCGTCGATGCGGATGGTGCCGGATTCGGCGCGCTGGAAGTCCAGCAGGCAGCGCAGCAAGGTGGTCTTGCCGGCGCCGTTGAGCCCCAGCAGGGCCACGCTTTCGCCGCGCCCGACCGTCAGGCTGAAGCGGTCCAGCACCGGCCGCCCGGCATGGGATTTGCACAGCCCGAAGATTTCGATGGGGGTCTGGGTCATGGGCCAAATTTTGGATTCAACCGGCCGTAGTTTAAACTCGGCGTTTTGCTGACGGAGTACCGCCCTTGGCAGCGCCTGCTGCGGTAGAAATCTCGCACCTGCATTTCCGCTATGGCGACCGCGATGTGCTGCGCGACATCAACATGCGCATCCCGCAGGGTTCGATCGTGGCGATCATGGGGCAGAGCGGCTGCGGCAAGACTACCCTGCTGCGCCTGATCGGTGGCCAATTGCGGCCTTCGCAGGGCGAACTGCGTGTCGATGGCGAGGACATGTGCGCCATCGACGAGGCGGCGCTGTACCGTCTGCGCCGGCGCATGGGCATGCTGTTCCAGTTCGGGGCGCTGTTCACCGACATGACGGTGTTCGACAATGTCGCCTTCCAGATGCGCGAACACACCGCGCTGGCGGAATCGCTGATCCGCGACCTGACCCTGCTCAAGCTGCAGGCCGTGGGATTGCGCGGCGCGTGCGATCGCATGCCGGGCGAGCTCTCCGGTGGCATGGCGCGCCGTGCCGCGCTGGCGCGCGCGATCGCGCTCGATCCGCGCCTGATGATGTATGACGAGCCCTTCACCGGGCTCGATCCGATCTCGATGGGTGTGATCGCGCGCCTGATCCGCGACCTCAACCAGGCGCTCGGCACCACCTCGATCATCGTGACCCACGACGTCCAGGAGTCGATGCGCCTGGTCGACTATGTGTTCTTCGTATCCGCCGGCGTCATCGTGGCGCAGGGCACGCCGGACGAGATCCGCGCCTCCGGCCTGCCCTACGTGCACCAGTTCGTGTGGGGTGAAATGGATGGCCCGGTACCGTTCCACTATCCGGCGCCGCCGATCGGAGCGCTGATCGGCGCCGCACCCGCCACTTTGCCAGGAGCAGCCGCGCATGCTTGAGGGACTGCTCGGGTCGCTGCGCCAGGTCGGCGCCATGACCCTGGAAATCGCCGAGGGCATCGGCGCCGTGCTGGTGTTCCTGGTGCTGACGCTGCGCCATTCGGCCACCAGCTTCCGGCGCTTCTCGCTGACCATCCGCGAGATGTTCTATTCCGGCGTGATGTCGCTGATCATCATCCTGGTGTCCGGGTTGTTCGTCGGCATGGTGCTGGGTCTGCAGGGCTACGAGACGCTGCAGACCTACGGCAGCGCCGAGAGCGTCGGCACGCTGGTGGCGCTGTCGCTGACCCGTGAACTCGGTCCGGTAGTGTCCGCGCTGCTGTTCGCCAGCCGTGCCGGATCGGCGATCACGGCGGAGATCGGCCTCATGAAGGCCACCGAGCAGCTGTCGGCCATGGAGATGATGGCAATCAACCCGATCGCGCGCGTGATCGGTCCGCGTTTCTGGGGCGGCTTCCTCGCCATGCCGCTGTTGTCGGCGATGTTCACCGCCATGGGCGTGCTGGGCGGCTACGTGATCGCGGTGATCGTGATCGGCGTCGACAGCGGCGCCTTCTGGTCGCAGATGCAGGGCGCCGTCGATGTCATGCACGACGTGGTCAACAGCATGATCAAGAGCGCCGTCTTCGGGCTCGCCGTCTCGGCCATCGCCACCTACCAGGGCTACGCCGCGGCACCGACCGCCGAAGGCGTGTCCGGCGCCACCACGCGCACCGTGGTGAGTTCCTCACTCGCGATCCTGGCGCTCGACCTCGTGTTGACCGCTATCATGTTCAAGGGGTAATGCAATGAATCGCGCCACGCTCAACCTGTGGGTTGGCATTTTCGTCGTCGCC
Organism: Pseudomonadota bacterium; assembly: GCA_028873535.1. Lineage (GTDB taxonomy): Bacteria > Pseudomonadota > Gammaproteobacteria > Burkholderiales > Ferrovaceae > CAIVHB01. The sequence continues at coordinate 5,713 of JAGWIJ010000037.1, forward strand.
GGCTTCGTCGCCATCCTGTTCCTGACCTTCAAGGTGGGCAGCATCAGCGGGGCCAACCTGGGCGACAGCTACAAGGTGACCGCCCATTTCGACAATATCGGCGGTCTCAAGGTCAAGGCGCCGGTGAAGAGTTCCGGCGTGCTGGTCGGCCGCGTCAGTGCGATCCGCTTCGATACCAAGAAATACGATGCCCTGGTCACCATGCAGCTTGACCGGCGCATTCCCTTTTCCACCGATACCACGGCTTCGGTGCTCACCTCGGGCATCCTCGGCGAGCAGTACGTCGGCCTGGATACCGGCGGCGAGAGCGACAACCTGAAGGAAGGCAGCGAGATCACGCACACCCAGGGGGCCCTGGTGCTGGAGAAGCTGATCGGCCAGTTCTTCATCAGCAAGTCGCAGGAAGCGCCCGACGCCGGCAGGAAGTAGCCCGTCAACCCGCGGCGCTGCGCGCCGTTGAAATCTGCAGGGCGTGCCGTTCCCGGCCGCCCGTAAAAAGGACAAGATGCCATGAAGTTCAACCCGCTGTCCCGCTTTGCCGCCCCGCTGCTGCTGGCGCTGGCATTTTCCGCCAACGCCGTCGAAACCGCGCCGGACCAGCTGCTGCACCAGACCATCGACGACATCATGGTCACCATCAAGGCCGACAAGGACCTGCAGGCCGGCGATCGTGCGAAGAGCTATGCGCTGGTTGAATCGAAGATCGTGCCGCACTTCGACTTCCAGCGCATGACCCGGCTGGCGCTGGGCAAGAACTGGAACAAGGCCACGCCCGAGCAGCAGGGACAGGTGGTCGACGCCTTCCGCAACCTGCTGGTGCGCACCTATTCGGGCGCGCTGACGCGCTTCCGCGACCTGGTGATCACGTACAAGCCCTGGAATGGCACCCCGGCCGACGCTTCGACCACCGTGCAGAGCACGGTGACCGATCAGGGCCGTACCGTGCCGATCGACTACCAGCTGGCGCATGTCGAGGGCACCTGGAAGGTGTTCGACATCAAGGTTGACGGCATCAGCCTGGTCACCAACTACCGCTCGGACTTCAACGACCGCGTCGCGGCGGGCGGTATCGATGGCCTGATCAAGGATCTGCAGGACAAGGCCAAGGCCGCCGAATCCAAGGGCGGCGAACCCAAGTCGGCCCGGAAGGGCTGAGCATGGACCAGGCGCGTGTCGAGCGCGAAGGCCAGCTGCTGCGCCTGTCGGGCCCGGTCAACCTGACGAGCGTGCCCGGCTTGCACGCACCCTGCCTGGCCGCCGCCGCCGCCGGTGCTGTGCAGGTCGACCTGGCCGGCGCGAGCGCGGTCGATTCCTCGGCCCTGGCGCTGCTGCTCGATCTGCGGCGTGCCGCCGAAGCGGCCGGCGGGCAGTTCGAACTGCGCAATCCGCCGGCGGCGCTGCGCACCCTGGCCGAGCTCTACGGCGTCGGCTTCCTGGTCGACAATCGGGCGCCGGATGCCTGACCGTGGTGCGCGCGCGGGCCGCGCGGGGGAAGCCGCGATCTCCATCCAGGGCGTCGAGAAGTCATTTGGCGCGCTGCGCGCGCTCAAGGGGGTGGATCTGCAGGTGGAGCAGGGCGAGTTCTTCGCGCTGCTCGGACCCAACGGCGCGGGCAAGACCACCCTGATCAGCCTGCTGGCCGGCTTGAGCCGTCCCGATGCCGGCCGCCTCGCCATCCTGGGGCATGACACCGGCAGCGACTATCGCGCAGCGCGCCGCCTGGTCGGCATCGTGCCGCAGGAGCTGGTGTTCGACCCCTTTTTCACGGTGCGCGAGACACTTCGCATCCAGAGCGGCTATTTCGGCATCCCGCCCGATCGCGCCTGGATCGACGAGCTGCTCGAGAACCTGCAGCTGACAGACAAGGCCGATGCCAACATGCGTTCGCTGTCGGGCGGCATGAAGCGCCGCGTGCTGGTGGCGCAGGCGCTGGTGCACCGGCCGCCGGTGCTGGTGCTGGACGAGCCGACCGCGGGCGTGGATGTCGAACTGCGCCAGACCTTGTGGAAGTTCATCCGGCGTCTCAACGGCGAGGGGCACACCATCCTGCTCACCACCCACTACCTGGAGGAGGCGCAGGCGCTGTGCAATCGGGTGGCGATGATGAAGGAGGGCCGCATCGTGGCGCTCGACACCACACGCAACCTGCTGGCCGCGCACTCGCATCCCAGCCTGAGTTTCGGTGTGGCCGGTGACCTGCCCCTGCCGCCGGCCCTGGCCGCGCGCGCGCAGGCCCTGCCGGGCGGGCGGCATCGCCTGGCGCTGGGCGATTTCGCCGAGGTCGAGCAGGTGCTGGCCGCGTGCCGCCAGGCCGGCCTGCAGGTGGAGGATCTGGAAGTCGGTCAGGCCGATCTGGAAGAGGTGTTCGTGGCGATCGTCTCCGGGGCGGCCCAGGGCCGCATACCCTCATGATGCTGGGATTCCGAACCCTGCTCGGCAAGGAGGTGCTGCGCTTCTGGAAGGTGAGCTTCCAGACCCTGCTGGCGCCGGTGGTCTCGACCCTGCTGTACCTGCTGGTGTTCGCACAGGTGATGAGCGCGCGCAGCGAAGTCTGGCCGGGCGTGAGCTATCGCGAGTTCCTGGTGCCTGGACTGGCGATGATGGCGATGCTGCAGAATGCCTTTGCCAACAGTTCGTCCAGCCTGATCCAGAGCAAGGTCAGCGGCAACCTGGTGTTCATGCTGCTGGCGCCGCTGTCGCCGCTGGAAATATTCGCTGCCTACGCCCTGGCGGCCATGGCGCGTGGCATGGCGGTGGGGCTGGCGGTGTGGCTGGTCACGCTGTTCTTTTTTCCGCATGTGCCGGCGCATCCGCTGGAAGTGCTGCTGTTCGGGCTGCTGGGGACCTTGCTGACCGGAGTGCTGGGCATGCTCGCAGGCATCTGGGCCGAGAAGTTCGACCAGATGGCGGCCTTTCAGAATTTCCTGATCATGCCGCTGACCTTCCTGGCCGGGGTGTTCTATTCCATCCGCGCCCTGCCGCCGTTCTGGCAGTCGGTGTCACGCTTCAATCCCTTCCTTTACATGATCGACGGCTTCCGCCACGGCTTTTTCGGCTACTCCGACGTCGCGCCGCTGGAAAGCCTGGCGATTGTGGCTGGCAGCGCTATTGCCTTATCATGTTCGGCCTTGGTACTACTTTCCCGGGGCTGGCGGCTGCGCCACTAGTCGCTCCGGTCCCCCCCAGATCATGGTCCTACCCGACGACGTCCGCCGTTACATCGCGCAGGGACTTGCCTGCCAGCACCTTGAGGTGCGTGGCGATGGCCATCATTTCGATGCGGTGATCGTGTCCGATGCCTTTGAAGGCAAATCGCGCGTGGCCCGTCACCAGCTGGTGTATGCGGCGCTCGGCGAGCGCATGCGCGAGGAAATCCACGCCCTTTCGATGCAGACCCTGACGCCGGCCCAATGGGCCGAGTCGGGCGCAGCCAGCGCAGGCTGAGCGCGTGGATCAGCTCCTGATTTCCGGCGGCCGCCCGCTGAGCGGCGAGGTCCGCATTTCCGGCGCCAAGAACGCCGCATTGCCGATCCTGTGCGCGAGCCTGCTGTCCGCGCAGCCGCTGCAGCTGGACAACGTGCCCGAACTGCGCGATGTCAGCACCCTGGTGCGTCTGCTCGAAGGCATGGGGGTCGAGGCGCGCCGCGAGGCGGCCACCATCACGCTCACCGGCGCCGACATCCACAACCCGGTGGCCGCCTACGACCTGGTCAAGACCATGCGCGCCTCGATCCTGGTGCTCGGTCCCCTGCTGGCGCGTTGCCGGCAGGCCAAGGTTTCGCTGCCCGGCGGCTGTGCCATCGGCGAGCGGCCGGTTGACCTGCACATCAAGGGCCTGGAGGCGATGGGGGCGCAAATCACCATCGAACACGGCTATATCGTGGCGCATGCCGAGCGCCTGCGTGGCGCGCGCATCTTCATGGATACGGTCACCGTTACCGGCACCGAGAACCTGATGATGGCGGCCACCCTGGCCGAAGGCACCACGCTGCTCGAGAACGCGGCGCGCGAACCCGAAGTGGTGGACCTGGCCGAATGCCTGATCGGCATGGGCGCGCGCATCCGTGGCCACGGCACCGACGTCATCACCATCGAAGGCGTGGCGAGCCTGGGGGCCTGCCGCCATCGCATCATGCCCGACCGCATCGAAAGCGGCACCTTCCTGGTCGCCGCGGCGGCCACCGGCGGCGACATCACGCTGCGCGACACCTGCCCGGAGGCGCTCAAGGCGGTGCTGGACAAGCTGCGCGAAGCCAATGCGCTGATCGAAGGCGATGCCGCGCGTCTGCGCATCCGCATGCGCGGTCCCAACCACGGCGTGAGCGTGCGCACCGCGCCCCATCCGGCCTTTCCGACCGACATGCAGGCGCAGTTCATGGCCATGAACTGCGTGGCCGAAGGCACCACCGTGATCACCGAGACGATTTTCGAGAACCGCTTCATGCATGTCCAGGAGTTGCGACGTCTGGGTGCCAACATCGAGGTCGAAGGCAATGCCGCGATCATCCGCGGCGTGGCGCGCCTGGAGGGTGCCGACGTGATGGCCACCGACCTGCGCGCCTCGGCCAGCCTGGTGATCGCCGGCCTGATCGCGCAGGGCGAGACGCGCATCGACCGCATCTACCACCTCGACCGTGGCTACGAGCACATCGAAGCCAAGCTGTCGGCGCTGGGCGCCGACATCCGGCGGGTCAGCGTCGCGCGGGAGGGCTGAGATGGCGCAGCGCGCCTTCGACGGCATCACCATCGCCCTTTCCAAGGGGCGCATTTTCCAGGACACGCGTCCGCTGCTGGCCGCGGCCGGCATCGAGCCGGCGGCCGATCCCGAGTCCTCGCGCGAACTCATCATTGCCACCAACCGCCCCGACGTGCGGCTGGTGATCGTGCGCGCCTCAGACGTCCCCACCTACGTGCAATACGGCGGCGCCGATCTCGGCGTGGCGGGGCTCGACGTGCTGCTCGAACACGGCGGCGATGGCATTTACCAGCCGCTCGACCTGCGCATCGCGCGCTGCCGCATGATGGTCGCCGTGCCCAAGGGCTTCGACTACCAGGCCGCCATCGGCCGTGGTGCGCGGCTGCGCGTGGCCACCAAGTACATGCGCATGGCCGCCGAGCACTTCGCCGCCAAGGGCATGCACGTCGACCTGATCAAGCTCTACGGCTCGATGGAGCTGGCGCCGCTGACCGGTCTGGGTGACGCCATCGTCGACCTGGTCAGCAGTGGCGGCACGCTGCGCGCCAACAACCTGGAGGCGGTCGAGCTGATCCGCGAGATCAGCTCGCGCCTGATCGTCAACGTGGCGGCCTGGAAGCTGCAGCGCAGCCGCATTGCGCCCCTGGTCGAAGCCTTCCAGCAGGCGGTGGTGCCAGCATGAAGCTGCGCCGACTGATGTCCGACCAGCCGGGCTTCGACGCCGAACTGGCCTGCCTGACGGCTTTCGAGTCGGCGCAGGATCCCGCGGTCGACCGCGCCGTGGCCGACATCGTGGCCGACGTGCGCGTGCGTGGCGACGAGGCACTGCTCGAATACACGCGCCGTTTCGACCGCCTGACGGTCGCGCGCGCCGCCGATCTGGAACTGCCGCGCCCGGTGCTGGAGCAGGCGCTGGCCGGCCTGCCCGCCGAGCAGGCGGATGCGCTGCGCGCGGCCGCGGAACGCATCCGCGTCTTCCACCAGCGTCAGAAGGCCGAAAGCTGGACCTACACCGAAGCCGACGGCACGGTGCTGGGGCAACGCGTCACGCCGCTCGATCGCGCCGGGCTGTATGTGCCCGGCGGCAAGGCGGCCTACCCGTCCTCGGTGCTGATGAACGCCATTCCGGCCAAGGTGGCCGGCGTCGGCGAGCTGATCATGGTGGTGCCCACCCCGGATGGCGTGCGCAACGAACTGGTGCTGGCGGCCGCCGCGCTGGCCGGTGTCGACCGCGTGTTCACCATCGGCGGCGCGCAGGCGATCGCGGCCCTGGCCCATGGCACCGCCACCGTGCCGGCGGTCGACAAGATCACCGGCCCCGGCAATGCCTGGGTCGCCGCCGCCAAGCGCCGTGTGTTCGGTACGGTGGGCATCGACATGGTGGCCGGCCCGTCCGAGATCCTGGTGATCAGCGACGGCAGCACGCCGGCCGACTGGGTGGCGATGGATCTCTTTTCGCAGGCCGAGCACGACGAGATCGCGCAGGCGATCCTGCTCAGCCCCGACGCCGCCTTCCTGGATGCCGTCGAACACGCGATCGGCCGCCTGCTTGCCGACATGCCGCGCGCCGACGTGATCCGCGCCTCGCTGTCCGGCCGTGGCGCGCTGATCCGCACGCGCGACCTGGCTGAGGCCTGCGAGATCGCCAACCGCGTCGCGCCCGAGCATCTCGAGCTGTCGGTGCGCGATCCCGAGACCTGGGTGCCGCTGCTGCGCCACGCCGGTGCCATTTTCATGGGGCCCTACAGCTCGGAATCGCTGGGCGACTACTGCGCCGGCCCCAACCACGTGCTGCCCACCGGCCGCACGGCACGCTTCGCGTCGCCGCTGGGTGTCTACGATTTCCAGAAGCGCACCAGCCTGATCCAGGTCTCGGCTGCGGGTGCGCGCGCGCTGGGCCGGGTGGCCGCGGTGCTGGCCCATGGCGAAGGGCTGACGGCACATGCGCGTGCCGCCGAACTGCGCCTGCAGGAAGACTGAAGGCATGGACCCGATCGAACTGATCCGCCCGGAAGTGCGCGCGCTGCAGGCCTATCACGTGCAGGACGCGCGTGGCCTGATCAAGCTCGACGCCATGGAGAACCCCTTTCCGCTGCCGGCCGGCTTGCGTGACCTGCTCGGCCAGCGGCTGGCCGAGGCCGCCTACAACCGTTATCCGGATGCCCAGCCGGCTGCGCTCAAGGCCCTGCTGGCGGCCTCGCTGGGCGTGCCGGCCGCGGCCGGCCTGCTGCTCGGCAACGGTTCGGACGAAGTGATCCAGATCCTGGCCCAGGCGGTGGCACGGCCGGGCGCCACGCTGCTCAGCGTCGAGCCCGGCTTCGTGATGTTCCGCCTGCTCGCGCAAAGCTGTGGCCTGAACTACCACGGCGTGCCGCTGCGCGCCGATTTCTCGCTCGACCTCGACGCGGTGCTCGACGCCATCCGCGTGATTCGACCGGCGCTGGTGTTCCTGGCCATCCCCAACAATCCCACCGGCAACGTGTTTCCGGACGCCGCCGTCGCAGCCGTGCTCGAGGCCACGCCCGGGCTGGTGGTGGTCGACGAGGCCTATTTCCCCTTCACCGACCACAGCTGGCTGGCGCGCGTGGGCGAGCGGCGCAATCTGCTGGTGATGCGCACGCTGTCCAAGCTCGGTCTGGCCGGCATCCGCCTGGGCTTCCTGGCCGGGCCGCCGGACCTGATCGGCGAGTTCGAGAAGCTGCGCCTGCCCTACAACATCTCGGTGGCCACCCAGGTCATCGCCACCACCGTGCTCGAATCGGTCGACGTGCTGTGGCAGCAGGCACGCCTGCTGCGCGCCGAACGCAGCCGCATGGCCGGGGTGCTGGCGGCGATGGCCGGCGTGCAGTGTTTTGCCAGCGAGGCCAACTTCCTGCTGATCCGCGTCGACCAGCCCGGCGCCGTATTTGACGCCCTAAAGGCGCATGGTATATTGATCAAGAACTTGAATGGCGCGCACGCGCTGTTGCACGGTTGTCTGCGGATCACCGTCGGCAGTTCCGATCAGAATGACCGCCTGCTGGACGCGCTCGCAGTGTCGCTGCGAGCGCCCGGCTGAAGCCGCGCGGCCCCAACCCTCCAGAATCCTTTCCATGCGCTCCGCACAGGTCACCCGCAATACCCTGGAAACCCGGATTTCCGCCACCCTGAACCTGGATGGATCCGGACAGGGCAAGCTTGCCACCGGCGTCCCCTTCCTCGACCACATGCTGGACCAGATCGTGCGTCACGGCCTGTTCGACATCGAGGTCAGCGCCGCAGGCGACCTGCAGATCGATGCCCACCACACCGTCGAGGATGTCGGCATCACGCTGGGGCAGGCGTTCGCGCAGGCGCTGGTCGACAAGAAGGGTGTGCGCCGCTACGGACATGCCTATGTGCCGCTGGACGAGGCCTTGTCGCGTGTGGTGGTCGACCTGTCCGGAAGGCCGGGCCTGGAGTTCCACGTCGAGTTCACGCGCGCGCGCATCGGCGATTTCGACGTCGACCTGCTGCGCGAGTTCTTCCAGGGTTTCGTCAACCACGCCGGCGTCACGCTACACATCGACAACCTGCGCGGCCGCAACGCCCATCATCAGGCCGAGACCGTGTTCAAGGCCTTCGGCCGCGCGCTGCGCATGGCCGTCGAAGCCGATCCGCGCGCCAGCGGCCAGCTGCCATCCACCAAGGGCGCCTTGTGAGTCGATGATGAGCCACATCGTGGTGGTCGATTACGGCATGGGCAACCTGCGCTCGGTCGCCAAGGCGCTGGAGCATGTGGCGCCCGATCAGCGCATCGAGGTCAGTGGCGATCCCGCGCGCGTCGCGGCGGCGGATCGCGTGGTCTTTCCGGGCCAGGGCGCGATGCCCGACTGCATGCGCGAAATCGACGCGCGCGGCCTGCGGCCGGCGCTGATCGACGCCGCACGCAGCAAGCCCTTCCTGGGTCTGTGCATCGGCCTGCAGCTGCTGTTCGAGCATTCCGAGGAAGGCGATACGCCGGGCCTTGGCATCCTGCCAGGCCAGGTGCGGCGCCTCGATCCCGAAGGACGCACCGGCAGCGACGGCGCCCGGCTCAAGGTGCCGCACATGGGCTGGAACCAGGTGCACCCCAGCCGGGCCCATCCGGTGTGGGATGGCCTGCCGGACGGTACACGTTTTTATTTCGTCCACAGCTATGTGGTCGAACCCTCGGATCCGGGGCTTTCGGTCGGAAGTTCGGCCTATCCGGATCCGTTCTGCTGCGCGGTGGCGCGCGACCGGCTGTTCGCGGTCCAGTTCCACCCGGAAAAGAGTGCCCAAGCCGGGCTCAAGCTGTTGTCGAATTTCCTTTCCTGGAACCCGTGAGCTGCCGCCGGCAGCCGCCCAACCTACACTTGCCTGTACTGCCATGATCGTGATCCCCGCCATCGACCTGAAGGATGGTCACTGCGTCCGCCTGAAGCAGGGCGAAATGGAAGGTGCCACCCTGTTCTCCGAGGATCCGGCCGCGATGGCCAGGAAATGGAAGGACCTCGGCGCCGAACGCTTGCATCTGGTCGACCTCAACGGCGCCTTCGCAGGCAAGCCGGTCAACGAGCCGGCCATCCGCGACATCATCCGCGAACTCGGCGATGAACTGCCGATCCAGCTGGGCGGCGGTATCCGCAGCCTGGAAGTGATCGAACGCTACCTCGACGACGGCGTCACCTGGGTGATCATCGGCACTGCCGCGGTGAAGAACCCGGGCTTCCTGCACGAGGCCTGCGATGCCTTCCCCGGTCACATCATGGTCGGGCTCGACGCGCGCGACGGCAAGGTGGCGGTGGATGGCTGGTCCAAGATGACCGGCCACGACGTCATCGACCTCGCCCAGCGCTACGAAGGTTATGGCGTCGAGGCCGTGATCTACACCGACATCGGCCGCGATGGCATGCTCACCGGGGTCAACATCGAGGCCACCGTCAAGCTGGCGCGCGCCCTGCACATCCCGGTCATCGCCAGTGGCGGCGTGTCGCGCCTGGAGGACATCCAGAAGCTGTGCGACGTGCAGGATGAAGGCATCATGGGCGCCATCACCGGCCGCGCGGTCTACGAAGGCCAGCTCGACTTCAAGGCGGCGCTTGAACTGGCGGCGCGCTACCCGCGACCGCCGATCTGATCATGGGCCTCGCCAAGCGCATCATTCCCTGCCTGGACGTCAATGCCGGGCGTGTGGTCAAGGGGGTCAATTTCCTCGAACTGCGCGATGCTGGCGATCCGGTCGAAGTGGCGCGCCGCTATGACGAACAGGGGGCCGACGAAGTCACCTTCCTCGACATCACCGCCAGCTCCGACGGCCGCGGCCTGATCCTGCCGGTGATCGAAGCGGTCAGCGCCGAGGTCTTCATCCCCCTGACCGTCGGCGGCGGCGTGCGCCAGGTGGCCGACGTGCGCGCCCTGCTTAACGCCGGTGCCGACAAGATCAGTGTCAACACGGCCGCAGTCAATAATCCGCGTCTGGTGGCGGATACCGCCGACCGCTTCGGCTCGCAGTGCATCGTGGTGGCCGTGGATGCCAAGCGCGATCCGGTGCGCGGCGGCTGGCAGGTCTACACCCATGGCGGCCGCACCCCCACCGGACTCGACGCCGTTGAATGGGCGGTCGAAGCGTGCCGCCTGGGCGCCGGCGAGATCCTGCTCACCAGCATGGACCGTGACGGCACGCGCAGCGGATTCGATCTCGAACTCACGCGCGCCGTGTCCGATGCCGTGCCGGTGCCGGTGATCGCCAGCGGCGGCGTCGGCTCGCTGCAGGATCTGGCCGACGGCATCCTGATCGGTCATGCCGATGCCGTGCTGGCCGCCAGCATCTTCCACTACGGCGAACACACCGTCGAATCCGCCAAGCGCTACCTGGCCGAGCACGGCGTCGAGGTGCGGCTGTGAGCGCCGGCCTGCTCGATGCCGTCCACTGGGACGAGCGCGGACTGGTCAGCGCGGTGGCGCAGGAAGCCAGCAGCGGGCGCGTGCTGATGCTGGCGTGGATGAACCGCGAGTCGCTGCAGGACACCATCGACAGCGGCTACGCCACCTACTGGTCGCGCAGCCGCCAGCGCCTGTGGCGCAAGGGCGAGGAATCGGGCCATCGCCAACGTGTGCTGGCGGTGCAGCTCGACTGCGATGGCGACGCCATCGTGCTGCAGGTCGAACAGGACGGCGGCATCGCCTGTCACACCGGCCGTCACAGTTGCTTCTTCCGCACCCTGCACAATGGGCAGTGGCAGGACAGTGAGCCGGTCCTGCGCGACCCGGCCGAGATCTACGCCGGTCCGGCCGGCACAGGCGCCTGAAGCGGCGCCTGGCACTGCAACGCAGCACCGCAAAACCCATCAACAGACCGGAATTTGGCAACGATCATGCTCAATGCGCAGGATTTCCTGGAAGAACTGGCGGCCATCCTGGAGGACCGCAAGCGCGCGGATCCCGCCACGTCCTACGTCGCCAAGCTGCATGCCAAGGGGCAGGATGCCATCCTGCGCAAGGTCGGCGAGGAAGCGGTCGAGACCATTCTGGCGGCAAAGTCCGGTGATACACTGCAGCTGGTGCGGGAAACGGCCGACCTGTGGTTCCACACCCTGGTGATGCTGTCGCATGCCGGCCTGGGCCCGCGCGACGTGATCGCGGAACTCAAGCGTCGTGAAGGCATCTCAGGAGTCGAGGAAAAGGCGGCGCGGCCGCAGGAAAGCTAAGGCATGAGCGACTGCATTTTCTGCCGGATTGCGGCGGGCCAGATTCCCAGCCGCAAGATCCACGAAGACGGGCAGCTGTTCGCCTTCCATGACATCCATCCGGCCGCGCCGGTGCATTTCCTGATCATTCCCAGGGTGCACGTGGCCTCGCTGGAGCAGTGCGACGACAGCCACGCCGAACTGCTGGGGCGCATGCTGTTGCTGGCGTCGCAGCTGGCACGGCAGCACGGCCTGGGCGACGGCTTCCGCACCATCATCAACACCGGCAAGGGCGGTGGGCAGACGGTATTCCATCTGCATGCCCACGTGCTGGGCGGCGGCGGCTCGCTGCCCTTCGGCCACGCCGGTTCGCATCAATCCGCCTGAAGCACGGGCACGCAAGGAGAAACAGCATGGGTTCCCTCAGTATCGGCCACTGGCTGATCGTGTTGCTCATCGTGGTGCTGGTGTTCGGCACCAAGAAACTCAAGGATGCCGGTCGCGACCTCGGTGGCGCCGTGCGCAACTTCAAGGAAGGCATGTCCGGTCCCGACGTCAGCCAGGCCGCCGTCAAGCCCGAAGGCAGCCCGGTGATCGAAGGCGAAGCCAAGCGCGACCACCAGCCGTCCTGAAATCCAATCGGTGCCGTGCCCTCGCAGGTGCGGCCATGAGCGCATGTTCGACTTCGCTTTTTCTGAGCTCGCCCTGATCGGCGTGGTGGCGCTGGTGGTGATCGGCCCCGAGCGCCTGCCGCGCGTGGCACGCACCGCCGGCGTGGTGGTCGGCCGCCTGCAGCGCTATGCCGCCACGGTCAAGGCCGACATCGCGCGCGAGGTCGAACTGTCCGAACTGCGGCGCGTGCAAGGCGAGATCAAGGATGCGGCCCAGGCCTTCGAGACCGGCGTGCGCGAATCCCTGGCCAGCGCCGAGACGCATTTCCAGGCCGGCCAGCAGGCCCTGATGACCGGTCCCCAGCCGGCCGCCGCGAGCGTGGCTGCCGCGGATGCGAATGCCAGCGCGCCGGCCGCCGCGCTGCCGTCCACCGGCAATGCGCCCGGCGCGCCGGTGGCCGAAGCCGTGCCGGCGCCGGAGCTGGAGGCGGTCCGCGCCGGCCAGTCGGTGCTGTTCAGTCCCGCCGAAGCGCTGCCCGGCAACGGTGAACCCCAGCCGGTCGGCGCCGCGCCGCTGCACGACGCCAGCGCGCATCCGCCGGCGCCCGGGGCATGAGCGATCCGCTGCAGGGCGGGCCCGAGGAAGAAGGCTTTCTCACCCACCTGATCGAACTGCGCAGCCGCCTGATCCGCGCACTGGCGGCGGTGGGCGTGATTCTGCTCGGCATGCTGCCGTTCTCGAACAAACTCTATACCCTGCTGGCCCTGCCCCTGCTGCGCAGCCTGCCGGCCGGCGCCCACATGATTGCCACCGAAGTGACCACGCCCTTCTTCGTACCCATGAAAGTGGCCATGATGGCCTCGCTGATGGTGGCGCTGCCGTATGTCCTGTGGCAGGTGTGGGCCTTCGTGGCGCCCGGCCTGTATGCCCACGAAAAGCGCATGGTGCTGCCACTGGTCGTTTCCAGCACCGTGCTGTTCTACTGCGGCATGGCCTTCGCCTACTTCCTGGTATTTCCGGTGGTGTTCGGCTTCATCACCCAGGTGGCGCCGGAAGGCGTGGCGGTGATGACCGACATCGACAAGTACCTGGGCTTCGTGCTGACGATGTTCCTGGCCTTCGGCGTCACCTTCGAAGTGCCGGTCGCCGTGGTGGTGCTGGTGCGGCTGGGCGTGGTGACGGTCGAAACCCTGCGCAGCATCCGGCGCTACGTGATCGTCGGCGCCTTCGTGGTCGGCGCCATCTTCACGCCGCCCGACGTCGTCTCGCAGAGCATGCTGGCGCTGCCGCTGTGGCTGCTCTACGAAGTGGGCATCATCGCCGCGGCACGCTGGAAGCCGGCGCCGGCCGCGGAAGTCGGCGAAGTGGCGCGTCGCTGAGGGCCCCGGACGTGCAAAGGGCGCGGCGTCCTGCGGTGCCGCGCCCTCTCTGGCTTGCAGCCGGCCTGGGCCGGCACGCAGCGCCGCTTCAGCGCTTGAGCGCGTCGCGGATTTCGCGCAGCAGCAGCACATCTTCCGGGGTGACCGGCGCTGCCGCGGGAGCGGCCGGCTCTTCCTTTTTCATGCGGTTCACCTGCTTCACCATCATGAAGATGATGAAGGCCAGGATGATGAAGTTGATCGCGACGGTCAGGAAGTTGCCGTAGGCGAACAGCGGCACGCCGGCCTTGGTCAGCGCTTCGTAGGTGTTCGGGCCCTTGAAATCCGCCGGCGCGTTGGACAGCATGACGAAATAGTTGGAGAAGTCGAGGCCGCCGATGACCCTGCCCACGATCGGCATGATCAGATCCTTCACCACCGAATCAACGATCTTGCCGAAGGCTGCGCCGATGATGACACCGACGGCGAGGTCCATTACGTTTCCCTTGATTGCAAACTCTTTGAACTCGCTGAAGAAAGACACCGTGAGGCTCCTTGGATGAAGTGGGGGGCGCCGTGTTGTATGGGATCCCGGCGTGCGGCGGCATCAAGACGTTTGCGCCGGCCTGTCCGAATTTAGGGCCTGCCTTGAGATGAGTCAAACACGGCGGCCGGCGCGACAGGCATCATCTGCCTGGGATACCCCGCCGCCTTGGCAGGCAACAGGGGCCCGTGCCTTGCGTTCGCCAAACGGGCGCGCAAGGTCACAGCATTTGCTGCTAAACTCCCGAGGTTTTGATTCCCTACTTCAAGCAACCAGGATCCCGCCATGAGTGATTCAACTTCGGATCACGGCCGTCGCCGTTTTCTGATCGGGGCAACCAGTGCCCTGGGAGCCGCTGGCGTCGTTGCCGTGGCCGTCCCGTTCGTGAGCAGCATGCTTCCCAGCGCACGCGCCAAGGCGGCCGGCGCGCCCGTGGAAGTCGACATTTCCAGGCTGGAGTCGGGGATGAAGCTGACGTCGGAATGGCGCGGCCAGCCGGTCTGGGTGGTGAGCCGTACGCCGGCCATGCTCGAACAGCTGGCCAAGAACGCCGACCGCCTGCGCGACCCGGGTTCCGATGAATCCGAGCAGCCGGACTACTGCAAGAACCCCAACCGTTCAACGGCCGAGCATCCCGAAGTCCTGGTCGTGGTCGGCATCTGCACCCACCTGGGCTGTTCGCCGCAGGACCGCATGAAGGTCGGCAATTCCGAGGGCATGCCTGACGACTGGCCGGGCGGCTTCTTCTGCCCCTGCCATGGTTCGAAGTTCGACATGGCTGCACGGGTGTTCAAGGGCGTGCCTGCGCCGACGAACATGAAGATCCCGCCCCATCAGTACCTGGCCGGCGGCAAGCTGCTGGTGGGTGCAGACAAGTCAAAAGGAGCCTGATCGATGAGCATGCTGTCCAGCCTTACCCAGTGGGTGGATGATCGCCTCCCGCTGACTTCCACCTGGAAGGCCCACCTGTCCGAGTACTACGCGCCCAAGAACTTCAACTTCTGGTACTACTTCGGCTCGCTGGCACTGCTGGTCCTGGTGATCCAGCTGGTCACCGGCATCTTCCTGACCATGAACTACAAGCCGGACGCGCGCTACGCCTTCGCCTCCGTCGAGTACATCATGCGCGACGTCAACTACGGCTGGCTGATCCGCTACATGCACTCGACCGGCGCGTCGATGTTCTTCGTGACGGTCTACCTGCACATGCTGCGCGGCCTGATGTACGGCTCCTACCGCAAACCGCGCGAACTGGTGTGGCTGATCGGGATGGCCATCTACCTGTGCCTGATGGGCGAGGCCTTCATGGGCTACCTGCTGCCCTGGGGCCAGATGTCCTACTGGGGCGCCCAGGTGATCATCTCGCTGTTCGATGCCATCAGCCCGCCGCTGGCGTTGTGGATCCGCGGCGACTACGTGGTCTCGGACGCCACACTCAACCGCTTCTTCGCCTTCCACGTCATCGCACTGCCGCTGGTGCTGGTCGGCCTGGTGCTGGTGCACATCATCGCGCTGCACGAAGTCGGGTCCAACAACCCCGACGGCATCGAGATCAAGAAGAACAAGGATCCCAAGACCCACATCCCGCTCGACGGCATCCCCTTCCATCCTTACTACACCGTCAAGGACCTGGTGGGCGTCACCGTGTTCCTGGCGCTGTTCTCGGCAGTCGTGTTCTTCGCGCCGGAAATGGGCGGCTACTTCCTCGAGGCCAACAATTTCATCCCGGCCGATCCGCTCAAGACCCCGCCGCATATTTCGCCGGTGTGGTACTTCACGCCCTTCTACGCCATCCTGCGCGCCGTCCCCAACAAGGTGTTCGGCGTGCTCGCAATGGGCGCCTCGGTGGTGATCTTCTTCCTGCTGCCCTGGCTGGACAACGGCCCGGTCAAGTCGATCCGCTACCGCGGCTCGCTTTACAAGGCCTTCTTCGGCCTGTTCATCGTGGCCTTCCTGATCCTTGGCTACATGGGCACCCAGGATCCCAACCTGTGGTACGTCAACCCGGTTTCGCGCGTGTGCGCCATCGTGTACTTCGCGTTCTTCCTGGGCATGCCCCTCTACACCAAGCTGGACAAGACCAAGCAAGAACCGGAACGGGTGACCGAATGAACCTGAAGAGCCTCCTGAAGCACTTCGCGCCGCTGACTGCCGCCCTGGCCCTGGGCGTCGGACTTGCCGTCACGCCCGCCTTCGCCAACGAGGGTGGCGCGGTCGACCATGCGCCGATCAACCCCGGCGACCAGGCCTCGCTGCAACGCGGTGCGCGCAACTTCGTCAACTACTGCCTGAACTGCCATTCCGCGGCCTACATGCGCTACAGCCGCATGACCGAGATCGGCCTGACCGAGGAACAGATCAAGGCCAACCTGATCTTCACCGGCCAGAAAGTGGGCGAGACCATGGCCGTGGCGATGGACCGTGCCGACGGCAAGGCCTGGTTCGGCGCGCCGCCGCCCGACCTGTCGGTGGAAAGCCGGGTGCGCGGCGCCGACTGGCTGTACACCTACCTGCGCGGTTTCTACCAGGACGAATCGCGGCCCACCGGCTGGAACAACATCGCCTTCCCCAACGTCGGCATGCCGCATGTCCTGTACCAGTTGCAGGGGGTGCAGAAGCTGGTCGAGGAGAAGGCCGCCGGTGAAGGCGGCGAGGTGCACCACAGGCTGGAACTGGTCAAACCCGGTCAGCTGAGCCCGGAGGAATTCGACCGTTTCACCGCCGATCTGGTCAACTACATGGTCTGGATGGGTGAACCGGTGCGCGCCGCACGTGTCCAGATCGGTGTGGTCGTGATGTTCTTCCTGGTGCTGGCATTCTTCCTCACCCTGGCGCTGAAGAAGGAGTTCTGGAAAGACATCCACTGAGAGCGGCCTTGCCTGACGTGATCAGGCACCCCATATCCGGGTTAACACCCACAAGACCGGCGGACTTCGGTGTGCGCCGGTTTTTCACTAGAGAGGGCCTTCCTCGCATGATGACGCTTTACTCGGGCACCACCTGCCCGTTCAGCCAACGTTGCCGCATCGTCCTGTACGAGAAGGGCATGGATTTCCAGATCGTCGACGTCGATCTGTACAACAAACCCGAAGAGATCGCGGTGATGAACCCGAACAACCGCGTGCCGATCCTGGTCGAGCGCGATCTTCAGCTTTACGAATCCAACATCATCAACGAGTACATCGACGAGCGCTTCCCGCATCCGCAACTGATGCCGGCCGATCCCGTCATGCGCGCGCGTGCCCGCCTGTTCCTGTTCCGCTTCGAGACCGAACTGTTCAACCAGATCGATCTGGTGGAGGGCAGCAGCGCCAAGAACGCCGAAAAGGCGCGCGGCGTGATCCGCGACAGCCTGGTGCAGATGGCGCCGGTGTTCGCCAAGCAGAAATACATGCTGGGCGAAGAGTTCTCCATGCTCGACGTGGCGATCGCCCCGCTGCTGTGGCGCCTGGATCACTACCAGATCGCGCTGCCGCGCCAGGCCGCCCCGCTGCTCAAGTACGCCGAGCGCCTGTTCTCGCGCCAGGCCTTCATCGACTCGATGACGCCGTCCGAAAAGGCCATGCGCAAGTGAGCAGTCCGTCCACCAAGCCCTACCTGCTGCGCGCCATCTACGAATGGTGCGTCGACAGCGGCTACACGCCCTATCTGAGCGTGCAGGTGGACGGTGCCACGCGCGTGCCGCTGGAGTTCGTCAAGGAAGGGCTGATCGTGCTCAACATCGGGCCCAATGCCACGCGCAACCTCACCATGAGCAATCAGCAGGTGGATTTCCACACGCGCTTCAATGGGGTTTCGCGCGAGGTCTCGGTCCCGGTCGGCGCCATCACCGGCATATTTGCGCGCGAAAACGGCGAAGGCCTGGCCTTCGAAGTCGAGCGCCCCGCCGAGGGCGACGCCCAGGATGCCCGACGTATCCTGGATGCCGCCGAGGAAGCGCGTCCGGCCGCTCCGGCGGCAGCCGGCCCGGCAGCGCAGGCCGACGCCGACGAAGGTGGTGGCCCCTCCGATCCGCCGCCCGGCAGCCCGCCCCGCGGCCGCCCGAGCCTGCGGGTCATCAAGTAGACTTCCCGCATCGCCGGCATAGCTCAGCAGGTAGAGCAGCTGATTTGTAATCAGAAGGTCACGGGTTCGATTCCTGTTGCCGGCACCCTTGAATCCATGAGTTACCCGGGCGTCGTTTTTCCCGCCGGCGCTGACGGCGGGCAGCGTGCGCTCAGGACAGCGTGGCCGTCGCAGCCGCCAGCCGGCGCAGAAGGTCGCGGTGCAGTTCGCGCGTGTGCCGCGGCCAATGCTGCAGGGTGCGTTCGAGGTCGCCACGCAGGGCGCCCGCCAGGATGGTTTCGCGCGCATCGACCGCCCAGATCAGGTATTCGGCCTTGGTCTCGAAGCTGCCGAAGCGATCCACCAGATCCGCCAGCACCGCCCCGGCGTCGGCCTGCCTGCCGGCGCTCGTCAGGGCGCGCGCGCGCAGCAGGCCCACCGCCTCGGCCCTGAATTCCGGATACTCGCTGCGCAGGATCTCCAGATGCGCAAGTGCCGGCTGCAACTGCCCGGCTGCCACGTGTGCGCGTGCCGCGCCGAAACGGATGTCCGGGTCCTTGGCAAACAGGCCTTCCAGGCTGGCTTCGTAGCTGGCGGCCGCGAGCGCATATTGGCCGGCCTCCAACTGCGCATTCGCCAGCCGCATGCGGTTGCCGGCGGTCGGGGTGTACTCGAAGGCGGCGCGTGCCTCGCGCAGTTCGCGCCCCGGGTCGAGTGCCCGGCCGGCAGCGGCGACTGCCAGGCGTGCTCCCCGGTCCAGGCGCCAATGCGGCAGGAACACCACGACGAAGTAGACGATGCTGCCCAGCAAGGGGAAGGAGAACAGGATGAACAGCCAGTAGTAGGGCTGTCCACTGCGCACGGCATGGACCGCGAACAGGATGGCGATCAGGACGTGCAGGCCCAGGCCCAGGAATGGCATGGTGGATGGTTCTCCTCGTGTCGTTGCCGTCACATCAGCGCTTTCCGCCGCTGCTGCCGGGTCATGCAGACATGGTACGGAGCCTTGCATCCGCCGTCATGTCCGCAAGCGCAAGCGCGCGGCGTCCGATCCTGGCCCGGCAAACGGGCGAGTCAGGTGTCGGCATTGCCGGACGTGGGATAATCCGGTCTGTCCGAGGAGTGAAGTGCATGCCTGTCCGCCCTGCCAACGTTCTGCTCGCCCTGATCCTTTGCGCGCCGCCGTTCGCCGCCGCTGCCGCCCCGCCGGCCCTGCCCGCCGAGGCCGATCCGGTGCTTTTGCGCTTCGCCACGCTGGGCGACTCGCGCGAGGACCCGGCCACGCCAGGGCTGTCGCCGCAGGATCGCCTGTGGCTGCAGAACAGCCACGCACTGGCGCGCATCCTCGACGAGATCCGCGCGGCGCAGCCGCAACTGCTGTTCTTCAACGGCGACATGATCCGCGGGTACGAGGTGCTCGATGCCCAGCAGCCAGCCGTGCAACTCGCGACGCCAGCGGGCTTGCCGACGGCGTGGTCCGGCTACGCGCACCTGGCGATGGAATACGCCTACTGGCGTGGCATGGTCAGCACGCTGCTGGAATCCGGCACCTACGTCGTGCCGGTGCCCGGCAACCACGAAATGCAGAACCGTCTGCCGGGGCATGGCGATGAGCCGACGGCACCGCGGCTGGCGCGCCTCGCCAATGAGCAGTTGTGGCGCGCGAACATGGGCGACCTGATTCTGGACCGGTCACGCCTGGCAAGTCTGGGGCTGCCGCCGTTGGACTGGTACTCGGGCGAGGATGCACGCGTCGCGCTGGCCGATCCGGCGCTGGCCGAGCAGTGGCCGACCAGCCAGCGCCAGCTGAGCTACAGCTTCGACCTGGCAGGCCAGCACTTCGTGGTGCTGAACACCGATGCTGTCGGCCACGATGGCGAGGTGCCGTTGCAGTGGCTGGCGGCCGACCTGGAGGCGGCCGAACGCGAACGCCATGTGGCGCACAGCTTCGTATTTGGTCACAAGCCGGCCTACACCTACCGCTTTGCCGCCGCCGCGCGTGAGCATGGCCTGTCGGACCTCCAGCCGGGCGGCAATCGCGACCGCTTCTGGCAGTTGATCGAAGCGCATCACGCCAGCTATTACTGCGGCCATGAACACATCTACCACCTGGAGCAGCCGGCGCAGGCCACGGGCGGCAGCGCCTGGCAGATCCTGGTCGGGTCGGGTGGCTCGCCGTTTTCGGCGGCGAATCCCGCCGTTACGGGGCCGACCGCCCATCCTGAAACCGATTTGAGCTACGCCTGGGCGCTGGTGGACATTCATCGCAGTGGCCGGGTCGAACTGCAGACGCATGGTTTCGACCGCGACTTCGGCCCCAGCCGGCTGCTGGATCGGGTGTCGCTGGCGCCGTCCGAGGCGGCACCGCCACCGCCGATGACGCTGCCGCCGCACGGGCAGCCCTAGAGCGCCGGGCTTTTTTGCCCGCTTCGGATCAAGAAATCTTGCGCAACGGGTGGCTGCAACGTTAGTTTGCGTGGAGCTCAGGCACCCGCCCGGCCGAACCCGGAGCCGCGACCAGATTGTCCTGCATGGAATTCACCCTACACGCGCGTCGCGCGCGCCAACCGGGCCTGGCCGCAGCACGCTGGCTGGTGCCTGTCCTGCTGACCGCGCTGCTGGGCGGCTGCGGCGGCGGCGCCCTGCCGACCACGGCCCCGGGCGCCGCAACCGGTGCCGGATCCAGCGGCGCCGGGGCCAGCAGCCAGTCGACGGCGGCGGCGCTGTGCCAGAATCCGCGCCACGGCATCGATCCGGTCACCCAGACCGCCTATCCGGACCAGCAAGGCACCCTGCTTGACGAGCAGGGCTGGCTGAGCGCCTGGACCAGCAACACCTACCTCTGGTACGCGGAGGTGCCGAGCGGCAATCCTGCCAGCTACAGTTCGGCGACGGCCTGGTTCGACGTGCTCAAGACCAACGCCACCACGCCCAGCGGGCGCGCCAAGGACCGCTTCCATTTCAGCTACACCACCGCCTACTGGGAATCGCTGGAGACCAGCGGCGCCTCCGCCGGCTATGGCCTGGCCTGGGATCTGGTGGCGGCGACGCCGCCACGCGTGGTCTACGTGGCCTATCTCGAGCCTGCTCTGCCTGCCAGCACCAGCGCAGCGGCGCTGTCGCGCGGCACCCGGGTGTTGTCCATCGACGGCGCCCAGGTCGACTATGGCGATGCCAACATCCTCAACGCAGGCCTGCTGCCGGCCGCAGCCGGCCAACAGCACGTCTTCGTGGTCCAGGATCCCGGCAGCAGCGCCACGCGCAGCGTCACCCTGACCGCGGCCACCGTCACCGAAGCGCCGGTGATGAACACCACCCTCCTGCCCGGCGGCACGGTCGGCTATCTGCAGTTCAACGACCACCTGGCCACGGCCGAAGCGGCGCTGGCCGGGGCGATCACCCAGCTCAAGACCGCCGGTGCCACCGATCTGGTGCTGGACATGCGCTACAACGGCGGCGGTCTGCTCGACATTGCCAGCGAACTCGCCTATATGATCGCCGGTCCGGCGAGCACCAGCGGCCGCACCTTCGAACTCCTGCGCTTCAACGCCAAGCATCCCACCACCGACCCGGTCACGCTGGCGACCATCGTGCCGACGCCCTTCCATGCGACCGCGCTGGGTTATTCGCTGACGACCGGGCAGGCTTTGCCCACCCTGGGGCTCAGCCGGGTGTTTGTGCTCACCGGCGCCGCGACCTGCTCGGCCAGCGAATCGGTGATCAACAGCCTGCGCGGGGTCGGCGTGCAGGTCATCCAGATCGGCTCGACCACCTGCGGCAAGCCCTATGGCTTTTATCCCACCGACAACTGCGGCACGACCTATTTCTCGATCCAGTTCCAGGGGGTGAATGCGCTGGGCTTCGGCAACTACCCGGACGGCTTCGTGCCGCAGAACGGCGCGACCGGCGGGATCGATGCCCAGGCGGTGCTGCCGGGCTGCTCGGTCGGCGACGACTTCAGCCATGCACTGGGGGACCCCGCCGAAGGGCGGCTGGCGGCGGCGCTGCAGTACCTGGGCAACGGCAGCTGCCCGGCGCCGAGCGGGATCGCGCCCCAGCTGGCGGGCGCAGCCCTGCCGGTGGCCGGCACCGCCCTGACCATCAAGCATCCCTTCCTGCAGAACCGCATCGTGCTGCACTGAGCGCAACGCTGGCCGTGTCACTGCCGCCAGCGCTGGCGGCGAGGCCGTGCGCGCTATACTGGCGGGCTGCTTGATCGCCACGAGCCTGCCGTCCCCATGCTGCGCCTTTCCGAACTCAAGCTGCCGTTGGCAGCCGCTGCCGATCCCTACCCCGCGCTGCGCGCCGCCGCTGCGCGCGTGCTGGCAGTCGCGCCCGATGCCATCGCCGGACTGACCATCTTCAAGCGCAGCTTCGACGCGCGCAAGGCCGAACTGCTGGTGGTCTACATCGTCGACCTCGCGCTGCGCGATGCCGCGCTCGAAGCGGTGCTGCTGGCGCGCCTGACGCGCAATCCGCATGTGCAGGCGGCGCCCGACCTGCGCTGGCTGCCGCCGGTGCATGCGCCGGCCGGTCTCGCCGAGCGTCCGGTGGTGGTGGGCTTCGGCCCTTGCGGCATCTTCGCGGCGCTGGTGCTGGCGCAGATGGGTTTCCAGCCGGTGGTGCTGGAGCGCGGCCGCCAGGTGCGCGAGCGCACCCAGGACACCTGGGATCTGTGGCGGCGTCACGTCCTGCACCCGGAGTCCAACGTGCAGTTCGGCGAGGGCGGCGCCGGTACCTTTTCCGACGGCAAGCTCTACAGTCAGATCAAGGATCCGCGCCATCTGGGGCGCAAGGTGATGGAGGAGTTCGTCAAGGCCGGCGCACCCGCCGAGATCCTGATCCAGGCGCACCCGCACATCGGCACCTTCAAGCTGGTGAAGGTGGTCGAGAACCTGCGCGAACAGATCATCGCGCTGGGCGGCGAGATCCGCTTCGAGCAGCGCGTGGTCGACTTCCATCTCGAACACGGCGCCATCCGCGGACTCGAGGTGCTCGACCTGAAGCAGGGCAGCACCTATGCGCTGGCCGCCTCGCAGGTGGTGCTGGCGCTCGGCCACAGTGCGCGCGACACCTTCGTGAGCCTGTTCCTGCGTGGTGTCGCGATGGAATCCAAACCCTTCTCGATCGGCTTCCGCATCGAACACCCGCAGGGCATGATCGACCGCGCGCGCTGGGGGCGTCACGCCGGCAATCCCCTGCTGGGTGCCGCCGACTACAAGCTGGTGCACCACGCCGCCAACGGGCGTTCGGTCTACAGCTTCTGCATGTGCCCGGGTGGCACCGTGGTGGCCGCCACTTCGGAGATCGGGCGCGTGGTGACCAATGGCATGAGCCAGTATTCGCGCAACGAGCGCAACGCCAACGCCGGCATCGTGGTCGGCATCGACCCCCCTGACTATCCGCGCCCCGGCGCGCGCTACACCGAGCTGCTGGGCGCCGATGTCGGCGCCGCGCCGGCCGGCGGCACCCACCCACTGGCCGGGGTGGTGCTGCAGCGTGAACTCGAGTCGCGCGCCTTCGTGCTGGGCGGCAGCCGCTACGAGGCGCCGGCGCAGCTGCTGGGTGACTTCCTGGCCGGGCGCGCCAGCCGCGAACTGGGCGAGGTGCTACCCTCCTACCAGCCCGGCGTGCAGTTGGGCGACCTGGCGGCTGCCTTGCCGGAGTATGCGATCAGCGCCATGCGCGAGGCGCTGCCGGCCTTCGGTGCCAGGATCCGCGGTTTCGACCGTGCAGATGCGGTGCTCACCGGGGTCGAGACACGCACCTCCTCGCCCTTGCGCATGCCGCGCGGCGACGACCTGCAGAGCCTGAACGTGCGCGGGCTGTACCCGGCCGGCGAGGGTGCCGGCTTCGCCGGCGGTATCCTGTCGGCGGCAGTGGATGGCATCAAGGTGGGCGAGGCGCTGGCGCGCACGCTGGCCTTGCCAGGGGTCTGAAACCAAGGGAGCAAAATCACATGTCTTACGGTCTGTCCGGTTTCCTGCTGCAGTGGGCGGTATCCTCGTTCTCGCTGTGGATCGCGTCCTACCTGTTCAGCGGCATCCGCTTTGCCGATGGCGGCAGCCTGCTGGTGGCGGCCCTGCTGCTCGGGGTCGTCAACGCGCTGGTGCGCCCGCTGCTGATCCTGCTGACCCTGCCGCTGACGCTGCTGACCCTGGGCACCTTTCTGCTGGTGATCAACGCCATGATGCTGCTGCTGGTGTCCTGGCTGGTGCGCGGCTTCAGCGTCTCGGGTTTCTGGACCGCGCTGTTCGCCAGCCTGTTCATTTCCTTCATGGGCAGCGTCCTCACCGCGACCCTGGACCGCCAGGTCAACGTCAGCATCCATCGCGGGCCGCCGGACAGCCGTCCAGGCGACTGGCTGTAGGCAAGGGCGGGGCGCTGCCGCCGAAAAAGGCCGTGCTGTCATCGAAAGCGGGTGGTTGAAATGGCCCGGACAGTGCTAGGGTAGTCGTCCTGGCTGACGCGGCTCTGTGGCTGGCGCAGGGAGGCGAAAAATGTCGGTTGACATTTCTGCTTTGCACCACCAGAATTGCGGGTTCAGTCCGGAGGGGTTCCCGAGCGGTCAAAGGGATCAGACTGTAAATCTGACGGCTCTGCCTTCGAAGGTTCGAATCCTTCCCCCTCCACCAACGCATGAAACACGGCGGTTTGGGCCGAAAGCAGTAAAGGTTTTGCGGGTGTAGCTCAATGGTAGAGCAGAAGCCTTCCAAGCTTACGACGAGGGTTCGATTCCCTTCACCCGCTCCAGGCCGCAGCAGCAGCACGCCCTTGTAGCTCAGTGGCAGAGCACTCCCTTGGTAAGGGAGAGGTCACCAGTTCAATCCTGGTCAAGGGCTCCACGAATTCTGCCTGCGGCGATCCCGCAGGTTGCACCATCTGACGACGACAGGACTTTCCAGACATGGCAAAAGGCAAATTCGAACGGACGAAGCCGCACGTGAACGTGGGCACGATCGGACACGTGGACCATGGCAAGACGACGCTGACGGCGGCGATGACGATCGTGCTGTCGAAGAAGTTTGGTGGTGAGGCGAAGAGCTACGCGGACAT
>JAGWIJ010000154.1 GCA_028873535.1 Pseudomonadota bacterium
GCTGACACAGCGCTTCGCTGGGCTCGGTCGCGATGTCGATGAAGGCGACGCGCGCGCCCTGTCTGGCGAAGGCCTCGACCATGGCGGCACCGATGCCGCTGCCACCACCGGTCACCATCACGGCACGCCCTTGCAGGCTGGGAAAGCGCGCGGCCGCGGCGGCGCTCGGCGGCGCCCGCAGGGCGCTCGATTGGGATGCTTTAGTCATTGCAAATTCCGTATCAAATGATGCCAGTTTTGATCATTTCATTTATCAAGATGCACTGCTAGCATCGCCCTCGTCAATAGGGCGCGCCTGCGTCCTGCCACTCCCGGGAGATGCCCTTGCATGCCGATGTGCCCGTCCAGCCCCGCTTTGATGAACTGCACTGTGTGGTCGCGGATCAGGCCGCGCTGGGCGAAGGCGCGCTGTGGTCGATGCGCGAGCAGAGCCTTTACTGGGTCGACATCCTCGGGCATCGCCTGATGCGCCTGCAGGCGGCGTCGGGCCAGGTGCAGGAATGGCGGCTCGACCAGGAAATCTCGGCCATCGCCGAGCGCCGCTCGGGTGCGGGGCTGCTGGTCGCCTTGCGGCGCGAACTGGCGCTGCTCGATCCTGCCGCCGGCGCCACAGCGATCACGCGGCATGCGGGTCCGGAGCCCGAGCGCAGCGGCAACCGCTTCAATGACGGCAAGTGCGACTCGCGCGGACGCCTGTGGGTCGGCAGCATGGATTTCGCGTGCCAGGCGCCGACCGGCGCACTCTACCGTTTCGACCCCGATGGCCGCTGGTCGCGTCACGAGGACGGCATGGTGGTGACCAATGGTCCCACCTGGACCCTCGATGAAAGCACCCTGCTGTTCAATGACACCGTCAAGGGTCAGGTCTGGGCCTACGACTTCGACCGCGAGGCCGGCACCCTGTCGGGACGCCGTCCCTGGCTGCAACTGGCACCTGCGGATGGCGTGCCCGATGGCATGTGCACTGATGCGCTGGGCCGCATCTGGATCGCCCACTGGGGTGGCAGCTGCGTCAGTTGCCATCATCCCGAGACCGCCGTCGAACTGGGCCGCGTCCGCCTGCCCGTGAGCCAGGTGACCAGTTGCACCTTCGGCGGCCCCGATCTGCGCACGCTGTACATCACGTCGGCGCGCCAGGGCCTGTCCGCTGCGCAACTCGAAGCCGAACCCCTGGCCGGCAGCCTGTTCGCCGTCACGGTGGACGGGGGCGGTCGACCGGCCGGCACCTTCGCTGCCTGAGCGGCATATGCGCTTTACTTGAACGGACCCGGCTTAGGGCATAGCATCGGGGTACGGCGCCCCGTTCCGGCGTCACTTCACGGCCATGACTCCTCCTGACGCACGCGTGCTGATTGTTGCCACCCTGATCATTGCAGGGGTGCCGGTAGCCGTGCACGAATATCGACTGCACGCGCACCACTGGGTGGATGCGCGCGCCCCCGGCGATGACGGTCGACTGGGGTGGAGTGCTGCCAGCAGCAGCGACAAGGAAACCCGGGCGGAGCGCGGCAGTGCTCGCGAGGAGCGCCCGCAGCGCTGAGTCCGTCTGGTGACGGCTTCCCGGGCCGGCAGCCGCCCGCCCGGGCCGAAACTCAGCTGCGCCCCAGCCTGGCCTTGGCCTTGGCGGCCGCCTCGCTGGAGGGGTAGCGATTGAGCAGATCCTCCAGCGTGTGGTGCGCCGCCTTGGTGTCGCCCTGTTCGAGCTGCACCGATGACAGATTGAGCAGCGCATCGGGCGCCTTGGGAGAATCCGGGTAGGCACTGGCCACCGCCTGCAGCGCAGCGGCCGCCGGACCATAGGCTTTCTGGCGGTACTGCGCCATGCCCATCCAGAAGCCGGCGTTGGGTGCGTAGCTGCTGTTGGGCCAGCTCTTGCCGAATGCCTGGAAAGCCCTGATCGCTGCCGGATAGTTGGCGGCCTTGAACAGCTTGTAGGCTGCATCATAGGCCTGGGTTTCACGCGCCGTGGGCGGCGTGACCACCGGCGTCGCCGGTCCGCCAGCTGCAGCCGGAGCCCCAGCCACCGGCACCGGCGGCACGATGCCGTTGTTGGCCGGCGTGCCGGCGTCAGCGGCCGCTGCCTGTTCCTGCTGGGCCTTGGCAGCATCGGCCGCCTTGGCCCGCTCCTGCTCGATGACGCGCAGGCGCGTGTCCAGGTCCAGGTAGAACTCCTTGCTGTGCTTCTGCGTCTGGTCGACCTGATTGCCCTGCACTTCGACCTGGCCACGCAGCCTCGCAAGATCCTGGCTGACGCCATCGATCTGGCTGGCCAGCGCGGGCAGCCCCAGATTGCGGATCGATTGCTCAAGACGGTCGATCGACTCCTGCAGCTTCTGGTTGGACTGCTGCAAGGCATCGATATTGGATTCGATCCGCGCAAAGCGCGTGTCGTCGGCAGCACGCCGCTGCAGGACTTCGGCGCGCAGGTCGGTTGCCGCCTTGCGCGCCTCCTCGTCGCTGAACAGGCCGGCCCGCGCCGCGAACGGCGCGAGCAACAGGCCACCGATCAGCAGCAGCGTGGCAGACAGACCGTTACCACGCCCCGCGAGGCGGCACCGGCCGGTACGGATGCCCACCGCTGCCGTCATCATTCGCCCGAATAGACGATGTCGGTGCGACGGTTCTTGGCCCAGGATTCTTCGTCATGGCCCTGCGCTGCCGGCTTTTCCTTGCCGAAGCTGACCACTTCGATCTGGTCGCCGGAGGCACCGCTCAGGGTCATCAGGCTCTTGACGCCGTCGGCACGACGCTGACCGAGGGCCAGGTTGTATTCGCGGCTGCCGCGCTCGTCGCAGTTGCCCTGCAGCGTGACCTTGGCCTTGGCATGCTTGGCCAGGAAACCGGCATGGGCTTCGGCAACCGGCTTGTACTCGTCGGTGACCGCGAACACGTCAAAGGCGTAGTAGATCGAGCGCTGGCCAAGTGCGCCGCCCTGCCCTTTGGGCGGGAACGCGCTGTCATCGACCTTGGCTTCCGGCAGCGGCTTGGCCGGAGCAATCGCCTGCGGCGCGGCCGGCGGCGGCGGCGTTTCGGCCTTGGCCGGCGGCTTCGGCGCCACCTTCACTTCATCGACCTTCGCCGGGGCTTCGGTCTTGGTAGGCGTGCTGCTGCAGGCGGCGAGCAGGGCGGCGAGCGTGACGCTCAGAACGACTTTTTTCATGCTTGTTTCTCCTGTTGACGGGGTACTGCATCGGACGGGCTGCCCGCCGCACACGCGGCGTTCATGGCAGCGGACCCCAGGCCGGTTCGTACACGTCACCTGCCTGGGTGGTGAATTTCTGGCGCACCCGCCCATCGGCGGAAACCAGGGCCAGCGTCCCCCGTCCGCCGCTGCGCGTAGCATAGAGAATCATGCGGCCGTTGGGTGAAAAGCTTGGCGATTCGTCGAGCGTGGTATCGGTCAGCGTCTGAGTCTGGCCACTGTCCAGATCCTGCAGTACCACGCGGAAGGCCGGGCCGGCCTGCTGGACATAGACCATCTTGCGCCCGTCGGGACTGAAGCGCGGCGAGACGTTGTAGTTGCCCGAGAAGGTCAGGCGCACGGCATTGCCGCCTTCCACCGGCACACGGTAGATCTGCGGCGAGCCGCCGCGGTCGGAGGTGAACAGGATCGAACGTCCATCCGGCGCGAAACACGGTTCGGTATCGATGGCGTGCGTGCTCATCAGGCGGCGCGGCGTCTCGCTGCCGTCGGCATCGATGATGTAGATCTGCGCGATGCCGTCCTTGCTGAGGGTCACTGCCAGCTGATGCCCGTCCGGAGACCACGCCGGCGCGCTGTTGTTGCCCCGGAACTTGGCGACGATCCTGCGGTTGCCGGTGGCGAGGTTCTGCACCACCACCACCGGACGCTTGAGTTCGAAAGTGACATAGGCCATGCGCGTGCCGTCAGGCGACCAGCGCGGCGAGATGATCGGCTCCTTGGAGGCCAGCACCGTCTGCTCGTTGTAGGCATCGGCGTCGGCGACCTTGAGCCCGTAGCGCCCGCCGCTTCGCACGATGTAGGCGATCTTGGTCGAGAACACGCCGCGCTCGCCCAGGATGTTCTCGTAGACCACATCGGCGATCCGGTGCGCCGTCGCGCGCGCGAGGCTGCTGGCGATGGTCCACGACAGGGCAACGCGCACCGCGCCCGTGGCGCCGTCCACCAGGTGGAACTTGATCTCGTACTGGCCGCCGGGCAGGCGCGCGACCGAACCGACCAGCACATGCTCGGCCTTGCGTGCGCGCCAGTCGGCCATGTTGATCTGTTTGGGATCGCTGGGCAGCGGCGTGACTCCGGCGGTGTCGACCGGCTTGAAGAAGCCCGAGCGCTGCAGGTCGGCGGCCACCACGGCGGTGAGCGGACCGCCCAGCTGGTCCTCCTGCGCGAAGGGCAGCACGGCGATCGGAATCTGGCGCACCCCCTCGGTGCTGAATTCCAGGGACAGTTCGGCGCGTGCCGGGGCCGCCAGACACAGCAGCAGGCACAGCGGAAGCAGCACGGCAGCGAGCAGGCGGGACAGAACGGTGTTCGTTTGCATTTAGGGTCGGGACGGAGCCGCTATCGGATGTTGTTCACTTTGAGTTTGATGTCGCGCATGGTCCGTCGCAGCATGACGTCATCGGGCATCGGCAGGGGCTGGGCGGCGATGATGGCACGCTGCACGGCATCGTCGTAGGTCGGATTGCCGCTGCTGCTGACCAGATGCACGCTGCCATCGAGGACCGATCCGTCGGGCAGCAGCACGAACTTCACCACGACTTCGACACCGGCCGGCACCGAGGCCGGCACAATGGTGTTCTCGCGGATCCTGGCGATGATGCGGTCCTGCGCGCCGCGCAGCAGGTTGGCTTGCGCCTGCTGGGCGTCGGCCTTCTGCCGCGCGTCTGCGATGCGCTGGAGCTGTGCCAGGCGCTGTTCCTCGGACTGTTCGCGCCTGGCCTGTTCGGCTTGATCGCGCGCCGCCTGGGCGCGCAGATCGCGATCCATCTGCTTCAGTGCAGCCTCCTCATGAGCCAGCCGCGCGCGCTCCTCGGCGGCCGGATCCGGCAGCTTGCGCGCATCGGGTGGCAGGGGCTTGGCCTTCTCGACCACGATCGCCGGCTTGACCGGGGGCGGCGGTGCCTCGGCCAGCGGTGCCGGGCGCGGCGGTTCGGGCGCGGGTGGTGGTGCCGGTGCCGGTGCCAGTTCCGGCGGCGGCAGTTCCGCTTGCGGCAGCGCCGGCAGGCTGTTCCACAGTTCGGCCTGCACTGGCGCGGCCGGGCGGTTCTGCCACTGCACGGTGTAGACCAGCAGCGCCACGAAGGCGCCATGCACCAGCAGCGACAGCGCCCCGGAGGGGAGCAGCCGCTGCTCGTCGTGCATGGGCGCCGGTACGCTCATCCTTGCCTCGGTTTGGCCAGCAGACCGATACGCTTGACCTGGGCCTGCTGCAGCACATCCATCACCTGCAGGATCAGGTCGTATTTGACATTGCGATCACCGGCGATCACCACCGGCTGGTCCGGCTGGCGCGCCTGACGCTCGCGCACCCAGGCGCCCAGGTCGGCACGCGTCACTTCGGTTTCGGCCGCGCCTTGCGAGCGGTCGATCACGGTCAGGCGGCCGTCCTTGTGGACATCGACCTCGATGGGCTGCTCCGGCTGCGCCAGCGCCTTGCCGATCGAGGGCAGGTCGATATTGCCGGGATTGATCAACGGCGCCGTGATCATGAAGATCACCAGCAGCACCAGCATGACGTCGATGTAGGGAACGACGTTGATCTGGGCGTTGAGCCGCCGCGGCCGCCGCTGCTCCATGGTCACTTGCTGGCAGGCGCCGGCACCTGGCGCTGCAGGATGTTCGAGAACTCCTCGATGAAGGTCTCGAAGCGGTTGGCCAAGCGGTCCACATCGTGGGTGAATCGGTTGTAGGCCACCACCGCAGGAATCGCGGCAAACAGGCCCATGGCGGTCGCCACCAGGGCCTCGGCGATACCGGGCGCCACATGGGCCAGCGTGGCCTGGCCGACGTTGGCGAGGCCGCGGAAGGCGTTCATGATCCCCCACACGGTGCCGAAAAGCCCGACATAGGGGCTGACCGAGCCCGTGGTGGCCAGGAAGTTGAGATTGGATTCGAGCTGGTCGAGATCACGCTGGTAGCTCGCCTTCATGGCGCGCCGGGCACTGGCCATCACCGCGGTGCCATCGGCGCTGGGCAGTTTGCGATACTTGAGGAATTCGCGGAAACCGGCCTCGAAGATGCGCTCCATCGGCCCCTTGACACCGTGATCGGTCGAGACGCGCTGATACAGCGTCGTAATGTCAGTGCCGTTCCAGAACTCCTCTTCGAAAGCATTGGTCGCGCTGCGCGCGCGCCCCAGACTGA
>JAGWIJ010000155.1 GCA_028873535.1 Pseudomonadota bacterium
CCAGGATCGTGATCGAATCGTCCGGCGCGATCGACAGCCACGCGTTGAGTTCGGCGGACGCCGGGTACGAGCGGGCACTCGCCGTGCGCGGCAGCGGCAACGACAGCGCGAGCACCAGGCCGCCGAGGCGGGTCGCCGCGCCGAGGAATTGCCGCCGGTTCAGCGCATCGTCGCCCTCGGGCTGGCCGCACTCGGCCGCAGCCGGAACGGGGGCGGATTCGGTTCGGTCCATGGTTCACTCGCCTCCGCGCAGCAGTTCCGCGGCGCGATGAATCGCCCGGCGAATCCGTACGTAGGTGCCGCAGCGGCAGATGTTTCCGGCCATCGCGGCGTCGATGTCGGCGTCGCTCGGCGCGGGGTTGGCGGCGAGCAGCGCCGCGGCCGACATGATCTGGCCCGACTGGCAGTAGCCGCACTGGACCACGTCGAGATCCACCCAGGCCTGCTGCACTGCCCGGGCGGCCGGACCCTGCAGGCCCTCGATGGTGGTGATCTGGCGGCCGACCATGGCCGCCGCGGGCACCGAGCACGAGCGCATCGGCTGGCCATCGACATGCACCGTGCAGGCGCCGCACTGGGCGATGCCGCAACCGTACTTGGTGCCGGTCATGCCGAGGTCGTCGCGTACGACCCACAGCAGGGGCTTGGCGGCGTCGACATCGACCTCGCGCGCTGTGCCGTTGATCTGGAGCGTGATTTTCATGCCTGCCT
Source organism: Pseudomonadota bacterium (assembly GCA_028873535.1). Taxonomy (GTDB): domain Bacteria; phylum Pseudomonadota; class Gammaproteobacteria; order Burkholderiales; family Ferrovaceae; genus CAIVHB01. The sequence goes on from JAGWIJ010000155.1 coordinate 712, forward strand.
CGTCCGGGAATGGTGCCGTGGCAGGCAGTATAGCGATCAGGATTCGCGCCGGCTCCCCCCGAAAGACAGGGGAGGCCGGCGCCGCGCCACGCTCAGCGCGCCACGATTCTCCGCTGCAGGCGCAGGGCGAGGCCGCCGACCGCACCGCCATTGTGCACGGCCTGGTATCCCATGTTTGCCAGCACGCCGTGCGCGTGGCCGGAACGCATGCCGGACCGGCAATACAGCACGATGGGGGTGAGCGGATCGGGGACGGTCTTGCGGATCGCGTGCCCGATGGTTTCCGCCGGCAGGTTGAGAGCGCCTTCGATGTGTCCCTGGGCGTATTCGCCGGCCGAGCGCACGTCGATCACGACGCACTCGTCGGGCAGCGCCGCTTGCGGAGCGCCGCGCAGGGGGGCGAGCAGGCGTGAGAACAGGCTCATGTGGTCTCCTTTGACTCCAGCCGGTTGATGCCGAGCGATCTCAGCACGTACTTCTCGTAGATGGGTTCCGAGCTGCCGTTCTTCATTTTGTACATGAAGTACTTCTCGAACGCGACCTTGGCCACGTGCACCCACTTGCCCTTGCGAAACCAGTTCACGTTGCGTGGCGGGATTTGCGGCAGGGCGACGAAGGCTGCGCCGGTGTCGCCCATGTCGGCCAGGCAGATCGCGTTCCAGGTCGCTTTTGCCGTGGCGGGTCGGCCTTCGATGTCGGCGCGGATATTCCTCACAATGGCGGTCACCATGGTCTCGATCATGTAGCCGGTCTTGGGTGCGCCGGTCGGCACTGGCGTCGCCTCGACCGGCGGGATCGCGACGCATACGCCGGCGGCAAAGATGTTGCGGTGGGCCTTGCTGCGCTGGTGTTCGTCGATCAGCACGAAGCCACGCGGATTGCAGAGTCCTTCCACGCCCGCCACGGCCTCGACGCCCTTGAAGGCGGGCAGCATCATGCTGTAGGCGAACGGCAGTTCATGCTCCTTCTTCACCGCACCGGCGTCGTCGAGTTCGGTGACGAACATCTTGCCCGCTTCGACCCGGCTGACCCGGGCGTTGCAGATCCACTTGATGTCGTTGTTGCGCAATTCGCTTTCCAGCATCGACTTGGAGTCGCCCACGCCGCCCAGGCCGAGGTGTCCGATGTAGGGTTCGGCGGTCACGTAGGTCATCGGCACCTTGTGGCGCAGGCGGCGACGCTGCAGGTCCTTGTTGAAGATGAAAGCGAACTCGTAGGCGGGGCCGAAGCACGAAGCCCCGGGCATCGCGCCGATGATCGCCGGGCCGGGAGCTGCCAGGAACTGCTGGTAGGCGGCATGGGCATGCTCGGCATGGTCGACGGTGCAGATCGACTGGGTATGGCCCGACGGCCCTGCACCCGGGACTTCCTCGAAAGCCAGCCGCGGGCCCGTGGTGATGACCAGATAGTCGTAGTCCAGGGCACTGCCATCGGCCAGCTCCAGCCGGTTGCCGGCGGCGTCGATGCGCGTGACGCGCTGCGCGACAAAGGCGATGTTGCGGCGTTCGAGGCACGGCCGGATCTGGAAGGTGATGGCTTCCCGATCCCGCCATCCGACCGCCACCCAGGGATTCGATGGCACGAACTGGAAGTAGTCGACGGCATTCACGACGGTGATGCGGTGCTCCTTGCCGAGCTCTGCACGCAGTTCATATGCGGCGGGCATGCCGCCGGTACCAGCGCCCATTACAACGATGTGTGCCATCTGGATCTCCTCCTCAGGGTCATTCCGGGTGGGTTCCCGGTCGGGTGGACAGCACGCGCCTCAGTGCGTGGCGTCCGGGTGCAGCGCTGCGTTGACGGCTTGCAGCGTGTTGTCGTCCAGGCGGCCGCCCAGGGCTGCCAGGCGCAGGCGGTCGATCAGCATGCCGATGCGGCCTTCGGTCAGCGCAAGGTCGGCGCGCGCCGCCTCGCTTTCGGCGTTGAGCAGGTCGAGCGTGGTGCGATCGCCCAGCTGGTGTCCGGTGCGTGTCGCTTCGAGCCGTGCCTGGCTTGCCGTCACCGCGGCGTCGAGCGCGCGCAGGCGCGCCGGTGCTGCCGCCAGGCTGCGCCAGGTGCGGCCCAGATCCTGTTCGAGCTGGTGCCGCAATTGATCGGTTTCGGCATCGGCCTGATCCGCCAGGCGCAGCGCCTCCTGCTGGCGCGCGTCACGGCTGCCGCCGGTGAGCAGGGGTATGCTGACCTGGACGCCGATCATGCCGTTGTGGCCGAGGGTGCTGGCACTGCCGTATTCGCCGCCGCCGCTCAGGCGGTCCTGGCTGAGCTGAGCGACCAGGTCGACGGTGGTCGCCGCCTCGTGCGCGAACTTGCGCGCTTCTTCGCGCTTGGCCTCGCCAGCGGCCAGGCGCGCGCGCAGCTGCGGGTTGCCGGACTGCAGCGCGTCCAGCCACCACGCGTGTGGTTCCAGGGGCGGCAGCGCGGGATCGCGCGGCGGCGCCAGCGATGCCGCTGCTGCCACCGGGGCGCCGACGGCATCGGCCAGCACGGCGCGGCGGTACTCGGCTTCGTTCTGCAGCGCGATCAGTTCGGCACGGATCGATTCGGCGCGCGCATTGGCCTCGTGCGTGTCGGTGACCGGCACCGCGCCGGTGGCGAAGCGCGCGCGCGTTTCCGCCAGCGCGTACTCGACGGCGCGCTGCTCGCGCTCGAGGACCGCCTGCCGGTGCTCCGCCAGCACCACGTCGAAGTAGTCGCTGGCGGTCTGGATCATCAGCGCCTGGTTCTGCGCCTGCCACTGCAGGCCCGAGGCCTGGTCCGCCAGCTCCAGCTGGTGCATCTGCGCCTGCCGCGCGCGGTCGAGCAGCGGCTGGCGTGCCTCGACTGCCAGGCGCGTGAGCACGCCGGCGTAGACCGAGGTGTTGAAACCCACGCCATTGGAGACGCCGAAGCCAGGCGCCGAGAAATTCGCGCCGCGGACCGAGTTGCCCAGCGTGCCCAGGCCCGCCGAGGCGCTGACATTCACGTTGGGGCGCCACAGCGTCTGTGCCTCCTGACCGCGTGCGCTGCCGACCGCGCGTTCGGCCTGCGCGGTGAGCGCAGCCGGGGCATGGTCGCGCGCTGCCTGCCAGGTCTCCCACAGATCGGCGGCCTGGGCCGCCTGCAGCGGCGCTGCCAGCGCGAGCAGCAGCCAGCGCAGCGGCCGCTTCATCGCGGCACTCCGTGCGCCAGCGTCTGGTCGAGCCAGGCCAGCAGCTGGCTTTCGCTCATGGCGCCAGCGCTGCGCGCGACTTCGCGGCCGTGGTCGAACACGATCAGGGTCGGGATGCTGCGGATGCCGTGGCGCGCGGCAGCCTGCTGGTTGGCATCGGTATCGACCTTGATGAAGCGTGCCTGCGGACGCGCCGCAGCGGCGCTGGCAAATGCCGGCGCCATGGCGCGGCAGGGCCCACACCAGGTGGCCCAGAAATCGACCACGACCGGCTGGTCCGAATTCGCCAGGTAGTCGGGCAGCAGGGCGTCACCGACCGCCACCGGTGCCTCCGGCAGCAGTGCCTGGTGGCAGCGGCCACAATTGGGATGCTGGCCGGCGCGCTCTTCGGGAACGCGGTTGGTGGCGCCGCAGTGGGGACAACAGGCATGCATGGCGGATTCCCTCCTCAGTTGCCGGCCTGGATACCCAGGCGGCGCAGCAGGGTCTCCATCAGGCACCAGCCGGTCAGGGCGCTCTGGAGCAGGTTGGCACCGACAAAGACGGTGAAGGCGAGCCACCATTGGCTGATGAACCACGGGCTGGCTGGCGCGCCAAGGGCGATGGAAAGCAGGATGAAGCCGCCTGCGATGAGACGGACGACTTGCCATGAGTGCATGACGGACTCCTTCAGGAAAGTTTGGCCGTGTCCGGCCGGGCGCGCGGCCGGTAGGCCGCGTAATACAGGGTGGGGATGACCACCAGGGTCAGCAAGGTCGACACCAGGATGCCGAAGATCAGCGCGATCGCGAGGCCGTTGAAGATCGGGTCGTCCAGGATGAACAGCGCTCCCAGCATGGCTGCGATGCCGGTCAGCAGGATCGGCTGCGCGCGTGCCACGGCGGAGTGCACGATCGCCTGCTCGAGCGGATGCCCCTGTGCCTGTTCCAGGCGGATGAAGTCGACCAGCAGGATCGAGTTGCGCACGATGATGCCGGCCAGCGCGATCATGCCGATCATGCTGGTGGCCGTGAACTGTGCGCCGAGCAGGGCATGGCCCGGCATGACGCCGATGATGGTGAGCGGGATCGGGGCCATGATGATCAGCGGGATCAGGTAGGAGCCGAACTGCGCCACCACCAGCAGGTAGATCAGCACCAGGCCTACGGCATAGGCGGCGCCCATGTCGCGGAAGGTCTCGTAGGTGACCTTCCACTCGCCGTCCCATTTCACGGCGTAGCCGTGGTACTGGTCTTCCGGCGCGCGCACGAGATACTCGGCGACTGCGCCGCCGTCGGGCGCGACGAGCGCAGCCAGGCCCTTGCGCATGGCGAACATGCCGTAAAGCGGGCTGTCGACGCGGCCGGCCATGTCGCCGACCACGTAGTTCACCGGCAGCAGGTCCTTGTGATGGCGCGGCTGCTCGCGCACCGTGTCGCTTACGCTGACCAGTTCGCGGATCGGCACCATGGCGCCGCTGGCCGAACGCACCTGCAGCGCCAGCACCGCCGCGAGGTCGCCCTGGCTGCCGGGGGGCAGCGCGATGCGAGCCGGGGTCGGATACTTGGCGCCATCATGCAGGTAGGTCGTCGCCTCGCCGGCCAGTCCGGCCTGCAGGGTACCCACCACCACATCCTGCGGCACGCCGAGCTGCATCGCCTTGTGGCGGTCGACCAGCAGCAGGCGGCGCGGCGCGTCCGCGACCGAGCTGTCGTCCACGTCGACCAGCCCCGGCGTGGCTGCGAACAGCGCACGCACCGACTTCGCCAGCGCCAGGCGCCCCTCGGCGTCGGGGCCATAGACCTCGGCCACGATGGGTGAAAGCACCGGCGGTCCCGGTGGCACTTCGACCACCTTGACGTTGGCGCCGTAGCGCCGGCCGATGTCCTGCAGGGCAGGGCGCAGCCGGGTCGCGATGACATGGCTCTTGTCCTCGCGATGCCAGGCGTCCGCCAGATTCACCTGCAGGTCGCCGACCTCGTCGCCGCTGCGCAGGTAGTACTGGCGCACCAGGCCATTGAAGTTGATCGGTGACGCCAGGCCCGCGTAGGCCTCGTAGTCGCGCACCTCGGGGACCGTGGCCAGGTAGGCCCCCATTTCGTGCAATGCCGCCGCAGTCTTCTCGAGCGGTGTGCCGGCCGGCATGTCGAGCACCACCTGGAACTCCGACTTGTTGTCGAGCGGCAGCATCTTGAGCAGCACCAGGCGCGTGGCCGGCAGGGCGACCGAGCCTGCGATCAGCACCATGACGAACACGCCGAGCTGCATCGCCTTGTGGCGGTCGACCAGCAGCAGGCGGCGCGGCGCGTCCGCGACCGAGCTGTCGT
>JAGWIJ010000156.1 GCA_028873535.1 Pseudomonadota bacterium
GGCCGCGGCCGCCGGACAGCGCTTCGCGCAGGGGAGCGAGCCGCGCTCGCCGGCGGCCGGCGCTGCCTGCGGCGGCGTTCATCCGGTCTCGCCGCGCCAGGCGTGCAGGCGTCCCTGCTCCAGCACCAGGATGCGGTCGGCCGAGCGCGCAGCCTCGAGCGAGTGCGTCACCAGCAGGCCGCTGCCGCCGGTCCTGCCCAGCTGCTCGCGCAGCAGTGCCAGCACGCGCAGCCCCACGCCATGGTCGAGATTGCCGGTCGGCTCGTCGGCCAGCACCAGGGCCGGCTCATGCGCCAGCGCGCGTGCCACCGCCACGCGCTGCAATTCGCCACCGGACAGCTCACCAGGCAGGGCATCGGCGCGTTCGGCCAGCGCCACGCCCTCGAGCAAGGCAGCAGCGCGCGCCAGTGCCTGGCGGCGAGGCACGCCGTCGAGCTGCAGCGGCAAGGCGATGTTCTGCGCTGCGCTCAGATGCGGCAGCAGGTGGAATGCCTGGAACACGAAGCCGATGCGCCGCCGCCGCAGGCGGGTCAGGCTGGCGTCGTCGAGTTCGGTCAGTTCGACGCCTTCGAGGCACACGCTGCCGGCATCCGGGCGCAGCAGCCCGCCGAGCACGTTGAGCAGGGTGGATTTGCCGCTGCCCGACACCCCCATGATGGCAACGTATTCGCCGGCGGCGAGGTCGAGATCGAGACCGGACAGTACTTCGCGCCCTTGTGGTCCGCGGAACCGCTTGCTGAGCTTCTGGACCTGGAGCATGGCGCTGGACACGGGATGCCGGTCAGGCCAGCGACAGCACGAGCGTGCGGAAATCCCGGCCGCGCGCCTCGAAGCCGGGCCAGGCATGATAGGACGGCGCGGCCGGGGAGAACAGGCAGGTGCTGCCTGGCGGCGCCAGCTGACGCGCGCGGGCGACCGCCTCAGCCAGGTTGGCTGCCACGGAAACCAGCGGAGGCGCGCCGGCGGCATGCACCGCCGACGAGGCTTTCAGGGCTGCTGCGATGGCCGGGCCGCTTTCGGGCAGCGCGACCAGATGACGCACCTGCCAACGCACCATCGCCGCGGCCAGCGGCGCGTAGTCATAGCCGCGGTCCTGGCCGCCGGCGATCAGCACGCTGACGCTGCCCTGCAGCGCTTCGAGTCCCGCGCATGCCGCCTCGGGGGCGGTCGAGATGCTGTCGTTGATCCAGCGGATGCCGCCGTGCCGGCCTTCATCCTGGAGGCGGAATGGCAGGCCGCCGAAATCGCGCAGCACCTGCGCGAGATGCGCCGGCAGTGCACCGTGCCGGCGCGCCGCGGCGAAGGCCAGGCAGGCGTTCTCGCGGTTGTGCAGCCCGGGCATGCGGCAGTCGGCGTGCTCGAGCAGGCAGCGGCTGCCATCGGCAAATCCGTGGCCGGCGACGTGCAGGCCTGCGGGCCGGTTGACCCATTCGAGGCTCACATCGTGACGCGCCAGCACTGCGGCAAGACCGTGCTGCTCGAGCACGGTCCGGGCGCGCCAGTCCACGTGCAGGTGGGCGCCCGCCGGTGCGGCCGCCAGCAGGCGTGCCTTGGCGGCGTAGTAGGCGGACAGGCTGCCATGCCAGTCCAGGTGTTCCGGGAACAAGGTACCGAACACCACCTGTTGCGGTCCCTCGCCGGGCATCAGGTCGTCACACTGGTAGCTCGACAGCTCGATCACCACCGGTGCAGCCGCGGCAATCATCGCCTCGACGCGTGCCAGCAGCGGCACGCCGATATTGCCGGCCAATTCCGAGGCGTGGCCTGCGGCCTGCAGCAGCAGATCGGTGAGCGAGCTGATGGTGCTCTTGCCCTTGGAGGCGGTGACGCCGATCAGCGGCAGTCCGGCGGCGCGCAGTTCGGCGAGCGCGAGGCGGGTGGCGGTGGTCTGTTCGACCGGGCTGGCATCGAGCAGCCGGCGCAGCGGATGCGCGGGTGCGAAGCCGGGCGAGCGGATCACCACGGTGGCGGGCGTGAGCAGCGGACCGAGATCGGCAGCGGACACCCACGGAGCGCCCGCCAGCGGCGGGTCGGGAGGCTGGTCGCCAAGCAGGTGCAGTGGCGCACGGTGGCGATGCTGCTGCAGCCATTCGAGTGTGGCCCGTCCTTCGCGGCCGCCGCCCAGCAGCAGGACCGGGCGGTCAGCCAGTGCCGAGATAGGCATCGAGTCGGGCGCGCCAGACGGCGGTCAGTGTCGGGGCCGGGTCGGCCTGGAGTTCATGCTCCCAGGCGGCTGCGAAACCGCCGCCCTGGAGGGCCGCCGGTGCGCGCGCCGGCAGGTCTGCGAGCGCGGCCGGCAGACGTCCCTGACGGTGCAGCGCCAGCAGCGACAGCCAGCACTCCTGCGGCGTGCCGACGCAATCCCAGGGCTTGACGTCGGCCAGACCGAGCAAGGCCTCGAGATGAGGGCGGTTGGCTGCGCGCGCCAGGATGTCCTGGCCGAAGATGGCGTGTGCCTGCGCCTCGTCCAGGTGCGGCGACAGGATCAGGGCGACGAACACGCACTTGGCGCATTCACCGCACCAGCGTTCGGGGCGGCTCGCCGGGTCAAGGCGGAAATTGCGGTTGCACGACGTGAAGCTGGGATGCTGGTCCGGGCAGTGCGCGAACTCGCGGGCGATGCGCACTTCGCCCAGCGGACGCAGCAGGCTGGCATAGCGCGGCCAGACACCGACATGGCGGCCGCACCAATCCTGCAGTGCGCGTTCGTAGCGCGAGGACTTGCTCCACTGGTGATTGACTTCGCGTCCCTGCCACAACAGGTTGGCGTGGTCGGCACCGCGCTCGTTGCCGACCAGCACATCGGTGAATCCGGCTGCGCGCGCGACCAGCAGCGATACCGCAGCGATGCAGGCCGAGACCGGAACATGACCGTTCCAGGCACCGCTGGCATTGAGGGCGAACAGCAGCGGGTCGATGCGGCGCTCCACGCGGTGCAGCAGCAGGCCAGCGGCCGCCGCCGAGCGCTCCATCCACGGCGAATCGCCCAACGCCAGCGCAGCCGCGCGGACGCCGCTGGCACGCACGATCTCGGCAACCAGGCCGCTGTCCTTGCCGCCGCCGATCAGCACCAGGGTGGCTTCGTGCGGCGGCCCTGCTGCAGCCGGCGTGGTGGCAGGCGCATCGCTGCGCTGCGCCAGATTGTCGGGATGACCGAAGCCGGGCCGGTCTGGCACCGGCAGGCCGTTGCGGAAATAGAATTCGCCCAGTCCTTCGCCGTAGAGCAGGTCCCAGAAGCCGACCTCGTCCGCCACGACTCCGTGTGCGACGATGCGCGCCGGCAGGGCGGCCTTGTAGTACGACACGCCGAAGCTCAGGTGACAGGCGCGCACCAGCGCCTGCACGCCCGGATCAGACGGATCCGGAGCGGGCAGGGTGGCGGGCAGGGACAGGACTTCGCAGAACTGCCGGTCGGGGTCGGGACCCCCGCTCAGGGCATAGTGCAGGCGAAGCTCGCGGCCGGCGAGTTGGCTGCCGACGAAGTCGAATTGGCGGTGCTGCGGTGGGATTTTCAGCTGCCCCGAATGTACTGTTCCAGTTGCTCGATGGTGTTCTTCTGCTCTTCGAGCAGGTTCTTGACCAGATCGCCGATCGACAGCATGCCGACCACCTTGCGCTGTTCAAGCACCGGCAGGTGACGGATGCGCTTGCTGCTCATCAGTGCCATGCAATCGTCGGTGGTCTGTTCCGGAGTCACGTACAGCACGTCCTCGACCATGATGTCGGCTACGCGCGTCTCGAGCGAGGTCTTGCCGCGCAGCGCGATCTTGCGCGCATAGTCGCGTTCGGAAATGATGCCGACCAGGTTTTCGCCTTCCATCACCAGCAGTGCGCCGACCCCCTTCTCGGCCAGCACTTCGAGCGCACGCAGCACGGTGTCGCCGGGGGCGACCGACCACACCGGTCCCCGGCCCTGAAGCAACGCTTTCACCTTTTTCATGTTCCCATCCTCCTTTGCCCACGTGGCTCGTGGCGTGCTGTGTGACGGACCCGATCACATGTTGGGGTAATTCGGCCCACCGCCTCCCTCAGGGACCGTCCAGTCGATGTTCTGGCCGGGATCCTTGATGTCGCATGTTTTGCAGTGTACGCAGTTCTGCGCGTTGATTTGTAGTCGCGGCGCAGCATTGCCGTCGTGCACGATTTCATAGACGCCGGCCGGGCAGTAGCGCTGCTCGGGCGCATCGTAGCGCGCCAGATTGAGCGTGATCGGCACTGCCGGGTCACGCAGGCGCAGGTGCGCGGGCTGGTTCTCTTCGTGGTTGGTGTTGGAGATGTACACCGAAGACAGGCGATCGAAGCTCACCACGCCATCGGGCTTGGGGTATTCGATGCGCGGTGCGCGGTCGGCCGGCAGCAGCTGCTCGTGGTCGGCGTGGCGGTGGTGCAAGGTCCATGGCGCGCGGCCGCGGAACAGCCAGGTGTCGAGCGCGGAGTAGGCGATGCCGCCGTAGAGACCCCAGCGGAACGCAGGCCGCACATTGCGTACGCGATACAGTTCGTCCCACAGCCAGCTGCCTTCGAGACGGCTGCGGTAGCTGCCGGCCTCGGCGGCATGCGCCTGCGCGCTGCGTTCGCCGGCGAACCAGGCATGCAGCGCGGCGGCGGCCTCGATGCCCGACTTCATGGCGGTGTGCGTACCCTTGATCTTGGGAACGTTGAGGAAGCCGGCGGTGTCGCCGATCAGCAGGCCGCCGGGAAAGGTCAGGCGCGGCAGCGACTGCAGGCCGCCCTCGGACAGCGCGCGCGCGCCGTAGGCCACGCGGCGGCCGCCTTCGAAGAGTGGACGCATGCGCGGATGGGTCTTGAAGCGCTGGAATTCCTCGAAGGGCGAGAGGTGCGGATTGCGGTAGTCGAGTCCCACCACGAAGCCGACCGCGACCAGGTTGTCGCGCATGTGGTAGGTGAAGCTGCCGCCGTAGGTGCCGGCATCCAGCGGCCAGCCGACGGTATGCAGGATCGTGCCTGGTTCGCTGCGCGCAGGGTCGATCTCCCACAGCTCCTTGATGCCGATGCCGTAGGTCTGAGGGTCGACGCCGTCGCGCAGGTGGAAGCGTTCCTGCAGCGTCTTGCTGAGCGAGCCGCGGCAGCCTTCGGCGAACACGGTCTGGCGCGCACGCAGTTCCATGCCGCGCTGGAAGTTGGCCGTGGGGGTGCCGTCCTTGCCGAGGCCGACGTCGCCGGTGGCCACGCCGCACACGCTGCCGTGCTCGTCGTAGAGCACCTCGGCCGCCGCGAAGCCGGGATAGATCTCGACCCCGGCGTGTTCGGCCTGCACGGCGAGCCAGCGGCACAGCTTGCCCAGGCTCACGATGTAGTTGCCCTGGTTGTGCATCTGCGGCGGCGTCGGCAGCGCAAAGGCAGCCGTGCGGGTCAGGAACAGGAAGTGGTCGCGTTCGGCCGCAGCGTCGAGCGGCGCATCGAGCTCCCGCCAGCCGGGCAGCAGTTCGTCGAGCGCACGCGTCTCGATCACGGCGCCGGACAGGATGTGGGCGCCGACCTCCGAGCCCTTTTCGATCACGCACACCGAGAGGTCGTTGCCGGCAGCGCCGGCGAGCTGTTTCAGTCGGATGGCGCAGGCGAGACCGGAGGGACCTGCGCCGACCACCACCACGTCGTACTCCATGAATTCGCGATCGGACATGAGGACTGCGACACTCCTGTTGACGTCATCGGGCCGGACGGCAGCGGCTGCGCGCCACCCTCCGGTGAACGGCCATTATAGCGGCGGCGGCTGCGGTGGTCGTGTGTGGCCGTTGATCAGACGACGTGCGGCGAGGCCGACTTCGCTGGCGGTGATGCCGCGCGGACCGATGCCTTCGCTGACCAGCAGGTCGGCGGCGGCGCCGTGCAGCCAGACGGCCAGCGGCATCGCGTGGTGTTCGCCCAGGCCCTGCGCGAGCAGCGCCGCCAGGATGCCGGCCAGGGTGTCGCCCATGCCGGCGGCCGCCAGGCCCGGGTTGCCGCTGCCGTTGCGCAGCACGCTGCCATCGCTGAATGCCACCAGACTGGCGGCACCCTTCAGCACCACCGTGGCCTGGAAGCGCTCGGCCAGCGCGCGTGCGCTGCCCGGCCGGTCAGCCTGGACGGTGGCACTGTCACAACCCAGCAGGCGTGCAGCTTCGCCGGGGTGCGGCGTCAGCAAGCGGCGCT
>JAGWIJ010000038.1 GCA_028873535.1 Pseudomonadota bacterium
AAGCCGCTTCCAGCCTTGCCATCGCGCTTTCGATCTGCTGCCAGACCGCGGGCGCCGAGGCCGACAGCAGCGCGTGGCCGGAGGCGCGCCGGCGGCCGGCCACCACGTCCTCGCCCTGGGCATTGAACAGGAAGTCGACCCAGGGCTGCGGCGTGCCGGCAGCCGGGTCGCGCGTGAAGCCGACGCCGGCGCCGGAAATGCCGCCGGCATTGCCGAACACCATGCGCTGCACGGTCACGGCCGTGCCCATGGCGCCATCGATGCCCTTCAGGTGCCGGTATTCGGCGGCCTTGGGGGCCTGCCAGGAATCGAACACCGCGCCGATGGCGGCCTGCAGCTGGGCGCGCGGATCCTGCGGAAAGGGCTGTCCGCAGGCGCTGCGGAACGTGGCCAGATGGCGTTGCGTCAGTTCGCGCAGTTCGGCGAAGCCCAGATCGCGCTCGTCGGCCGTGCCCGCCACCGCATGCAGGTCGGCCTCGAAGGTGGTCGCGGCGATGCCGGTCACCGTCTCGCCGTAACCCGCCACCAGGCGGCGGTAGGAATCCCAGGCCAGGCGCGGATCGCCGGTCAGGCGCACCAGTCCGGGCAGGGTCGCGTCGCACAGGCCGATGTCGAGCAGGGTCTCCATCATGCCGGGCATCGAGACCGGCGCGCCCGAACGCACCGACAGCAGCAGCGGACGCCTGGGGTTGCCGAAAACGAGCCCACTTTCGCGTTCGACCGCCTGCAGCGCACCCTGCCAGCGCGCACTGTCGAGCTGCTGGTGGCGGCCGCACCACGCGGTGCCGAGCACGAACGCCGGTGGCACCGGCAGGCCCAGCGCTGCCATGCGCATCAGGTTGTGCGCCTTGCCGCCGACCGCCTCCGGGCCCGGCGGCAGCGCCGGCGCGGCGCCGCAGGCCAGCAGATGAATGTCGTCGTGTGCCGGCTCGCTGCCGGCAGCCGCGGTGGCCTTGGTGTCGGTGTTCATGTCGGCGCCCGCGAACGCTCGAAGGCGTGATCGCGCAGCGCGTAGCACAGCGCCAGCAGGTGGTCGGTGGTGCGTTCGAGTGCCGCCGCCAGATCGTTGGCCAGCATCAGCTCGGCAGCGCTGCGCAGGTCGCGCGCCAGCGTGCGCTGGGTGCTGCGCAGCAGTTCGTCGGTGCGCCGTTCGGCCTGCAGGATGCGCCAGCACGCCGACAGGAATTCCTCGTGGTCGCTGGCGTCGCTGCTGGCATCGAGGTCGCGCAGGATCACGATCAGCCGCACCTGGTCTGCCGCGGCAGACGCCACGATCCCGCTCATCGCGCGCAGGGCGCTGCGTGTCGCCGCGGTCCAGCCGCCGGCGTGTCCGTCGGCGACCAGGCTGAGCGTGAACACCGCCTCCTCGAGGGCATCCGCGATCTCGTCCGCGCCTTCGATCAGCGTCGCGAAGGTGCGCCAGTGCGCCTGCCGCCGCGCGCGCTCGCGCGCATTCATCACCAGTTCGTCGGCCTCGCGCTCCCAGCGCTTGGCGCGTTCCGCCAGTTGCGTGGCCCCGGCAGCGTCGCGCTCGGCGCCCTGCAGCAGCGCGTCGTTGAGCAACTGCGCCAGCGCCTGGCAGTAAGCGGCGTGGTCCTGCAGCACATCGAACTCGGCGCTGCGACTGCGCAGCACGCGCGCCAGCAGCAGGCGGATCTCGTCCTGCACCAGCGAGGCCGGCCGCTGCAGGCGGCTGGCCTCGGAGGCCAGGCGCAGCGCGCCCAGCAGGAAGCCGCTGCAGGCGTCCTCGCCGAGCACCGCGTCCAGACGGTCTCCCAGGCGGAAGGTCTCGGCGCCCTGCGCCGCCATCGCCTCCCAGATCAGCGCTTCGCCGCCGGCGCGCAGCCAGGGCATGTGCCCGTATTCGCGGCGCGCCGCCTCGCCCAGCAGCGCGACTGCGTGGTCCTTGTCGACAAAGGCCTGCAGGCGCTTGCGCGCACGGTTCCAGTCGATCAGGAACACGATGCGCGCGGCGATCGCCTCCAGTGCTTCGCGCAGTGCGCCTTCGCTGGCGGCCTCGACGGTGGCCACGCCGACGCGGTAGGCGTGGCCGGCGTTGAGGTGGGCGGCCTGGGCATTGCTGACCGACCAGCTCGCGCCGGTGTCGGCCACCAGGTCGCGAAAAAAGTCGAAGCGCACGTCGTGCAGGTCGGAGTAGGTCATGGTGAGCATCAGGCTCGTCACGCGCAGCACCAGCACGTGCACGTCATTGGTGCCGATGTCGTTCTGGATCAGCAGATTGTCGCCGTCGCGCGTGGCCACCGTGTCGAGACCGGGGTGGTCGAGCTTGAGCGCACCGGTGCGCGCGATGCCGCGCATGAACGCCGCCACGCGCGGCCGGTCGGTCGCGTCGAGTCCCCATACCTGGGCGCCGTCCAGGGTTTCGACGGCCAGTTGCGCCGACAGGGCGTTGACGCCCTTGTGCAGGTCCATCACCAGCAGGTGCAGGCTGTCGCCGCCAGCGCGATCACCGCGCGTGAGGTCGTCGAGTTCCTGGGCCGAGATGAACTCCGCCGCACTGGCGTCCAGGCGCGCTGTCCACCGTCCGACGCGTGCGGTCAGCGCGGCATCGGCACTGCAGGGGGCTCCCATGGCCAGCAGATCGCGCCGCACCAGCTGCGCCAGGCGTGCCCAGCCGGGCAGTTCGAAGCCGTCGCCCTGGACACGCGCCTGGGCCGGCAGGTCGCGCAGCCAGGCGGCCAGTTCATCCTCGGCGACGCCGGCAGCGGCGATTTCGCGGCGCAGATCGGCCAGCGCTGCCTCGGGCTGGCGCGCGTGCATGGCGGCGGCCTGCAGCAGTGTCAGGCAAAGCTTGAGGCGGTCGTTGGCGCGCAGCGCCAGCGTGATCCGGCTCGGCAGCAGCAGGGCCTGCTGGCCCAGGGATTCGACGGCCCGAAGCTTTTCCATCGCGCCATGTTGACATGGCGGGGGCGGATTGCGCCTGTCTGATGACAGTCTGTTGACGGAGTGCTTGAAGCCATTTCTCTGGACTATCCCACCTGGATGCTTGAACCCGCTTCGATGCTTGAGAGCGGTCGGGGGCGCTTTGGCAATCATTTACGCATTGAGCTTGGGCTGTTATTCTGCTTTCGTGGAATAATTTCCCGCAAAACGGATAAACCTGAATGCGCAATCCGATCTTTCGCCGCTTTGCCTTGGTGTATGCAGTCATCATCGGGCTGTCCGCCTGTGGCGGCAGCGGCGGCGGTGGCGGTTCCAGCAGCAGCCCTGCCACCGGCACCCTCAAAGTCGGGCTGGTCGACGCACCGGCGTGCGGCTACGACCACGTGTACGTGACGGTGCAGAAGGTGCGCGTCAACCAGAGCAGCACGGCGGCTGACAGCGACCCGGGCTGGGTCGAGATCGTCAATCCTGCCATGGCGCGTGTCGACCTGCTGTCGCTGAACAACGGCGTGCTGTCCGACCTGGGCCAGACCGGCCTTGCCGCCGGTCATTACACTCAGCTCGAACTGGTGCTCGCCGCCAACGGCAGCAGTGCGCCTTTTGCCAATTCCCTGGTGCTCTCAAGCAATCCCGGCGCCGAGATAGCACTGACCACGCCGAGCGCGCAGCAGAGCGGCCTCAAGATCAATGCCGACATCACGGTGACGGCCAACCAGGAAGTCGACTTCCTGGTCGACTTCAACGCCTGCAAGTCGATCGTGTCGGCCGGCAATTCCGGCAAGTACCTGCTCAAGCCGGTGCTGACCGTGACGCCGGTCTACCTGTCCGGCATCGACGGCTACGTGGATCCCGCCGTCGCGGCGACCACGATCGTGTCGGCGCAGCAAGGCGGACGCCAGATCCAGGCCACCGTGCCGGATGCCACCGGCAAGTTCACGCTGGTCCCGCTGCTTCCCGGCAACTATGACCTGGTGATCGCCGCCAGCGGGCGTGCCACCGAAGTGCTGACGGCGGTGCCGGTGGCGACGGCGCTGCTCACACCCGTCAACACCATCGCCACACCCTACCTGCCGCCGCTCTCGGCGAACGCGGTGGTGACCGGTACCGTGACGGTGACGCCGACGGTGACACCGCTTCTGGCCGACGTGCAGGTGGAGCAGACCTTTGCCTCCGGCACCCAGATCGACCTGCTCGACCGTCCGGTCGACGCGACCTTTGGCACCTTCAGTGACAGCCTGCCGCTGGCCGCGCCGCTGATCGCGACCTACGTTGCGCTGCCGGCGCCCGCGCCGGCCTTTGGGGCGGATGGCACCGCAGCCGGAAAATACACGCTGAGCGCCACCTATGGGCTGGTGACCAAGACGTCAGCGACAGTCACGCTGAGCGCCGCCAACACGCCCCCAGCCCCGGCCTTGCAACTTCCGCCGTTCACCTTTCCCTGACATTGCCGCGGCGCTTCGGCGCCCCATTTCCTGAAGGAGTTTGCCATGGTCCGTCAAATCCTGATCGTTCTCGCCTCGACTGCCGCGCTGTCGGCTTCGGCCGCAGATGTCGGGCTGTCGCTCAACATCTTCCAGCCGGGCTTCTTCGGCCAGCTGGGCATCGGCGCGATGCCGCCGCCGGTGGTGTACGCACAGCCGGTCTATGCGCAGCCGGTCTACGCAGCGCCGGTGGTGGTCCAGCCTTCGTATTACGCGCCGGGCTACTACGCGCCAGCGCCCGGCTACTACGTCGCCAACGGTGGCTACGGCTATGGCTACGGCTACGGCCATGGGCATCACGGCCACGGTGGCGAACATGGCCATGGTCATGGCCACCATCACGACGACTGAACGCCGTCGCAGTTCCAGCCTGCAGGGTCCCCGGCGGCACGCCTGCTGATCGCGGCTGCGCAAACAGCTACAATCCACGGTTCACGGGCGCCGTGGGCGCCCGATTCTGCCTGGATCGCAAGTCGCCATGTTGACCTCCTACCTGCCGCCGCTTGCCGGTGGCGTCCTGATCGGCGCGTCTGCCGTCGTGCTCATGCTGTTCAATGGCCGCGTGGCCGGCGTCAGCGGCATGGTGCGCGGCCTGTTCACGCGCGACAGTTTCGCGCTGGCCGAGCGTCTGCTGTTCCTGGCGGCCCTGGTGGCCGGCGCTGCCCTGGTCGAACAGTGGACCGGCATGTCGCCTTCGGCACGTCCCGCCTTCCCGGCCTGGCTGCTGGCCATGGCGGGCGTGCTGGTCGGATTCGGCACCGCGCTGGCGCGCGGTTGCACCAGCGGCCACGGCGTGTGCGGTCTGGCGCGCGGATCGCTGCGTTCGCTGGTGGCCGTGCTGGTGTTCGTCGCCGTCGCCATGCTGACCACCTTTGTCGTGCGCCACGTGTGGGGCATTGCATGAAGCGCGTCCTGGTGCTGCTCGTCGCCGGCCTGATGTTCGGCGCCGGCCTGGCGCTGGCCGGCATGACCCTGCCGCAGCGCGTGCTGGGCTTTCTGGACGTGGCCGGTGCCTGGGATCCGGCGCTGGTGTTCGTGCTGGGCGGTGCCGTGATCACGGCCGGCGTCGGCTACTACTGGGTGTTCCGGCGCGACCATCCGATCCTGGACCAGCGTTTCCACCTGGCCGGCGAAGGTGGTGTCGATGCCGCGTTGCTGGCCGGCTCCGCGCTGTTCGGCATCGGCTGGGGTATCTCCGGCTACTGTCCGGGGCCGGCGGTCGCGCTGCTGGCCGTGCCGGGCAATCGCGAAACCGTGATCTTCCTCGGCAGCCTGCTGGGCGGCATGCTGCTGGCGGGCCTGGCCTCGCACTGGCGCGCCATGGCCGACATCGACTAGCCGCAGCCGCAGCCGACGCCGACGCCAGGCCGCCAGCGGCGAGCACAGCCCCGATGTCGCATCCCGACGACCCGCGCCCGAGCAGCGACCTTGCCTTCACGCCGGCCGTGAAGGCAGAACAGTCGCGCCGTGGCTCGCGTGCGATGTTCCAGGCACTCGAGGACCAGGGCGGCTGGGAATCGCGTATCACGCCTTTCCTGCGCGACTTCATCGCCACCCAGAACAGCCTGTTCCTGGCCTCGGCCAGCGCCGACGGCCAGCCCTATGTGCAGCATCGCGGCGGTCCCGCGGGATTCGTGCAAGTGATCGATGCGCACACGCTGGGCTTTGCCGATTTCAGCGGCAACCGCCAGTACATCACGCTCGGCAACCTCAGCGAGAATCCGCGCGTGCAGCTGTTCCTGGTCGACTACGCGCGCCGCCGGCGGGTCAAGGTCTGGGGCACCGCGACCGTGGTCACGCGCGAGGCCGACCCCGGACTGGTCGAGCGCCTGCGCCCGCCGCGCTTCCAGGGCGAGCCCCTGCAGGCGATCGTGATCCGCGTACTGGCGTGGGATCGCAACTGCAGCCAGCACATCCCGCAGCGCTTCGAAGCCGGCGAGGTCGAGGCCGCGCTGGCGGCGCGCGACGCGCGCATCGCCGAACTCCAGGCCGAGATCGCGCGCCTGCGCGCGCTGGCCGGGCCGGACGGTACGTCCGCTTAAGGCTGCTCCTCCGGCAGCCTGAGCGGCGTCGAGTGCCAGATGCGCTCGGCATACTCGGCAATGGTGCGGTCGGCCGAGAACGGGCCCATCGAGGCCACATTGCGCAGCGCCATCAGCGCCCAGGCCTGCGGATCGCGGAACAGCGCATCGACGCGTTCCTGGGTCTCGACATAGCTGCGGTAGTCCGCCAGCAGGAAATACGGGTCGCCCCAGTTCACCAGCGCGTTGTAGATGTCGGCGTAACGCTTGGGTTCGTCCGGACAGAACATGCCGTCGCGGATCGCTTCCAGCACGTGCGTCAGCTCGGCGTCGGCAGCCAGGTACTGGCGCGGCTGATAGCCGCTGCCGCGCAGATTGGCGATCTCGTCGGTGGTGTGGCCGAAAATGAAGATGTTGTCGGGGCCCACGGCCTGGCGGATCTCGACGTTGGCGCCGTCCAGCGTGCCGATGGTCAGCGCACCGTTGAGGGCGAGCTTCATGTTGCCGGTGCCCGAAGCCTCGGTACCCGCGGTCGAGATCTGCTCGGACAGGTCGGCGGCCGGGATGATCATCTCGGCCAGGCTGACGCTGTAGTTGGGCACGAACACCACCTTGAGGCGCTCGCCCACGCGCGGGTCGGCGTTGACCGTGCTGGCGACGTCGTGGATCAGCCGGATGATCAGCTTGGCCATCTGGTAGGCCGAAGCCGCCTTGCCCGCGAACACCACCACGCGTGGCACATCGGCGCGCTGCGTGCCGGATACGATGCGCAGGTAGCGCGTCACCACATGCAGCACATTGAGCAGTTGGCGCTTGTATTCGTGGATGCGCTTGACCTGCACGTCGAACATCGCCTGCGGTGGCAGTTCGATCTGCAGGTGGGCGCGCACCCAGTCGGCCAGGCGGCGCTTGTTGACCAGCTTGGCCGCCTGGAAGGCGCTGGTGAGCTTGTCATTGCCGATCTGGGTGCGCAGGCCGGTCAGCTGGTCCAGGTCACGCCGCCAGCCGGTGCCGATATGGCGGTCGATCACCTGCGACAGCGCCGGATTGGCCTCGGCCAGCCAGCGCCGCGGCGTGATGCCGTTGGTCTTGTTGTTGAAGCGCTCAGGCCACAGGCTGGCGAAATCGGCAAAGATCGAACGCACCATCAGGTCCGAATGCAGCGCCGACACGCCGTTGACCGAGTGGCTGGCCAGCACCGCCAGATACGCCATGCGCACGCGCCGGTCGCCCTGCTCGTCGACCAGCGAGACGCGTCGGATCAGTTCGGTGCCCTGGCCGTCCTGCGACAGGGCGGCCAGGAAGGCGGCATTGATGTCGAAGATGATCTGCAGGTGGCGCGGCAGGATGCGCGCCAGCATCTCGACCGGCCAGGTCTCGAGCGCCTCGCGCATCAGGGTGTGGTTGGTGTAGGAGAACACGCGCTGGCACAGCGACCACGCGTGTGCATGGCTCAGGCGGTGGTCGTCGATGAGCAGGCGCATCAGCTCCGGGATCGCCAGCACCGGGTGGGTGTCGTTGAGGTGCACGCTGACCTTGTCGGGCAGCGCTTCGAAGTCCTGGTGCGTGCGCAGGTAGCGGCGCAGCAGATCCTGCATGCTGGCGCTGACGAAGAAATATTCCTGGTGCAGGCGCAGCTCGCGGCCCGCCACTGTCGAATCGTCGGGGTAGAGGATGCGCGACACGTTCTCGGAGTGGTTCTTGCGTTCGACGGCGTCGAAATAATTGCCGCGGTTGAATGCCCCCAGGTCCATTTCCTCGGTGGCCTTGGCCGACCACAGGCGCAGCGTGTTGGTGGTCTTGGTGTCGTAGCCCGGGATGATGGTGTCATAGGCCATCGCCATCACGTCATGGGTGTCGACCCACAGGTGCTGCTCGCCCTGTTGCACCACGTGGCCGCCGAAGCGCACCCGGTAGGTCACCTCGGAACGCGGGAATTCCCAGGGATTGCCGTGACTCAGCCAGTAGTCGGGCACCTCGACCTGGCTGCCGTTCTCGATGGTCTGGCGGAACATGCCGTAGTCGTAGCGGATGCCGTAGCCGAAGCCCGGCAGGTTGAGGGTGGCCATGGCGTCGAGGAAGCATGCCGCCAGACGGCCGAGCCCGCCGTTGCCGAGCGCCGCGTCGGGTTCGAGTTCGGCGATCGCGTCCATGTCGACGCCGAATTCCTTGAGCGCCAGGTAGACGCGGTCGCGCAGTCCGAGCGCGAGCAGCGCGTTGCCGAAGGTGCGCCCGATCAGGAACTCCATCGACAGGTAGTAGATGCGCTTGGAGTCCTGGTCGTACTGGGCGCGCGACGTGCGCATCCAGCGGTCCACCAGCTGGTCGCGCACGGCGTAGGCGGCCGCATGCAGCCAGTCCTCCGGCCGCGCGGTGGCGGGATCCTTGCCGACGGTGAAGGTGAGCTTGTTCGCGATGGCGCGCTTGAGCGCGCCGAGGTCGCGCCCGGGGGTGTCGAATTCGAAGGCCGGACGGCTGGCGGGAAACAGGGCGCTGGTCATGTGATTCGCAGGGATGGGGCGGGAAATGTCAGCACATTATGCAGAATCCGTGCCATTGCCGGCCCGGTTCAGGTGCATACGCTGGCGTGGTCCATGCCGGTGTGGTGACGGATGCGTGCCAGGTCCTCAGCCAGCGCGATCAGTGGCGCCAGGGCCTGCTGCACCGGCACGTCGTGGCGCGCCGGATCGGCTTCGTGGCGCTCCAGGTAGACGCGCAGGGTGGCGCCTTCGGTGCCGGTGCCGGACAGACGGAACACCACGCGCGAGCCGTCGGCCAGCACCACGCGCAGGCCCTGGCCCGTGCTCACGCTGCCGTCCACCGGGTCGGTGTAGGCGAAATCGTCGGCCAGCGTGATCGCCAGGCCGCAGCGCGTGGTGCCCGGCAGGCCGGGCAGGGCGGCGCGCAGCTCGCGCATCAGCTGTTCGGCGCGTGCGCTGGGGATAGCTTCGTAGTCGTGGCGCGAATACACGCAGCGGCCATGCTCGCGCCACAGTTCGCGCACCAGGGTCTCGACGGTCTTGCCGCTGGCGGCCACCAGATTGAGCCAGAACAGCACCGCCCACAGGCCGTCCTTTTCGCGCACATGCACCGAACCGGTGCCGTAACTCTCCTCGCCGCACAGCGTGACGCGCCCGGCATCGAGCAGGTTGCCGAAGTACTTCCAGCCGGTTGGCGTCTCGTAGCAGGGAATGCCCAGCGCCCGGGCCACGCGGTCGGCGGCGCCCGAGGTGGGCATCGAACGCGCAATGCCGCTCAGGCCCTGGCGATAGCCGGGCACCAGCCGCGCGTGCGCGGCCAGCACGGCCAGGCTGTCGGATGGCGACACCACGAAGGCGCGCCCGAGCACCATGTTGCGGTCGGCGTCGCCATCGGAGGCGGCGCCCATGTCCGGCGCGTCGTCCGCGAACAGGTGCGCAATCAGGTCCTCGGCATTGACCGGGTTGGGATCGGGGTGCAGGCCGCCGAAGTCCTCGAGCGGCTCGCCGTTGACCACGGTGCCGGCAGGAGCGCCCAGTTCGCCTTCCAGCAGCGCGCGCGCGTAGGGGCCGCCGACCGCGTTCATGGCATCGAAGCGCAGCCGGAAGCCGCTGCGGAACAGCGCGCGGATGGCGTCGAAATCGAACAGCTGGCGCATCAGGTCCGCGTAGACCGCGACCGGATCACACACCTCGACCGTCATCTGCTCGAGCTGGAAACGGCCCGGCTGATCGACCGGCGGGCTGGGCTGGTCGCTGATACAGTAGCGGTCGATGTCGCGCGAGCGCGCGTAGACGGCATCGGTGATGCGCTCCGGCGCCGGGCCACCGTTGCCCAGGTTGTACTTGATGCCGAAGTCGCCGTCAGGACCGCCCGGATTGTGGCTGGCTGACAGGATGATGCCGCCGCTGGCCGCATGGTGGCGGATCAGCGCGCTGGCTGCCGGCGTCGACAGGATGCCCCGGCAACCCACGATGACGCGCGCGTAGCCCTTGGCGGCCGCCATGCGCAGGATGGTGCCGACCGCTGCGCGGTTGTGGTAGCGGCCGTCGCCACCGAGCACCAGCGTGAGGCCGGCGGCGTCCGGCAGCACGTCGAACAGCGACTGGACGAAGTTCTCGAGATAATGCGGCTGCTGGAAGACCGTGACCTTCTTGCGCAGGCCGGAGGTTCCGGGGCGCTGGCCCTCGAAGGCTTGGGTGGCAACGGTGAGAATGGCCATGGCGTCGGGCGGAAGGTGGTCGCAGGTAGATGCGATCCTACACGTTCGCCGTCGCTGCGAGCAGCACCGGCAGTTCGGCCACCAGCGCGTCGGCGAAGTCCTGCGCCAGCGGCGTGGCCGGCCGGTGTTCCGGAAACACGATGCCGAGCCGGAACGGGATGTGGATGGTCAGCCGGCGCACCGCCAGGCCCTGGCCGGCAAAGGCGTGCGCGGTCAGCGGATTGACGATGCCCACGCCCAGTCCCTGCTGCACCAGGCGGCACAGCGACACCGCGCTCGAGGTTTCGAGCGCCATGCGGCGACGCACGCCGTGGTGCTGGAACAGCGCGTCGACCTGGCTGCGGTAGGGGTCGCCGGGCGCCAGGCTCACGAAGCGCTGGTCGGCGAAATGGGCGGGTTCCAGGCGCGCGTGGCGCAGCAGCGCGTGGCCGGCCGGCAGCACGCACACCTCCTCGTCGGCCAGCAGGGGCTGCAGGCGCGTGGC
This sequence comes from Pseudomonadota bacterium, assembly GCA_028873535.1. GTDB lineage: Bacteria > Pseudomonadota > Gammaproteobacteria > Burkholderiales > Ferrovaceae > CAIVHB01. The sequence continues at coordinate 11,092 of JAGWIJ010000038.1, forward strand.
CAGCGGCGCGCGCTCGTGCTCGACCACGCCGAGGTCGTGGCGTTGCGCCGTCAGCGCTTCCTCGAGCAGGGGCGACTCCAGCGGCTCCAGGCTGAGGCCGACATCAGGATGCCGCGCCAGGAAGCGCCGGCAGGCGCCGGGCAGCAGCGCGTGCGCCAGGGCGGGCAGGCAGGCCACCGTCAACTGGCCCTCGGCAAAGCGCGCCAGCCGTTCTGCGCGTGCCAGGATGCGCGCCAGCCCCACCTCGGCACGCTCGACCTCGGCGTACAGCGCCAGACCGCGCGCGGTCGGGCGCAGCCGGCCGCGCCCGCGCTCGAACAGCGCGAACCCCAGCAACAGTTCGAGGCGCGCCAGTTCACGGCTGACGGTGGGCTGCGAGGTGTGCAGCGCCAGCGCTGCCGCGGTGACGCTGCCGGCGCGCATCACGGCGTGGAAGACCTCGATGTGGCGATGGCCGACGGGCATGTCCTGGCATATCCAATATGAATGCGATATACAAGATAAAGCATTTTATTGAATGGGCAAGCTGCGGCATGCTGTTGCCTTGCTGCCTGTCCCCGTTCCTGCCCCCGTCTCCGGATGCCCGCCATGAAGACCGCTCTTGACGCCGCGCGCCTGCGCGCGCTTGCCCACCGCCACGGCACCCCGCTGTGGATCTACGACGCCGCCATCGTGCGTGCGCGCATCGCCGCCTTGCGCGCCTTCGACACCCTGCGCTTTGCGCAGAAGGCCTGCTCCAACACCCACATCCTGCGCCTGATGCGCGGGCAGGGCGTGAGCGTGGACGCGGTGTCGCAGGGCGAGATCGCGCGTGCCCTGCATGCCGGCTACCGCTGTGGCGTGGCGGGCGAGCCGGACATCGTGTTCACCGCCGACCTGATTGATGCCGCCACGCTGGAGACCGTGGTGCGCGAAGGCATCCCGGTCAACGCCGGCTCGATCGACATGCTGGCGCAACTGGGCGCGCGTGCACCGGGTCATCCGGTCTGGCTGCGCATCAACCCGGGCTTCGGTCACGGCCACAGCAACAAGACCAACACCGGCGGCGAGCACAGCAAGCACGGCATCTGGCACACCGACCTGCCGGCTGCGCTGGCCGTGGTGCAGGCCCACGGTCTGCGTCTGGTGGGCCTGCACATGCACATCGGATCGGGCGTCGACTACGGCCACCTCGAGCACGTGGCGGAGGCCATGGTCGCGCTGGTCGCCGACGCCAGGGTCGACATCGAGGCGGTGTCGGCCGGTGGCGGCCTGTCGATTCCCTACCGCGAAAGCGACCCGGTGGTCGATGTCGACCGCTACTTCCGGCTGTGGGACCAGGCGCGGCGCGCGATCGCCAGCCGCCTGGGCCATGCGGTGCGGCTGGAACTCGAACCCGGCCGCTATCTGGTGGCCGAATCGGGCCTGCTGCTGGCGGAAGTGCGTGCCACCAAGTTCGCCGGCACGCGCCACTTCACGCTGGTCGATGCCGGCTTCAACGACCTCATGCGGCCGGCCATGTACGGCGCCTTCCACGCCGCCAGCGTGCTGCCAGCCGACGGCAGCGATGCGGCGCTGCGTCCGCTGCGCGAGACCACGCTGGCCGGGCCGCTGTGCGAATCCGGCGACGTGTTCACGCAGGGCGACGGCGGCATCGTGCAGAGCGTGCAGCTGCCTGCAGCCCAGGTGGGCGACCTGCTGGTGCTGCACGATACCGGCGCCTATGGCGCTGCGATGTCTTCGAACTACAACAGCCGGCCGTTGCTCCCGGAGGTCCTGATCGATGGCGACGACAGCTGCCTGATCCGGCGCCGCCAGAGCATCGACGAGCTGATCGCGCTCGAGCAGGTGTAGGCGGGGTGCGCGGCATTGGCGGCGATGGCCGCCTTGCCGCTGCTGCGACTCGCGCGCACACTTCTCCCCACCTGAAAAGCCCCGGAGCAGAAGGAGATCGCCATGCCGCGCTGGTTCGAAGACAACGCCCTGTCCATCGGTCGCACCCCGCTGGTGCGCCTCAACCGCGTCACCGACGGCGCGCCGGCCACCGTGCTGGCCAAGATCGAGGGACGCAATCCTGCCTATTCGGTCAAGTGCCGCATCGGCGCCGCCATGGTCCGGGATGCCGAGCAGCGTGGCCTGCTTGGGCCCGGCAAGGAGCTGATCGAGCCGACCAGCGGCAACACCGGCATTGCGCTGGCCTTCGTGGCGGCAGCGCGCGGCATTCCGCTGACCCTCACCATGCCCGAGACCATGAGCGTGGAACGGCGCAAGCTGCTGCTCGCCTATGGCGCGCGGCTGGTGCTGACCGAAGGTGCGAAAGGCATGTCCGGTGCGGTCGCCAAGGCCGAGGAACTGGCGGCCGCCGACCCGTCCCGTTACGTGCTGCTGCAGCAGTTCAAGAATCCGGCCAACCCGGCCATCCATGAGCGCACCACCGGCCCCGAAATCTGGGACGACACCGACGGCGCCGTCGACATCTTCGTGGCGGGCGTGGGAACCGGCGGCACCATCACCGGCGTCGGGCGCTACCTGAAGCGCACGCGCGGCAAGCCGGTGCGTCTGGTGGCCGTCGAACCGAGCGCCAGCCCGCTGCTGACCCAGACGCGCGCCGGACAGCCCCTGCAGCCCGGTGGGCACAAGATCCAGGGCCTCGGTGCCAACTTCGTGCCCGAGGTGCTCGAACTCGACCTGATCGACGAAGTGCAGACGGTCAGCAATGACGAGGCCATCGCCTATGCGCGCCGCCTGGCGCGCGAGGAAGGCATCCTGGCCGGCATTTCCTGCGGCGCTGCGACGGCTGTCGCGGTGCGCATGGCGCAGCGGCCCGAGAACGCCGGCAAGACCATCGTGGTGGTGTTGCCGGACTCCGGCGAGCGCTACCTGAGTTCGGCACTGTTCGAAGGCCTGTTCGACGCCCAGGGCCTGGCGATCGGTTCCTGACGCTTACCGCTGCCGGTGCGGCCGCTGTGCGGCATTCCGGTGCACGGTCCGGCTCCTCGAACGATTGAAGTTTTCCGTCCAATTGCCGTCAAAAGGTGTCATGGAAATCCCTTGCGCCGTCGGCACGAGGCAATCGCCAGGATCCGAATCCCTTAATCATTCATGCTCAAGCTCATCAAAGTCAAGGATCTGCGCTCCGGGATGTTCGTCAAGGAAGTGGTCGGCTCCTGGCTGGACCACCCCTTCTGGCGCTCGAGCTTCCAGGTGACCGGCCCGGACACGATTGCGCGTCTGCGCGAATCGGGCATCCAGGAACTGTGGATCGACACCGACCGCGGCGTGGATGTGCTGCGCAAGATCGAAAAGGAAGTCAGTGACGCCTCGCAGCGCGCTGTGGCGGCGTCTGCCGCAGCCGATCCGGCTGTGGCAGATGCGGGTGCTGCGCCTGCCGGCAGCGCCAGCGCTGCGCCGCCCCCGGTGGTGCAGCGCGTGCTGCGGCCGGCCGACGAGGCGGGACAGGCGATCCTGATCCGCGACAAGGGCAAGCGCGTGGTGTCGCGCATCATCCGTGAGGCGCGCCTTGGCAAGCTCAATACCGACGAGGCGATGAGCCTGGTCGAGGAGATCTCGGAATCGGTGATGCGCAGTCCCGATGCCTTCATCACCGTGGCGCGGATCAAGAACAAGGACGAATACACCTATCTGCACTCGGTGGCTGTGTGCGCGCTGATGGTGGCGCTGGCGCGCCAGCTGCAGTTTCCGCCCGACGTGGTGCGCATCGCCGGCCTGGCCGGCCTGATGCACGATGTCGGCAAGGTCGCGATTCCCGAGGACGTGCTCAACAAGCCCGGCACCCTGACCGACGAGGAGTTCCGCATCATCAAGGCACACCCGGTGGTGGGGGCCGAACTGCTGCGCAGCGACGGCAAGGTGCCCGAGGAAGTCATCGACGTGTGCCTGCGCCATCACGAACGCATCGACGGCCTGGGCTATCCGGGCGGCCTCAAGAGTGCCGAGATCTCGATGCTGGCGCGCATGGGTGCGGTCTGCGACGTCTATGACGCCGTCACTTCCGACCGGCCCTACAAGCGCGGCTGGTCGCCGGCCGAATCGATCAAGCGCATGGCGGCGTGGACCAACACCCATTTCGACGACCGCATCTTCAAGGCCTTCGTGAAGTGCATCGGCATCTATCCCGTGGGTTCGCTGGTGCGGCTTTCGAGCGAACGGCTGGCCGTGATCACGCGCCAGGAGGAGGAGTCGCTGCTGACGCCGGAAGTGAAGGTGTTCTACTCGATCCGCAGCGCTTCGCGCATCGTGCCCGAGACAGTCGATCTGGCGCGCTCGCGCGACCGCATCCTGTCGGCGGAGAGCCCGGAAGGCTGGGGGCTCAGCAATATCGAATACCTGTGGAGCGAGCCCTGATACGCGTGGGGCATGGCCGACAGCGCGCTGCCGGCGCAAATTCAGGAATTTCACCCTAGCGGCAGCGGGCCGCATTTGCCACACTCGGCGCGCCTTCACTTCCTGATGCGAGCCGCCATGCGCCCGATCCTGCGTTTCCTGCTGTCTGCCTCCTTGTTCGGCGGTCTCACCGCCGCGCAGGCAGCCCCCTTGGCCTATGTCACCAACGAACGCGCCGGCGTGTCGGTGATCGACCTCGACCAGCTCACGGTGCAACGCACGCTCGACGTCGGCGGCCAGGGACCGCGCGGCCTGGGCCTGAGTGCCGATGGCCGCCTGCTGGTCACCGCCAACAAGGGTACCAGCGACATCTCGGTGATCGATACCGTCAGCGGCCAGGTGCTGCGGCGCATTCCGGTCGGCAAGAACGTCGAATTCGTGCGCGTTGCCGACGACATCGCCTATGTGACCTACGAGCCGGGCGTGTCCGGTGCCGGCGAAGGCAAGGCGGGTGCCGACGCGGCCAAGGCCGGCAAGGACGACAAGGATGACGACCAGATCCCGGCCGAGATCGCGGTGGTCGACATCAAGCAGGGCAAGGTGCTGCGCTCGATGAAGTCGGGCCGCGAGACCGAAGGCATCGAGTTTTCGGCCGATGGCAGCCAGATGCTGGTCGCCAACGAGGGCGACAACACCGTCACCGTCTACGACCGTGCCAAGGGCACCGTGCTGCAGCGTGTCGATCTCAGCGGCCAGGGCAGCCGGCCGCGCGGGATCAAGATCTCGCCGGATGGCAAGACGTATGCCGTCACCTTCGAGTTCTCGGACCGGCTGGTGCTGATCGACAGCCGTTTCAAGGTGCTGAAGTCGGTTGCCACGCGCAAGTCGCCCTATGGTGTGAGCTATGATCCCAGCGGCCACCGGATCTACGTGGCGGCCTCGCGCGCCTCGGTGATCCAGGTGTTCGACGCCGACAGCCTGGCCGTGATCGGCGAGATCCCGGTGGGCGGGCGCTGCTGGCACTTCAGCCTGATCCCGGAAGCCAAGCGCCTGATCGCGGCCTGCGGCAAGTCGGACAACCTGATCGTGGCCGACACCGATACTTTCGCGGTGCTCAAGACCCTGCCGGGTGCGCAGGCGCCGTGGGGCATCGTGACCTTTCCGCGCGCGCGCGGCAGCATCGACACGCCCTGAGCGGCGCGAAGCGCACCGGCGGCGCCGCGGCAGGCGCTCAGTTGAGCGCCGTTTCGCCGCCGTTGCGCTCGACCGTGCCGAAGGACTCCGGAAAGGCCTCGGCCAGCGACAGCTGCGTGCCGCACGCCACCGGATCGTAGCCTGGCAGTTCGGCAATGCGCCGGCGCAGGTCCTCGGCAGCCAGCAGATCGAGCACCGAGGCCAGTGCCGGTGGGCACTCCGGCTCCGGCAGGCAGGCCAGGAAGTAGCGCTCGGTGAGCAGCGGCAGGAATTCCAGGTTGAAGCGGCGCGCTGCCGTTTCGATACCGATGCCGACGTCGGCCATGCCGCTCGCGATATAGGCCGCCACCGCGGCATGCGTGTATTCCCATACTTCATAGCCCGGCATGCGCGCGCGATCGACGCCGTGCTGCGCCAGCAGCAGGTCGATCAGCAGCCGCGTGCCAGAGCCCGGCTGGCGGTTGACGAAGCGCGCGCTGCCGCGTGCGAGGTCGCTGATGCCCCGAATGGCGAGCGGATTTCCCGGCGGCACCATCAGTCCCTGCGACCGCGTGGCCAGATTGACCAGACGCAAGGGCCGGCTGCCCAGTGCATCGAGATAGGGCGACAGCGCCGCTGTCTGCAAGCTGCCCTGCGGGATATGAAAGCCCGCCAGGTCGCATTCCTGACGCGCCAGGGCCGACAGCGCCTCGGCGCTGCTGGTGTAGCGCAGGTCGAATGGCTGCGCCGATTCGGCCAGGCACTCGCGCAGTGCCTGCACCGCAAAGCCGTGGCTGGCCTGGATGCGCACCGGTGCGGCATGCGACAGCACGCGCTCCATTTCGGCGCTGAGCTCCGACGACAGCGAGTCCAGCGCGGGCGACAGTCGCGCCGCAATGCGCCGGTCGGCCCACAGCAGCACTTCTCCGAGGCGCGTGAGCGTGCCGCCGCGGCCGCGTTCCATCAGCATCAGCGGCGCGCCGAAAGCCTGCTCGGCTTCGCGGATCAGTCCCCAGGCGTGGCGGTAGGACAGGCCGAGCTGGCGCGCAGCGGCCGACAGGCTGCCGCTGTCCTGCACAGCGGCGCACAGCCGGATCACCTGCGGCAGCGCGAAAGCCTCGCGGCCGGGGCGCTGCAGCGACCATTCAGGGCGTACATGGATGCGAAGCATTATGAAATTATATACATATTGAGGCGCGCAGCGTCACCCTGTTAGAGTGCTGAAAACAAGAGTCTTGGTGTTGTCGGTTATGTTGCAGTGAACATATCTTGGCGCCTCGCCCCGACAAGGACACCACCCGGCAGCCGCCCCCGACACAGGGCCGGCGTCTGCCCTCATCAGCATGCCGTGCGCGGCAGGAGGACGCAGTGAGCTATCGCGATATCTATGCCGATCTGGTGGACGAGCCCGGCGCCCTGTTGCCGATCTTCCATCGCATCCAGGACCGGCTGGGCCATGTGCCGCAGGATGCGCTGCCGGAGATCGCGCAGGCGCTCAACCTGTCACGTGCCGAAGTGCATGGGGTCATGAGCTTCTACCACGACTTCCGCGCCGAGCCCGCCGGCCGCTGCGTGGTCAAGGTGTGCCGCGCCGAGGCCTGCCAGGCCATGGGGGCCAATGCGCTGGTGCGCCACGCCGAGCAGCGCATCGGCACGCCGCTGGGCTCCACCTGCGCCGACGGCTCGGTCACGCTCGAGGCCACTTACTGTCTCGGGAACTGTGCGCTGTCGCCCGCGGTCATGGTCAATGGCGCGCTCAAGGGCCGGGTCACCCCGGAACGTTTCGACGCGCTGCTCGCCGCTGCGCAGCACAAGGAGCAGGCAGCATGACGCGTATCTACGTTCCCCGTGATTCCGCCGCGCTTTCGGTCGGCGCCGACGAAGTCGCTGCAGCCATCGTGGCCGAGGCCGCGCGCCTGGGCGTCACCATCGAACTGGTCCGCAACGGCTCGCGCGGCCTGCTGTGGCTCGAGCCGCTGGTCGAGGTGGCCACGCCGCAGGGACGCGTGGCCTACGGCCCGGTCGCCGTCGAGGACGTGCCTGGGCTGTTCGCAGCGGGCTTCCTGAACGGTGGCGCGCATGCCCTGGCGCATGGCCTGACCGAGCAGATTCCTTACCTTGCGCGGCAGGAGCGCCTGACCTTCGCGCGCGTCGGCATCACCGATCCGCTCTCGCTCGACGACTACCTGGCGCATGACGGCTTCCGCGGGCTGCGCGCCGCGCTGGCGTTGGCACCGGCCGCCGTGGTGCAGCAGGTGACCGACTCCGGTCTGCGCGGCCGTGGCGGCGCCGCCTTCCCGACCGGCATCAAGTGGAAGACCGTGCTGGGCGCGCAGGCGGCGCAGAAATACGTGGTGTGCAATGCCGACGAAGGCGACTCGGGCACCTTCTCCGATCGCATGATCATGGAAGACGACCCCTTCGTGCTGATCGAAGGCATGACCATCGCGGGCATCGCAACGGGCGCCACGCGCGGCTACATCTACGTGCGCTCGGAATACCCCCACGCCTTCGAAGTGCTGGGCCAGGCGATCGCCATGGCCACGCAGGCCGGCTACCTTGGCGATGACGTGCTGGGCAGCGGACGCGCCTTCCGGCTCGACGTGCGGCTCGGCGCCGGCGCCTACATCTGCGGTGAAGAGACCGCTTTGCTGGAGAGCCTGGAAGGCAAGCGCGGCATCGTGCGCTACAAGCCCCCGATCCCGGCGCTCAAGGGCCTGTTCGGCCAGCCCACGGTGGTCAACAACGTGATCTCGTTCGCCTCGGTGCCGATCATCCTCGATCGTGGTGCGGAGTTCTACAAGAACTACGGCATGGGCCGCTCGCGCGGCACGCTGCCGTTCCAGCTGGCCGGCAACATCCGCCATGGCGGCCTGGTCGAGAAGGCATTCGGCCTGACCCTGCGCGATCTGGTCGAAGGCTTCGGCGGCGGCACGGCCAGCGGACGTCCGGTGCGCGCCGTGCAGGTAGGCGGGCCGCTGGGCGCCTACGTGCCGGCCAGCCAGTTCGATACACCGCTCGACTACGAGGCCTACGTCGGCATCTCGGCCATGATCGGCCACGGTGGCCTGGTGGTGTTCGACGACACCGTCGACATGGCCGAAATGGCGCGTTACGCAATGGAGTTCTGCGCCATCGAATCGTGCGGAAAGTGCACACCATGCCGCATCGGCTCGACGCGTGGCGTCGAGGTCATCGACCGCATCATCGCCAACCAGGACCGTGCCGCCAACATCGAACTGCTGCGCAGCCTGTGCGACACCATGCTGGGCGGCTCGTTGTGCGCGCTGGGGGGCATGGCGCCCTACCCGGTGCTGAGTGCGCTCAAGCACTTCCCGCAGGACTTCGGCATCGAAACCAGCCAGCTGGCTGCCTGAACGCAGCCAGCCGCACGTGGCACGGCCGCCGCCGCAGGGCGCGGCCGGCACCAGACCAAGGAGCAAGACCATGCAATCGCGACACGACCATGATTTCGGCACTCCCGCGAGCCCGTCGACCGAGTCGGTCACCCTGACCATCGACGGCATGACGGTCACCGTGCCCGCCGGCACGTCGATCATGCGCGCCGCCGCCGGCGCGGGCGTGATGGTGCCCAAGCTGTGTGCCACCGACAGCGTCGACCCCTTCGGCTCGTGCCGCCTGTGTCTGGTGGAGATCGAAGGACGCCGCGGCTTCCCGGCTTCATGCACCACGCCCTGCGAGGGCGGCCTGCAGGTGCGCACCCAGAGCAGCAAGCTGGCCGAACTGCGCAAGGGCGTGATGGAACTCTACATCTCCGACCACCCGCTCGACTGCCTGACCTGCGCCACCAATGGCAACTGCGAGCTGCAGGACATGGCCGGCACGGTCGGACTGCGCGAGGTGCGCTACGGCTACGAAGGCCTGAACCATCTGGGCAGCCAGAAGGACGAGTCCAATCCCTACTTCACCTACGACCCCTCGAAGTGCATCGTGTGCAGCCGCTGCGTGCGTGCCTGCGAGGAAGTGCAGGGCACCTTCGCGCTGACCATCGACGGCCGCGGCTTCGAATCGCGCGTCGCCGCCGGCGCCAACGAGAACTTCCTCGACTCCGAGTGCGTGTCCTGCGGCGCCTGCGTGCAGGCCTGCCCGACCGCCACGCTGGCCGAGAAGTCGATCATCCAGATGGGCCAGCCCGACCACAGCGTGGTCACCACCTGCGCCTATTGTGGCGTGGGCTGTTCCTTCCATGCCGAGATGCAGGGCGACCGCGTGGTGCGCATGGTGCCTTGGAAGGATGGCAAGGCCAACCACGGTCACTCCTGCGTCAAGGGCCGCTTCGCCTGGGGCTACGCCACGCACCCGGACCGCATCACCAAGCCGATGATCCGCGAGCGCATCACCGATCCCTGGCAGGAAGTGTCGTGGGACGAGGCGCTGCAGTATGCCGCGCGCAGGTTCAAGGCGATCCAGGAGCAGCACGGCCGCGAGTCGATCGGCGGCATCACCTCCTCGCGCTGCACCAACGAAGAAACCTATCTGGTGCAGAAGCTGGTGCGTGCGGTGTTCAACAACAACAACGTCGACACCTGCGCGCGCGTCTGCCATTCGCCGACCGGCTACGGCCTCAAGTACACGCTGGGCGAATCGGCCGGCACGCAGGACTTCGATTCGGTGCTCGAATCCGACGTGATCATGGTGATCGGCGCCAATCCCACCGACGGCCACCCCGTGTTCGCCTCGCTGATGAAAAAGCGCCTGCGTCAGGGCGCGCGCCTGATCGTGGTTGACCCGCGCCAGACCGACATCGTGCGTTCGGCGCACGTCGAGGCGCAGCACCACCTCAAGCTGCGTCCGGGCACCAACGTCGCCATCGTCAATGCGCTGGCGCACGTCATCGTCACCGAAGGCCTGGTCGACGAGGCCTTCGTGGCCGAACGTTGCGAGCCGGCGTCCTTCGACAAGTGGCGCGCCTTCGTGGCGCGCGAGAACAACTCCCCCGAGGCGCTCGAAGCCATCACGGGCGTGCCCGCCGATGAAGTACGCCAGGCAGCGCGCCTGTTCGCCACCGGCGGCAATGCCGCGATCTACTACGGCCTGGGCGTGACCGAGCACGCGCAGGGATCGACCACCGTGATCGGCATCGCCAATCTCGCCATGGCCACCGGCAACATCGGCCGCCGCGGTGTCGGCGTCAATCCGCTGCGCGGCCAGAACAATGTGCAAGGATCGTGCGACATGGGTTCGTTCCCGCACGAGCTGCCGGGCTACCGTCACGTGTCCGACGACACGGCACGTGCGCTGTTCGGCAAGGAGTGGGGCGTGACCCTGCAGGAAGAGCCGGGCCTGCGCATTCCCAACATGTTCGAAGCGGCGCTGGACGGCAGCTTCAAGGGCCTGTACGTGGAAGGCGAGGACATCGTGCAGTCCGATCCCAATACCCAGCACGTGATCGCGGCCATGGAGTCGCTCGAGTGCCTGGTGGTGCAGGACATTTTCCTCAACGAAACCGCCATGTACGCCCACGTGTTCCTGCCGGGCTCCTCCTTCCTGGAAAAGGACGGCACCTTCACCAACGCCGAGCGCCGCATCTCGCGCGTGCGCAAGGTGATGCCGCCGCTGGCCGGCAAGGCCGACTGGGAAGTCACCCAGGCGCTGGCGCAGGCCATGGGCTACGACATGAACTACCAGCACCCGTCCGAGATCATGGACGAGATCGCGCGCCTGACGCCCACCTTCCACGGCGTGAGCTACGACAAGCTCGAGCGCCTGGGCAGCGTCCAGTGGCCGTGCAACGACGAGGCCCCGGAAGGCACGCCGACCATGCACATCGACGAGTTCGTGCGCGGCAAGGGCTACTTCGGCCTGACCGAATATGTGCCCACCGACGAGAAGGTCACGCGCAAGTTCCCGCTGCTGCTCACCACCGGCCGCATCCTGTCGCAGTACAACGTGGGCGCCCAGACGCGCCGCACCGCCAACAACGCCTGGCACTCCGAGGACCGCATCGAGATCCATCCGCACGATGCCGAGGAACGCGGCATTGCCGACGGCGACTGGGTCGGCATCACCAGCCGCGCCGGCCAGACCGTGCTGCGCGCCACCGTCTCGCAGCGCATGCAGCCGGGCGTGGTCTACACCACCTTCCACTTCCCGGAGTCGGGCGCCAACGTGATCACCACCGACAACTCGGACTGGGCCACCAACTGTCCCGAGTACAAGGTGACGGCGGTCCAGCTCACGCGCGTGTCACAGCCCTCCGAATGGCAGGCCAACTACAAGCGCTTCGCTTCGCAGCAGATCGGTCTGCTGAAGGCCGCTGAAGCGCGCGCCAAGGTCTGAGACCGGAGCCGCGCAGGGTAGCCGCCGTGCCATTTCCGGGACTCGATCCGCAGCGCCGGTTCGGCGGCGAGCGCTGGTCACTGGCCGGGCATGAGGACCGTATCGACGCGATTGCCGAGGAAACGCCGGTCGCGCTGATCTACGACGGCATCCCGCATGTGGTGATGATGGCCTCGCCGCAGGACCTCGAGGATTTCGCCGTCGGCTTCAGCCTGAGCGAAGGCCTGCTGGACAGCGTCGACGACGTCGAGGCCTTGCAGGTGGAAGTGCATCCCGAAGGCATGGCCGTACAATTGGCCTGCCGTCCCGGCGCCTTGCCCGATCTGTCGGCGCGCCGGCGCAACCTGACCGGCCGCACCGGCTGCGGCCTGTGCGGCGCCGAGTCGCTGGCGCAGGCGGTACGCGCACCGCGCCGCGTGGGCGCAGGGCCGCAGATCGAGCCCGACGCGCTGCAGCGCGCGCTGGAACGCCTGCCGGCCATGCAGCCGCTCAACGCCGCCACCGGTGCGGTGCATGCCGCCGCCTGGTGCGCGCCGGACGGCCTGCCGCTGACCGTGCGCGAGGATGTCGGCCGTCACAACGCGCTCGACAAGCTGATCGGCGCGCGCGCACGCGGCGCGGCCGACCTGCAGCAGGGCTTCCTGCTGCTCACCAGCCGTGCCAGCTACGAGCTGGTGCTCAAGGCCAGCATGGTCGGGATCACGGTGGTCGCCGCCGTGTCCGCGCCGACCGGGCTTGCCATCCGCATCGCCGGCGAAGCCGGCATCACCCTGGCGGCCTTCCTGCGTACCGGCCGCCACACCGTCTACACCCGTCCGGAACGGCTGCACGCCACCGTCACCCTGTAAGGCAATCCGCCATGCATATCGAAAACCTGGTCCACATGCTCAATCAGATCGAAGCCTTCTTCGCCGCCGAGGAAGACCGCGACGTTGCCATCGAAGGCATCCGCAACCATGTGGCGCGCTTCTGGGAGAAGCGCATGCGTGACCGCATCCTGGCGCATCTGGCCGCCGGCGGCGAGGGCATCGGACCGCTGGCGCGCGCCGCCCTGGAGCATCTGGCGCAGCCAAAAGTGGCGTGATCCTTTTGCAGTGCATCATGTGTCACAGTTTTGCAAGCTGACGGACTGTGGAACAATAGGGCTGACAGCAGAACCATAGGCCGCGCAGCAGATGATCGATCGGGATGGATATCGGCCGAATGTCGGGATCATCCTGGTGAACACCCGCAATCAGGTGTTCTGGGGCAAGCGGATCCGCGAACATTCCTGGCAGTTCCCGCAGGGGGGAATCAAGCACGGCGAATCGCCCGAGCAGGCGATGTATCGCGAACTGATGGAAGAGGTCGGTTTGCGGCCCGAGCATGTGCGCATCCTCGGGCGTACGCGCAACTGGTTGCGCTATGACGTTCCCGAGAACTGGGTGCGTCGCGAGTGGCGTGGCAACTACCGCGGCCAGAAGCAGATCTGGTACTTGCTGCGCCTGACCGGGCGCGATTCTGATGTCTCGCTGCGCGCCACCCAGCATCCCGAGTTCGATGCCTGGCGCTGGCACGAGTACTGGATTCCGCTGGAGTCGGTGATCGAGTTCAAGCGCGAAGTCTATCGCCTGGCGCTCAACGAACTGGCCAGCTTTCTCGAACGTCAGCCCTGTCGCGCCCAGTCGCTGGCGCGGCACGCGTCGCCGGTGGCGGCGCGGCCCGATGGCGAGGGCCTGCCCGTCCAGTCCGGCCTGCATTCCTGAAGGTGACCACGGTTCGTCTGCCTTGCGGACGGCCCTTTCGGAGGATTGCCGAGACCGCGGGTCGGGACTAAACTCAAGGCCGGTTTAGACTCGGTCTAAATGAATCAGGACGTGTCGCTGCCTGGCGGCTCCCGGCCCCAGCGGCGATCCTGCAAGTGCACCCGGGCCCAGCCCGGATTTCAACCAGGAGACTGCAATGCCCAATCTCGCCGGAACCAAGACGCACCAGAACCTGAAGGATGCCTTCGCGGGCGAATCCCAGGCCAATCGCCGCTACCTGTACTTCGCAGCCAAGGCCGACGTGGAAGGCCAGAACGACGTGGCGGCGGTTTTCCGTTCCACCGCCGAAGGCGAGACCGGCCATGCCCACGGCCACCTGGAGTACATGGAGTCGGTGGGTGATCCCGCCACCGGCCTGCCGATCGGCGCCAGCTCCGACAACCTGAAGGCCGCGATTGCCGGCGAAACCCACGAGTACACCGACATGTACCCGGGCATGGCCAAGACCGCGCGCGAAGAAGGCTTCGACGAGATCGCCGACTGGTTCGAGACCCTGGCCAAGGCCGAGCGCTCGCACGCCAACCGCTTCACCAAGGCCCTCGAAGCCCTGGCCTGATCGCGTCCTTGCAGCACCCGGCGCGTCGCCGCCTCCGGCGGCGCGCCCCTCCGCAGAGCCCGGCGCACCGGCGCGCCGCACCCAGCACAGGATCCCCTTGCCATGACCACCCGCGAAGGCAGTCTCGAAGCGCCGACCCGGCATCCCCTCGACTGGCAGAACCCCGAGTTCTACGACGCCGAGGCATGCGAAAAGGAAATGGAGCGCATCTTCGATATCTGCCATGGCTGCCGCCGCTGCTTCAGCCTGTGCAATGCCTTCCCGCTGTTGTTCGACAAGGTCGACGAAAGCCCCACAGGCGAACTCGACAGCGTGCCCCGGACGGTGTTCTGGGAAGTCGCCGACCAGTGCTATCTGTGCGACATGTGCTACCTGACCAAGTGTCCCTACGTGCCGCCGCACCCGTTCAACCTGGATTTTCCGCACACCATGTTGCGCGCCAAGGCGGTCAAGTTCCGCCAGGGCAAGACCGGCTTCCGCGACAAGCTGCTGTCGAGCACCGATACGCTCGGCAAGCTCGCCACCATTCCGGTGGTGGTGCAGATCGTCAACGCGGTCAACACCACGTCCGCGACACGCAGCCTGATGGACAAGGCGCTGGGCATCCACAAGGACCGCGAACTGCCGCCCTATGCCCACCCCACGTTCCGCAGCCGCGCCCAGCCTTCGCACGGCCATCCGGTGCGCGAGGGCAAGCGCTCGCCCGGCAAGGTCGCGATCTACAGCACCTGCTACGTCAACTACAACGAACCCGGCATCGGCTGGGACCTGATGGCGGTACTCGACCACAACGAGATCCCGGCCCTGCTGGTCGAGAAGGAGGCCTGCTGCGGCATGCCCAAGCTCGAACTGGGCGATCTCGAAGCGGTCGCCGCGCTCAAGGCGCGCAACATCCCGCAGTTGGCCGCATTGGCGCGCCAGGGCTACGCCATCCTGACCCCGATCCCGTCGTGCACGCTGATGTTCAAGCAGGAACTGCCGCTGATGTTCCCCGACGACGCGGACGTCAAGCTGGTGCAGGAGGCGATGTACGACCCCTTCGAATACCTGTCGCTGCGCCATGCCGATGGCCTGCTCAAGACCGATTTCGGCACGCCGCTCGGCAAGGTCTCCTACCACGTACCCTGCCACCTGCGCGTGCAGAACATCGGACTGCGCACGCGTGAACTGCTGGAGATGATCCCTGGCACCAAGGTCTCGACCATCGAGCGCTGCTCCGGCCATGACGGCACCTGGGGCGTGAAGAGCGAGTTCTACGATCTCTCGATGAAGATCGCCCGGCCGGTGGTCAAGCGCATGCAGGAAGACCAGCCCGACTACGTGAGCTCCGACTGCCCGATCGCCGCGCGCCATCTGGTGCAGGGCATGGACGAGCACAAGCCCAAACAGCATCCCCTCTCGCTGCTGCGGATCGCCTACGGGCTGCCCGAGCACTGAGGCCCAGCCAGGAGTACCGCAGCATGCCGCACATCACCGCCGACACCCTGCTCAGCCTGGAGCGCTACCACAAGGAGCGCGCCGCCTTCCGCGCGCGCGTGATCGCGCACAAGAAGCTGCGCACCTTGCACCTGGGCGATCACGTCACGCTGCTGTTCGAGGACGAACTCACCATCCGCTACCAGGTCCAGGAGATGCTGCGCGTCGAGCGCATCTTCGAGGAGGAGGGCATCGCGGAGGAACTGGCCACCTACAATCCGCTGATCCCGGATGGCAGCAACTGGAAGGCCACCATGCTGATCGAGTACAGCGACGTCAACGAGCGCCAGGACATGCTGGCGAAGCTCAAGGGCATCGAACGCGAGGTGCGCGTGCAGGTCGCAGGCTTCGATCCGGTGTTCGCGATCGCCGACGAGGACCTCGAGCGCGAGAACGCGGACAAGACCTCCGCCGTGCACTTCCTGCGTTTCGAGCTCACGCCCGCGATGGCGGCCGCGCTGCGCGGCGGTGCCGCGCTGGCGCTGGCGGTGCACCACGACCACTACCGGGCCGAACTTGCGCCCGTTGCCGAAGCGCAGCGCGCCGCGCTGCTGGCCGACCTGGCCTGAGGCCGGGCCGGCCGTACCCGGGGCGCGTGGCCCCGGGCAGCCGCTTCAGAACAGGCCGACCACGCGCCCGCTTTCGTCGAGGTCTATCTTCTCGGCCGAAGGCACCTTGGGCAGGCCCGGCATGGTCATGATGTCGCCGCACACCATCACGATGAACTCGGCACCGGCACCCAGGCGCACTTCGCGCACGTTGATGGTGTGACCGCTCGGCGCACCCTTGGCATTGGCATCGGTGCTGAACGAGTACTGGGTCTTGGCGATGCACACCGGATAGTGCCCGTAGCCGTCGGCCTCGAGCCGGGCGATCTGCTGGCGCACCTTGGCATCGGCGGTGACGTCGGCCGCGCCATAGATCTTCTGCGCCACCGCGCGCACCTTGTCGAGCAGCGGCAGGTCGTCCTCGTAGACAAAGCGGAAGTCCGCCTTCTGGGTGCCGTTCTCGATGATGTCGACCACCGCGCGTGCCACGTCCTCGGCGCCCTTGCCGCCTTCGGCCCAGTGCCGCGCCACGATCACCGGCACGCCGTGCGTGCCCATCTTCTGCTGCAGCAGCGCGAGTTCGGCCGGCGTGTCGGCGGTGAAGTTGTTGATCGACACCACGCAGGGCAGGCCGTAGTGCTCGCGCACATTGCGCACATGGCGTTCGAGGTTGGCGATGCCCTTCTCCAGCGCGTCCAGGTTCTCGCTGTTGAGGCTCTTGAGGTCGACACCGCCGTGGAACTTGAGCGCGCGGATGGTGGCCACCACCACCACGCAGTCCGGCCGCAGGCCCGACTTGCGGCACTTGATGTCGATGAACTTCTCGGCGCCGAGGTCGGCGCCGAAGCCGGCCTCGGTCACCACGTAGTCGCCCAGCTTGAGGCCGGCCTGGGTGGCGATCACCGAGTTGCAGCCGTGCGCGATATTGGCGAAGGGGCCGCCGTGCAGGATCGCCGGGTTGTTCTCCAGCGTCTGCACCAGGTTGGGCGCCAGCGCGTCCTTGAGCAGCACCGCCATGGCGCCATGCGCCTTGAGGTCGCGCGCGGTGACCGCCTTCTGTTCGCGCGTGTAGCCGACCACGATGTTGCCCAGGCGCTCCTTGAGGTCGGCGATCGAGGTGGCCAGGCAGAAGATCGCCATCACCTCGGACGCCACCACGATGTCGAAGCCGTCCTGGCGCGGGAAGCCGTTGCCCGTGCCGCCCAGCGAGGCCACGATGTCGCGCAGCGCGCGGTCGTTCATGTCGACCACGCGCTTCCAGGTGATGCGCCGCACGTCGATGCCGAGTTCGTTGCCGTGGTGGATGTGGTTGTCCAGCATGGCGGCGAGCAGGTTGTTGGCCAGCGCGATCGCCGAGAAGTCGCCCGTGAAGTGCAGGTTGATGTCTTCCATCGGCACCACCTGCGCATAGCCGCCGCCCGCGGCACCGCCCTTGACGCCGAACACCGGTCCCAGCGAAGGTTCGCGCAGGCAGATCACGGCCTTCTTGCCGATCCGGTTGAGCGCATCACCCAGGCCCACCGTGGTGGTGGTCTTGCCTTCGCCGGCCGGGGTCGGGCTGATCGCGGTCACCAGGATCAGCTTGCCGTTGGGGCGCGACTTCAGGCTGTCCAGGTAGTTGAGCGAAATCTTGGCCTTGTAATGGCCATAGGGCTCCAGATGCTCGTCGGCGATGCCCAGGCGCTCTGCGGCGATCTGCGTGACGCGCTTCAGGGTGGCCTGCTGGGCGATTTCGATGTCGGATGCCATGCCAGTTTTTCTCCTCTCGGTTTCCAGTGCGGGTTGTCTTGATTTTAGTGGGTGCGGCGAATCAGCGAATCAGGATGGCGCGGAAGTCGTTGACGTTGGTCAGCGTCGGGCCGGTGATGACCAGGTCGCCCAGCGCCTGGAAGAAGCTGTAGCCATCGTTGTCGGCCAGCAGGGCCTTGGCATTGACCCCGGCGGCCGCCGCACGCGTCAGCGAATCCGGCAGCAGCAGGGCGCCGGCATTGTCCTCGGTGCCGTCGATGCCGTCGGTATCGCCGGCGATTGCCGCAATGCCCGGGTGGCCGTCGAGCGCC
>JAGWIJ010000039.1 GCA_028873535.1 Pseudomonadota bacterium
CGTCGGCGACAAGAAAGCCGCCGAGGCGCGTCTGATCCGTGTCCAGGCGGACAAGCTCGACCAGCTCATCGACCTTGTCGGTGAACTGGTGATTGCCGGCGCCAGCGCCAATCTGGTGGCGCGCAACAGCGGCCAGACCGCACTGGTCGAAGCCACATCGGTGCTCTCGCGGCTGGTGGAAAACATCCGCGACAGCGCACTGCAGCTGCGCATGGTCCAGATCGGCGACACCTTCAACCGCTTTCATCGCGTGGTCCGCGACGTCTCGCGCGAGCTTGGCAAGAACATCGAGCTGGTGATCAACGGCGGCGAGACCGAGCTCGACAAGTCGGTGGTGGAGAAGATCGGCGATCCGCTCATGCACCTGGTGCGCAACGCGATCGACCACGGCATCGAATCCGCCGAGGCACGCCTTGCCGTCGGCAAGCCGGCGAGCGGCCGCATCGAGCTCAACGCCTTCCATGACTCGGGAAGCATCGTCATCGAAGTGGTGGATGACGGGGGTGGACTTCCACGCGACCGCATCCTGCAGAAGGCCATCGAGCGGGGTCTGGTCCAGGCCAGTGATGCCCTGAGCGAGCAGGAAGTGATCAACCTGATCTTCCAGCCGGGCTTTTCAACGGCCGAGCAGGTGACCAATCTGTCCGGTCGCGGCGTCGGCATGGATGTGGTGCGCAAGAACATCCAGGCCCTGCGCGGCCGCGTCGACGTCCAGAGCGAAAGCGGACGCGGCAGCCGCTTCACCATCCGCTTGCCGTTGACCCTGGCCATCATCGACGGCTTCCTGGTCTCGGCAGGCAGCGCGTCCTACGTGATCCCGCTCGACATGGTCGTCGAGTGCCTAGAGCTCAACACCGTCAGCACCGAGCGTGACTATCTCAACCTGCGCGGCGAGGTCCTGCCCTTCATCCGCCTGCGCAGCCTGTTCGAAGTCGAGGGGCAAGCGCCCAGGCGCGAGAACGTGGTCGTGGTGCGTTCCGCACACCAGAAGGCGGGCATCGTGGTTGACCAGCTGATCGGCGAATTCCAGACCGTGATCAAGCCGCTCGGCACGCTGTTCCGCAATCTGCGCGGCATCTCCGGATCGACCATCCTGGGCAGCGGCGAGGTCGCACTGATCCTTGATGTACCCACGCTCACCGCGCTGGCTGGTCGACGCGAGAGCGAATCCCTGACAACAACCGCATTGCACCGTTGATGCCCAAAAACCGGCAATCCCTGTAAGGAAGGACCCAAACCATGTTCAATCATCTCAAGATCGGTACGCGGCTCGCAGCGGGCTTCGGCTTCCTGGCTGCACTGTTGCTGGCCATCGCCCTGGTCGGCATCATGCGCATCAGCGGCGTGAACAGCGGGCTGAGCGTGATCACCGAAGAGCATATGCCGAAGGTCGCTCTCACCCACGACGCGCAGTCCGATGTGTTGCTGATCGCGCGCTCGCTTCGCAACGTCGTGATCTCGACCGACAAGGCCGCGGAAAAAACGCAGATCGATATCGTTGCCGACTATCGACGGCAGATCGACGAGAAGCTCGACAGGTTCGCGGCCCTGGCGAAATCCGACGAGAGTCTGGCCCTGCTGGCCCGGGCCAAGGAAGCCCGTTCCCGCTACTACAGCGGCATCGATACCCTGCTCCCGATGGCCTACAGCGCCTCGCCCGGCTACAACCCGAAGCTGGCAGCGGAGTATGTGCTGGGCACCATGAGCACATTGGGCAATGAACTCATCGCCTCGATCAAGGCGCTGTCCACGCACGAACAGGAGGCCGCAGCCAAGGCGGGTCGGGAAACGGCCGCTGCCGCTGCCGCAACCATCACCCTGCTCTCGATCCTGCTGGCCGCGGGGCTGGTGGTGGCCAGTCTGATCGCATGGGCCATCACCCGGAGCATCAGCCGTCCGGTCGGACAGCTGGCAGCCGCCGCGGACCGCATGGCCGCTGGCAATTTCGCATTCGAACTGAATGCGGACAGCCGGGACGAGCTTGGCGCCGTGATCCGCGCCATCGGCCAGGTCAAGACGGCAGTGCAGAACGTAAGCGCGGACGCGCGCATGCTGGCGAAGTCCGCGGCCGAGGGCAAGCTGTCTGCGCGTGCCGATGCCAGCCGGCACCAGGGCGACTTCCGTGAAATCGTGCAGGGTGTGAACGAGACCCTGGATGCCGTCATTGCACCGCTGAACGTGGCAGCCGACTACGTTGAACGCATTGCCAAGGGCGATATCCCGGAAAAGATCAGCACCGCCTACCAGGGCGACTTCAATGCCATCAAGAACAACCTGAACACCTGCATCGACGCCTTGAACGGACTGATCGCCGACATGGGGCACATGGCCCGCGAGCATGATGCCGGCGACATCGATGTGCGCATCGACGAGGCGCGCTTCCAGGGCGCTTACCGGGCCATGGCACAGGGCGTGAACAGCATGGTGTTCGGCCACATCGCTGTGAAGAAGAAGGCCATGGCCTGCATCAAGGAATTCGGCGAGGGCAACTTCGACGCGCCGCTGGACGCCTTCCCGGGCAAGAAGAAGTTCATCAACGACACCATCGAGCAGGTGCGCGGCAACCTCAAGCTGCTGATCGCCGAGATGAACCACATGTCGACGGAGCACGACGCCGGTGACATCGACGTGAGGATCGACGAGTCGCGTTTCCGCAACGACTTCCAGGCGATGGCGCAGGGCGTGAACAGCATGGTGTTCGGCCACATCGCGGTGAAGAGGAAGGCCATGGCCTGCATCAAGGAGTTCGGTGAGGGCAACTTCGACGCGCCGCTGGACGCCTTCCCGGGCAAGAAGAAGTTCATCAACGACACCATCGAACAGGTGCGCGGCAACCTCAAGCTGTTGATCGCCGAGATGAACCACATGTCGGCCGAGCATGACGCCGGCGACATCGACGTGAGGATCGACGAGGCGCGCTTCCGCAACGACTTTCAGGCAATGGCAAAGGGCGTGAACACCATGGTGTTCGGCCACATCGCGGTCAAGAAGAAGGCCATGGCCTGCATCAAGGGGTTCGGCGAAGGCAACATGGATGCCCCGCTGGAGGTCTTCCCCGGCAAGAAGCGCTTCATCAACGACACCATCGAGCAGGTGCGCTCCAACATCAAGGCGCTGGTCGCCGATGCCAACATGCTGGCCGCCGCCGCCATGGACGGCCAGCTTGCAACGCGCGCCGACGCCAGCCAGCATCAGGGCGATTTCCGGCGCATTGTCGAAGGCGTCAACCAGACCCTGGACAACGTGGTCGATCCGATCAATGATGTCCGCAGGGTGATGGCGGCGATGGAGGGCGGCGACATGACCCAGACCATCACGGCCCAGTATCGCGGCGACTTCGATGCCCTCAAGCAGGCGATCAACAACACCATCGCCCGTCTGGCAGACACCATCGCGCAGATCAACGCGGCAGGTGAGGCGCTCAACAGCGCGGCCGCGCAGGTCTCGGCCACGGCCCAGTCGCTGTCGCAATCGTCCTCGGAGCAGGCGGCTTCGGTCGAGGAGACCTCGGCGAGCGTCGAGCAGATGACCGCGTCGATCAACCAGAATACCGAGAACGCGAAGGTCACCGACAACATGGCCACCAAATCCTCCAGCGAGGCCCAGGAGGGCGGCGTGGCGGTGAAGGAAACCGTGGATGCGATGAAGAAGATCGCCGGCAAGATCGGCATCATCGACGACATCGCCTATCAGACCAATCTGCTGGCGCTGAACGCGGCCATCGAGGCAGCGCGTGCCGGCGAGCACGGAAAGGGATTCGCGGTGGTGGCTGCCGAGGTGCGCAAGCTGGCTGAGCGCAGCCAGGTCGCGGCGCAGGAAATCGGCGAGCTCGCCTCCAGCAGTGTCGGCATGGCGGAACAGGCCGGCAAGCTGCTCGATGAGATGGTGCCCTCGATCAAGAAGACCTCGGACCTGGTCCAGGAGATCGCGGCCGCCTCGGAGGAACAGTCTTCCGGGGTCGTCCAGATCAACGCGGCGATGGGCCAGCTCAACAAGGCCACCCAGCAGAACGCATCGGCCTCGGAAGAACTCGCCGCCACGGCGGAGGAAATGGGCGGCCAGGCCGGTCAATTGCAGGACCTGATGTCCTTCTTCCAGGTTGGCGATCAGGCGACCGGGACGAACGGCAGCGCCGGGCGCAGCGTCCGCACGACGGCGACAAAATCCGGCAGGCCGGCGCCGCGCAGGCCGGCAAGCGCGGCACGCGGCAGCGCCGAAGCCAACGACTTCGAACGCTTCTGAGGCGGGGAAAGATCATGGGCGAGGTGACGATTCAAGACCCGGCAGCAGCCAAGGTCGGTGCCCCGGCACCGGCCATGGCGGCCGCCGAGGCACCGCAACAGTACCTGACCTTCCAACTGGGCGGCGAGATGTTCGGTCTCGCCATCCTCAACGTCAAGGAGATCATCGAGTACGGCAATCTGACCGAAATCCCGATGATGCCGGCCTTCATTCGCGGGGTCATCAACCTGCGCGGTTGCGTCATGCCGGTCATCGATCTGTCGGCCCGCTTCGGGGGGCGTCCCTCCCAGGTGGCCCGCCGGACCTGCATCGTCATCGTCGAGATGAAAGACGAGGAAAACGAGGTCCGTCAGGACATCGGGATCATGGTCGACGCGGTGTCCGAGGTGCTCGAGATCCATCGCAACGAGATCGAGGCTCCCCCCTCCTTCGGTGCCAAGATCCGCACCGATTTCATCCAGGGCATGGGCAAGGTGTCAGGGCGCTTCGTGATCATCCTCAACATGCAGCGGGTGCTGTCGATCGAGGAGATCGCCATGCTGGCCACCGCCCAGGAACATCGTGGCGAGCAGGCGGCATTGGCTGAACACTGAGCAGGAAGACGACGATGAATCTGGCGCAGGGCAGGAACCCTGCCACGGCGGGCGGCGCGGCGGAGGCTCACACCATCACCGATGCCGAGTTCGCGCGCTTCCAGGCGCTGATCTTCAAGATCGCAGGCATCAGCCTGGGCGACGCCAAGAAGATGCTGCTCACCGGGCGGCTGGCCAAGCGCCTGAAGGCGCGTGGCGTCGCCAGCTACACCGAATACTGCAAGCTGGTCACGGCAGCCCACGAAACGGTCGAACTGCAGACCATGGTGGACCTGCTGACCACCAACGAGACCTATTTCTTCCGCGAGGAAAAGCACTTCGAGTTCCTCGACCAGGCCATCCTGGCCAGACATCCGGCGGGACGGCCCTTCAACATCTGGAGCGCTGCCTGCTCAAGCGGCGAGGAGGTCTACACCCTCGCGATGGTGCTGGCCGAACGCCTCGGCGTGAACGGCAACTGGACGGTCACCGGCTCGGACATCAGCCAGCGCGTGCTGGCGTCCGCCGAGGGCGGCCTCTATCCCCTCTCCCGGACCACCGGCATACCGCCGGAATACCTGCGCAAGTACTGCCTGAAGGGGGTACGTTCGCAGGAGGGAACCCTGCTGATCGATGACACGCTGCGCCGGCACACGCGCTTCCTGCAGGTCAACCTCAACCAGCCCTTGCCGGAACTCGGCCCCTTCGATGTCATCTTCCTGCGCAACGTCATGATCTACTTCAACGCCGAAACCAAGCGTGACGTGGTGGCGCGCCTGGTGCAAAGGCTGAAACCTGGCGGGCACTTCATCGTCGGCCATTCGGAATCCCTGAACGGCCTCAACGAGACGCTACGCCCCCTGCGCCCCACCATCTACATCAAGCCCTGACAACGCCCCGAATGGCCAGGATCAAGGTGCTGCTCATCGACGATTCCGCCGTGGTGCGTCAGGTGGCGCGCGCCGCACTCGAGGCGGACAGCGGCATCGAAGTGATCGCCGCCGTTGCCGATCCCGTCTTCGCGCTCGAACGCATGAAGCTCGTGTGGCCGGATGTCATCGTCCTTGATATCGAAACGCCGCGCATGGACGGTCTGACTTTCCTGCGCAGGCTCATGGCGGAGCGTCCCACTCCGGTGGTGATCTGCTCGACCCTGGCGGAGCACGGTGCCAAGGCCACCCTCGCCGCCCTGGCAGCCGGTGCCGTCAGCGTCATCACCAAGCCACGCCTTGGCCTCAGGCAATTCCTCAAGGACTGCAGCGACGACATCGTGGCTGCCGTGCGCGCCGCCTCACGTGCCCGGCTGCGCAGCGTGCCTGCTGCGCCGGGGCCCGTCGCGCCACCCCGGCTTACCGCCGATGCGGTGCTCGCCAGCGCCACGGCAGCGCATGGCAGCGCCCTCGACCGGACTACGGAGGCGGTGATCGCCATCGGCACATCGACCGGCGGCACCACCGCCCTTGAGAGCGTGCTTTCCGCGCTGCCGGCGCTGTGCGCCGGCATTGTCGTGGTCCAGCACATGCCGGAAATGTTCACCGCCATGTTCGCCGACCGGCTCAACGGCCTGTGCAACATCGAAGTGCGCGAAGCACGCGACGGCGACCGGGTCCTGCCGGGTCGCGCACTGATCGCTCCCGGCGGACGGCACATGATGCTGACGCGCTGCGGGGCCCGCTACCAGGTATCGGTGAGCGACGGCCCTCTGGTGAACCGGCACAAGCCCTCAGTCGACGTGCTGTTCCGCTCGGTGGCCCAGATCGCCGGACGCAATGCACTCGGCGTGATCATGACCGGCATGGGCGACGATGGCGCGCGCGGAATGAAGGAGATGCACGATGCCGGCGCTGCCACCATCGCCGAGGATGAGTCCACCTGCGTGGTGTTCGGCATGCCCAAAGAGGCCATCCGCCTGGGCGGCGTCGGCAAGGTCGTCCCACTTGCGCAGATCCCGCGCGAGATCGTTGCATTCGCCCCCAATCCGGGGCTGCGCTGAACATGAGCATCTTGACGCCCGACCACGCTGCCAGGACCGGCAAGGACCACGAGCGCCTCGCATTGAACATCAATCCGGGAAACTGGAGTGTCCAGACCGATCGCCCGATTTCCACGCTGCTGGGTTCCTGCGTCGCGGTCTGTCTCTATGACCCGCTGTTCAAGCTGGGCGGCATGAACCACTTCCTGCTCCCCAGCCGCCGCGCCACGACCAGCGACGACCAGGACGTGGTGCTGGCAGGCGACTACGCCATGGAAGTGCTGGTCAATGCCATGCTGGCGCGCGGTGCGCGCAAGGAGCGCATGGTCGCCAAGGCCTTCGGCGGCGGCAACATCGTCAGCGCCATCCGCATGGCGATCGGTGACCGCAACGCCGAGTTCGCGGCCGAATGGCTGGAGCGCGAGGGCATTCCCTTGCTGGCTTCGGACTTCGGCGGCCCCTGGTCGCGCAAGGTGGTCTGCGTTCCCGCCACCGGAGAGGCTTTCTGCCGGCGCTCCCCGGTCAACCAGGCGGTGTCCGAGGTGGTACGCGCCGAGGCGGACTACGAGCGCTCGCTGCAGGTTCCGAAAACCAACCGTGTGGAGCTGTTCTGATGACCGCCCCGCTGAGCGACCGGCGCATCATTCTGCAGCGCCTGATTGCGGACGCCGCACAGGGGCATTTGCAGTTCCAGGCGAGCGCCGGCGTCGCCTTGCGCGTGCGCCAGGCGCTCGACGACCCGGACCTGCCCTTGCCCACGGCGACCCGGCTGATCCAGGCCGAACCCGTGCTGGCGGCACGGGTGGTGGCGATGGCCAACTCCGTGGCCTTCAATCGCTCCGGACGTACGATCGACGACGTGCGCAGCGCAGTGCTGCGCCTCGGCTTCCGCACCCTGCGCGCCCTCGCCACGGCCTTCCTGGTGCGACAGGTCGGCGCCGGACGCGAAGACGGCGATGCGCGCCGGCGCGCCATGGCCCACCAACTCTGGGAACACACCGCGCACGTTGCAGCCCTCTCCCGCATCCTGGCCGCGCGTGTCACCCGGGTCGATCCGGAACTGGCGCTGTTTGCGGCCATCATCCATGAAATCGGCGGATTCTATCTGCTGTCGCGCGCGGAAGAATACCCGGCCCTGCTCGACAGCGACGCCGCCGAGTGGAACGAGGAGGATGTCATGGCGCTGGAGATCGATCTGGGCCGGCAGGTGCTGCAGGCGCTCGGCGTGCCGCGCACCGCCACCGAGGCGGTGGAAGCCTGCTGGGAGGGCTATCTGGCCATCCCACCGCGCACGCTCGGTGACACCCTGCTGCTCGCTGACGAACTGGCTCCGGTATCGTCTCCGCTGCGCGAGGCGGGATTGCGCCGTGCACAGGGCGACGAGAACGGCCGCAGCATGGCCACCATCGAAATGCTGGTTGACCAGGAGACCCTGTCGGCCATCCTTGCCGAATCCCGGGAGGAACTTGCCTCGGTGACAACCGCGCTGCAGTTCTGAGCATGCCTGCGCCGGGCGTAAGTTAACCGGCCCGGCTCCGGGGGCGGCGCGTCCGATTGCCGAGAGCGGTACAGAGGCACCCCTCGGTCCTTCGAACGCTTGTTTGGCGGGCCCCCATACCTGTGGCATTCTCCACCGCTGCCCGTCCAAGAGTCCGCGCATGTACAAGCTGGTCGCCTTCGATGCCTATGGCACCCTGTTCGATGTCTACTCGATCAGTGAACTTGCCGAAGCGATTTTCCCCGGCCACGGCCAGGCTCTGGCACTCATGTGGCGTGATCGACAGATCGAGTACACGCGGCTTGTGACCATGAGCGATCCGCGGCCCGGGGGCAGCGAGTACTATCTGCCGTTCTGGGATCTGACGATTCGGGCTCTGCGCTACACATGCAGGCGGCTGGGGCTCACACTCAGCCCTGCCGATGAGGCGCGACTGATGGCTCAGTATGGATGCCTGGCCGCCTTCCCCGACGGTCTCGCCGTACTCGCGGCGTTGAAGGCCAAGGGCGTACAGACAGCCATTCTTTCCAACGGAAATTCCGCGATGCTCGCGAGCAGCGTGGCGAGCAGCGGGCTCGGCGGCCTCCTCGATCAGATCGTCAGTGTCGACCAGGTGCGTGCGTTCAAGACGGCACCCCAGACCTACCAGTTGCTGCTGGACGCCTTCACGCTGGAACGCAGCGACATCCTGTTCGTCTCCAGCAATGCATGGGACGCGGTTGGTGCGACCTGGTTCGGCCTGGACGTCTTCTGGGTCAATCGACTGCGCCACCCCTTTGAGGAAATCGGCCTTCCTCCCCGCTACCAGGGTGCTTCGCTTTCAGCGCTGCTGGACATCTTCGACGACAAGTCCAATGCCCAGGGGGCGACCTGATGAAGCTGTACTTCCATCCTTCTCCCAACCCGCTCAAGGTAGCGCTTTACCTGGAAGAGACGGAAACACCCTACGAACTGATTCCAGTCGATACCCGGAAGGGGGATCAGCACAGCGCCGAGTTCCGCGCAGTCAATCCCAATGGCAAGACGCCTGCCCTGATGGACGGCCACGTCACCGTGTTCGACAGCACGGCAATCCTGATGTATCTCGGCGAGAAGATCGGCAGGTTCCTGCCGCCCGCGACGCCAGCGGCACGGGCCGAGATGCACTCCTGGATGATGTTCGTTGCGACCGGCATCGGGCCGTATTGCGGGCAGGCCGTTCACTTCCGACACTTTGCCCCGGAGCCCAAGGACTATGCGCTCAATCGCTACGATTTCGAAGCGTGGCGCCACTGGGAAATCATCGAGGCGCGCTTGGCGCGTCAGCAGCACATGCTCGATGCCTACGGCATCGTCGATATGGCGGTGTGGGGATGGGCGCGCATGATTCCGCGAGCCCTGGACTCGGAGAAAGCCTGGGAGCGCCTGCCGAGCGTAAAACGCCTGCTCGACGAAATCAACGCTCGACCGGCCGCACAGCGCGCGGAGGCCCTGAAGACACAATTCTCGTTCAAGGATGCGGTGGATGAGGACGCTCGCCGCCATCTGTTCCCGTCAAACCAGCGGCTCGGCTGGTAATCTCCCATTTTTGCGGGGGATCTCGAAGTAGACCTCAGCGGCCATGGCCAGCCGCTGTTTCGCGGTCATGTATCTGTTCGATTGACCGCGCGCGCACGTGTCAGTCGTCCGACACGCTTCCAGGCGGGGGGTTACATCGTCGCTGAACGCGGCGTGCTGAGCGCGTACGCCAGCCGTCTCAGTCCGCTGCGGCCGACGTTCCCGCTGAGAGACAGTGCGCCACGAAGCTTTGCAATCCGGCAGAGAACTGCTTCTGCCGGTGCTGGATCAGATAGAGGCGCCGGGTCAAACGAGGGAGCGTGCTGTTCACCCTTACCAGCCTGCGGAGTGTGAGCAGGTCTTGCACCGAACAGAGCGACAAGCAGGCCAGCCCGAGTCCTTCTGCGGCGGCTTGCTTGATCGCTTCGGTGCTGCCTAGCAGCATTGGATGCTCCCACTGGTGCAGATGCGACAGCAAGGCCTGCTCGACGGCTTCGCGCGTTCCGGAGCCAGACTCGCGCAGTAACCAGCGCTGTTGACGCAGCGCCTCCAATCCCACCCGCGCGGCGAGACCGCCACCCACGAGCGGGTGCGACGGGGCACACACGATCACCAGATCGTCCTCCTGCCAGGGTCGCACTTGAAGTTCAGGCTCGTGGCACGGACCTTCGATCAGCCCTACGTCCACCTCCAGACGCGCCACCGCCGTGGCGATGTCGCTGGTGTTGCTGATGGTCACGTCGATGGCGGTGGCTGGCGATGTGCGCAGATAGGTCGCCATCAGGGCGGGCAACAGGTAGTTGCCGATGGTCGTGCTGGCGCCGATCCGCAGGCGTGTGGCGACGCCTGGGCCTGACCCGGCGGCGTCGCCAATTCCAAACTGGTGCTCGATGCCTTTGGCACCATCCAGCAGCGCCCGGACCTGAGGCAGCAAGGCACGGCCGATATCGTTGAGTACCAGGCGCTTACCGACGCGGTCGAAAAGTCGCGCGCCGAGAAGCGCTTCGAGTTCGTTCAGCGCGCCGCTGGTCGCCGACTGCGACAGCGCGACACGCAGCCCGCCGGCAGTCGTGCTGCCGGTGTCGGCCACCGCCGTGAAGATCTGCAACTGACGCAACGTAAGGCGCATGCCGAAAGCCTATTAACGCATTTTTTCGATAGATTATATCAGAATCATCTGTTTGTGAGATTGTTCTGCGAGCCTCATAGTCCATGCAGGCATCCCGCCCATCTGCACTCAGCGAATCAGGAGCTCTTCATGCCCCCTCATGCCACTGCCTGCGACGTTGCTCCGGCCCGCGGCCCGCTCAGCGGCTTGCAGTCCGTCTGCGAGTTCGTCCCCGGCCTCGCACTGGCGACTGGGCTGGCCTTTGCAGCGATCAATCTCGGGAAGATCGGCTGGTTTCACGCCAACGGCATCAGCGCGTTGACCCTGGCGATCGTGCTCGGCATGCTGGTGGGCAACACGGCTTATCCGCGCATCGCCGCAGCGAGCGCGCCCGGCGTCACATTCTCCAAGCAGGGTCTGCTGCGCCTGGGCATCATCCTGTATGGCCTGCGCCTGACCTTCCAGGACATCGGCCATGTCGGCCTGGCCGGCGTGGTGATCGATGCGATGGTGTTGTGCAGCACCTTTGCGCTGTCGTGGCTGGTCGGCACCCGGGTGTTCGGACTCGACCGCAAGACCGCGATGTTGATCGGTGCCGGCAGCTCAATCTGCGGCGCCGCTGCGGTCATGGCCACCGAGCCGGTGGTGCGCGGCCGGGCCGAACAGGTGACGGTGGCTGTCTCAACCGTGATGGTGTTCGGCACTCTGGCGATCTTTCTGTATCCGGCGCTGTACCATCTCAACGAGCAGTACGCGCTGATCTCGATGTCGCCGCGCGCTTACGGCATCTTCGTCGGCTCGACCATCCACGAAGTCGCGCAAGTCGTCGCTGCGGGCCACGCCATCAGCGACGAAACCGCCAACACCGCGGTGATTGCAAAGATGGTGCGCGTGATGCTGCTGGCGCCGTTCCTGGTCGCACTGTCGGCGTACCTGTCGCGTTCGAAGGGCCGCCGCGACGTGGCGGCGCACATCGCTGTTGCGAACCAGACCCCGCAACAATCCGGGCCCATCGTGATCCCGTGGTTTGCGCTGGGATTTGTCGCGGTGGCCGGACTGAACTCGCTGGCCATCCTGTCCAAGCCGATGGTCAGCACAGCGGTAGACATCGACACCGTGCTGCTTGCGATGGCCATGGCCTCGCTTGGCCTGACGACCCACCTGTCGGCGATCCGAAAAGCCGGCATCAAGCCTCTGGCCCTCGCGGCACTGCTGTTCGCGTGGCTGATTGGTGGCGGCATCGCCATCAATGCCAGTGTCTCTGCCCTGTTCTCTTGATCCCTAAGGGGAGGCGCCTGAGTCTGCCGCTGCCGGCGCCGCTTTCGTGCGGCACAATGCCGCAGGCGAAGTCGTTAACTGGGTGCGCAGGGAGTCCGATTGAACGGAACGCCGGAATTCGGGTCCCTGCAGAGGAGCGCCTGCACCAGCGGAAATCGCACATCGTCGCGCGCACTGTCCAATCGCCTTCGGAATCCCTTCGTGACCTCCCACACCGATGATCTCAAAAGCCGCCTGCGCGCACAGGCACAAGGTGCGCTGAGCCTCAACATCGCCTATATCGGCGTGGTCAATGGCCTGTTTGCCGCGCTGCATGCACTGGAGTGGGCCGACAGCAACGCGCTTGCCCGTGCCGCCCAGGTCGATCCGGGCTACGTGCAGCGCTGGTGCGATGCGGCCTATGCCGCAGCCTACCTCGACCGCGAGGGGGATACCTTCCGGCTCACCCCACTTGGCCAGGCGATGCGTCCGGAAGCTCCCGAGGCGCTGTTCCCGATGGCAATCCAGTCGATCCTCTCCGCGCACGTGGCCGAGCGCGCGGCCGCGCTGATGCGCACCGGACAACGTCCCGGAGAGTCGGTCCTGGCCGAGCGGGAAACCGTGCTGCCGTGGTTCGGACAAATGCTTGAGGCCAGTTTCGCGCCGCTGTTCGAGGGCACCATCTGCCCAGGGGTGCCGGCATTTGCCGACGTGGATGCGCGGGGTGGTCTGGCGGTCGACCTCGGTTGCGGGAATGGCTGGTACCTGCGCGCGCTGGCGCGCCGCTGTCCCAGACTCCGTGGTCTAGGCGTGGACGGGTTCTCCGAGAATATCGGGCAGGCCCGCCAACTGGCCGCCGAAGCCGGCCTGGGGCAACGCCTGGAATTCCTCTGCGGCGACATCCACGACCTCAAGCTGGAAGAACCCGCCGACCTCATCGCAATGAACCGCGCCTTGCATCACGTCTGGGAAAAGGGCTCTGCTGGGCTGTTTTCCTGGCTACGCGCCAACCTCAAACCCGGCGGGGTTGTCGTGGTCTGGGAGCCGGCCTGGCCATCGGACCCGACGACCCTGCGCGATCCTGGTCGCCAGGCGCTGGCGTTCCAGAATCTCAGTGAACACGTCCAGGGCAACCATTTCCTGCAGCCTCAGGAAATCCAGAAGGCATTCGCGCGTGCCGGGATGGCATCGCGCGTATACCTGTTTGCGCAAGGCAACGAAGCGGTGGTGGTGGCACAAGGCTGATGCGTCTTGCGTAGATCAGAACTGCACACCGCGTGTCAGGGCCCCGTCGACCACGAAGTTGGCGCCGCTGACAAAACTGGCTGCCGGGCTCGCGATAAAAGCCACGGCGCGACCGATTTCCTCCGGTTTGCCCATCCGTCCGGTGGGGTTGAGCGCGAGCGAACGGGCGAACAGTTCCGGGTTGTTCTGCTCGATCCAGGGCCACACGCCCCCTTCGAAGTAGATATTACCGGGCGACACGGTATTGGCCCGGATGCCTTTGGCGGCCAGTTGGAAGGCCAGACCCTGAACATAGTGCACCAGGGCCGCCTTGAATGTGCCATAGGGTCCGGCAGCGAAGTCGATCTCGCGACCGGAGACGCTGGAGATGGCCACAATGCTGGCGGCCTGACTGCGTTCCAGGAAGGGCAGCGCAGCGTCGACCAGGTGTACCGTGCCCATCAGATCGGTTTCGAACTCGGCCCTCCAGGACGCTTCGTCCTGGCCGATGGCCAGCGCGCTCACATTAGCGACCACGACATCCAGCCCCCCCCAGGCGCTGGCCACGTCCGTGACCCAGCCCTTGAGCGCATCGCGCTGGGACACATCAACGGCGCTACCCAGTACTCGCCCCCCAAAGTGGCCGAGTGCCGTCACGGTCTCCTCGACCCCCGCCGCCGTGCGCGCACAGAGTGCGACATCAGCGCCTTCACGTGCGAATTCCTCCGCGATCGAGCGGCCAATGCCCTTGCTGGCGCCCGTGACTAGCACTTTCTTGCCCTTCAGTTGCAGATCCATCTGAAACCCTCGCGTGAATTGAGTAGGACGCCTTGCTGCGGCGGGAGCCTCAGGCTCAGCGCAGGTAGTGCTTGCGGATACCGGCACCCGCGGTGTACTTGGGGTCAACAAAATTGCCCAGGCGGACCAGCCCGCACTGGCTCAGCATCATGTAGGCGTCCCAGACGTCGAATCCGTATTCCTTCTCCATCCAGCGCACCAGTTCGTGATAGGCGATGCGCGCGGCATCCTCCAGCGGCCGGGCACAACCAATGCTCATGATCAGCTCCTCGTTTTCCAGGCGAGGCCAAGAGATCTCCCAGTTCTTGATCAGTTCGACGTGAATGGTGGTGACGCTCGCGAATTCCACCGCCGTCCCGCAGACCTCGCCGTCGCCCTGGCAGGCATGGGCGTCGCCGATGAACAGGCGCCCTCCGGGGGAGCGCACCGGCAGGTAGGTGATACTGCCGGGGCCCATGTCGGGCACGTCCATGTTGCCGCCGTGGTTGTCCGGGGTGAGCGAGTTGATGGAGTCGATTTCGGGCGACAGGCTGAGCGTGCCAATGTGCGGCTTGTAGGGCAAGGTCACGCGCTTGCTCCAGTAGACGTGCTTTTCATCCACGTGGATCTTGCGCGTGATCTCCGGCAGAGGGTCGTTCAGGGTGGCGGTGTAGTCGGTGCCGGTCAGTGCACCAAAGCGCGGAATCATGCAGCAGGTGCCACGCGGATTGTCGCCGCGTGGCTGCATCGATTCGATATGAACAGCAATCACATCGCCCTTCTCCGCCCCCTCGATCATGATCGGGCCGTTTTGCGGGTTGAGGAAGGGGACTCGCAGTTTCTGGCTGGGCAGGTCCTGCTCAGTCTGGATCGCCCCTTCGAAGGCATCCCGGGTGTCGACAATCACCCGGTCGCCTGGCTGGATGCGCAATACCGGCGTGGAATACGGTCCGATGGTGTAGTGGAACGTGCCCTGCATCTCTTCGCTCAGGTGGTGGGTGTGTCCAACCTTGCCGCTGGCGACGCCGCGCTTGTACATGATGGAATCCTGCAACCAGTTCATTTCCCTTCCTTAACTCGGCCGTACGCCACGTCGTGGCAATATCCCGCCTCTGCCGCACTGCTCTGGTTCGGTGACACGGGGAACTCAAGACGCCATCGAATCCTCGATGACACGCTCCTATCGAAATCTGTGTGTGCACGGCGGGATCGGCGAAGGCGGCTCCCAGGCCGCTGGACGTCACCTGCCAGCGCACCAGCGCGGTGTCATCATCGACGACTGGCTGCGTAAAATCCAGATACCCTTCCACCAGCAGGCTCGAGATCGTCCTTTTGAGCGACTGGATCACGGCATGGATTTCCCGCACCACCGGGGGCTGGATGCCTTCCGTGGGTGCGTCGAGGACCAGGGCGCCGCGGCCGGACGCCGGCGCGCATCGAGGTGGAGCTGCTGTCGGCCATGGAGCATTGGGATACGATGCGCGGCAAGAACAAGCGATGAAGAAGGCCAGATTATGGCAGGCGATGAGGACAGCAAGCGCGACTGGCTGAAGCGCGTCCTGGGGGTGGATCCCACTCTGGCCGCAGGCGCCGTCGACACTCCGGCGCCGCAGCGGCGCATCAGTGTGACCATTCCCGCTGCGACCCGGGAGTCGGCGCCGCCACTGGACAAGCCCTCCGGCCCGCAGACGCTGGCGGCGCCCGCTCCCGGTGGCGATGCCCGCATCAGCGCACCGGATCTGGTTCTTCCTGGCCGGTCCTTCAGCAGTGCGGACGGCCGACGCCTGATTCGCGTCGCGCATACCGCTTCCGGCAAGCCGGTCCTGACCGCGCCCCCACCTCCATTGACCGACCTCACCTTCTCCGGTGGCGGCGGCAAGGGCGCGGCCCTGCCTGGTGCGGTACGCGCGCTGGAGGAAAACGGCCTGCTGCAAGGCGTGCGAAAGATATCCGGCGCCTCGGTCGGCTCCATGACTGCGGTACTGGTCAGCACCGGCCTCAGTGCTGCCGAGTTCGAACAGCTGGCCAACGATCCGCATCTGTCGGCCATGATCAAGGAAGGCAACTCGCAGGCGGCGATCAAGGCCAAGACGGTGAAGTCCCTGCTGACCGGCGCCGAGCCACCGCTCAGCGGTGCCGGGCTGGCGGCAGTGGTTGCCGAGTTCATGAACCAGGCACTGCGCACGCAGCTCACGCGCTACCTCACCCAGCAGGAGCAGGCCGGACAGCGCCCCGATCCGGTCGTGCTCGAGGTGATGGAACACATCACCAGCAACCAGCACAGCGCGACGTTCCTCGACATGCGCCGCCTGTCCAAGGTCCTGCCGGCGGTCAAGGAACTGGTGATCACTGGAACCTATGTGCGCGAGCTCCCGAAGGAGGATGGCAAGGGCGCCGCAGAGCCCGCCAACCCGGAGGCGACGCGTCCGCGTCTGTACGTGTTTGACGCGGACAGCGAACCCAATCTTGAAGTCACCCGCGCCGTACAGGCCTCGGCCGCATTCCCGGGGGCATTCAAGCCGGTACCTCTCGACCTGTCGGACGGCACCCGGGCACTGTTCATCGATGGGGGAGTGCTCAATAACACGCCGACCAACGCCACGCTGGGCAGGGATCGCAAGCTCGACGCCTTGCCACAGAGTCGCGGCATCACCTTCGTCTTCCAGGATCCCGATGGGGCCAGCAAGGATCTGCTGTCGGGTAAGGTCAAGCCGGCGGTCGGCAAGACTGCGCAGATCCTCGACTGGGCCGTCGGTGCCGACAACGCTGGCGCCAACTACCAGACCTTCCGCGACCTCGCCGACCGCCCCGGGGAGATTGTCGAGGTTCCGCTCAAATTCACCGAAAGTACGCGCAGTGGTACCCGCGAGCGTGACTTCACCGGGACCGGAAGCGGTACCCTCAACTTCGATATCCCGCTCGCCACCAAATTGCAACTGCAGGATGAGACGCGCAAGGTCACGGATGCGCAGATCACCCGCGAGATGCAGCCGAAGATGCATCAGTTTGCATCCGAGTCGGAACTGCTGATGGCGATCAGCAGCGCTGACCTTGCCACGCTGCTTGCCGGAGACTATCCCGGTGCGCAGGGCGCCCAGGCCTTCCGCGAGCATGTCGCCCAGCAATGCGAGGTGCTCTCGAACCTGCAGCCGCGGCTGGCCACGGCCGATCCCGCCCAGGCAGCGAAGCTGCTCGAACAGGTGGCAGGCATCTTCGATGACCTGACACAGCGCAGTGGTGGCGACCCGGAATTCCAGTCCTATGTAGCGCGTGAATGCAATCGGGGAGCCCTTGACGGGCTGGTCCAGCGGCTGCATGACCGGCTGGCCGTTGCGGCTCCCGGCCCCCGACTCGACGCCGCCGTGGCCGAGCGTCTGCAGTCCAACCCGGTCTGCACGGCGACACTGGCGGTCCGCGCTGTGCTGGATCTGCGCGAGCAGGCACGAACCGTCGCCATGGATCTGATCTATCCCTGCATGAAAAAGCAGACCGAAGGTGGTACCGGCATCGCCACCCTGGTCCAGATGGACGAAAAGCTGCGTGCGGCGGAGACCGCAAAGGATT
This sequence comes from Pseudomonadota bacterium, assembly GCA_028873535.1. Taxonomy (GTDB): domain Bacteria; phylum Pseudomonadota; class Gammaproteobacteria; order Burkholderiales; family Ferrovaceae; genus CAIVHB01. Next base: position 17,751 of record JAGWIJ010000039.1, read on the forward strand.
TCGACGCAGCGCTGCAGTTGGGGATCGACCATTTCAGCCGTAAGCGTGACCTGCCGCCGAAGGTCGGTCACAAGCAGTTTGCCGAAGATCTCAAGCACCATCTGATCGCAAGCTGACAGGGCGCGGCCGCGCCTCCGATGACTCTTTACCAAGGAATACACCATGGCCGATTCCACCGAACAGCTCCTGCAGGAGCTTGCGCGACACCTCAAGATCGACCAGTTCCCCAGGAACACTGCCGGGGCGATCGAATTGTCCGTCGGCGACGCCACGTCAGTCTTTCTGTTTGCCGAGAGTGCCAATACCCTCATGCTCGCCTGCCCGGTGATGGCGGTGCCGGTGGATCTGGACGCGGCGTCAGCGCTCTGGCTGCTGGGGCTCAATTTCTACGACAGCCCGCTCGCACCCTTCCGCGTTGCGGCGGATCCGCGCGGACAATTGCTGCTCTGGAGCCGACTGCCAGGAATGGGCATGAGCGGAGCCGAACTGGCGGGCGTGATCGACGGACTCGCCGCTCAGGCCGAACGCATCCGTGCCGAACTCGCGACCGAGGAAGACGGCGCGCGCTGAGCGCGCCAAGAGCATCCGTCGACCGAACAGGATCACGCGATCATGGCGATCAAGTTGAGTCAGGCCACTTGGAGTGTCTTCGCGAAAAAACGCGGACTGGAGGATGCGGCACTCACCAAGGCGCTCGCGGCCTTCGACAGGTCGGATTCGACGCGCCCGGAAGCCTATGGTGCGGCGCTGGCAGCGGTGTCCGAGCAGCTGCAGAAAATGCAGGCGGCGGTGGTCAAGCGCAAGGCCGAAATGGACGGCAAGGCCTTCCAGGAGGTCCGCAGCCAGCTGCTCGCTCTTCTCGACGAGGCCGAACGCCTGTCGAAGGCCGCCCAGCCGGCGGCCTCCCCGGAGGCCGATGACACGCTGCTGACCGCCAGGATGATTCCGCTGGTCCGTGAAGTCCGTCAGGGCGCAACCACTCTGCATGCGCTGATCGCGCTGGCCGGACGTGAGAGCGCAGTGCTGCTGATGCGGCACGAAATCGCCGTCAGCCGCCGCAAGGTGCTGGCGGCTTATCTAGGCGACGCCGGCACCCCGCGCTTCCTGGCCGGGACCTGCCTGCTTGAGGACGGTGTCGTGACCTTTGTGGTGGCGAACGAGGTCAGCGGGCTCGCCAAACGGTTGCGTGCAGCGTTCCTGAAGCAGACACAGCTGCGCTTTCCGGTGCGCGTGCGGGCCGCGAACGGCGAACTCGACCTCGATGGCGCTGCAGCTGGGCGCGACGCGCTCGACGAGAGCGGTGGGGATGGAGATGAGGCATGGCGCGCGCGCGCCCGTCTTGCGGCCATGGCCACTGCGGTCCAGTCCGCTGCAGGGGACCAGCCGAATCTCGCCGGCAAGCTGCGGGCGCTGATGCAGTTTGCCGAGGGCAAAGTGGCTGCAGGTGAATATCGCGCCGCCGAGCAGACCCTGGGAGTGCTTGCCGGCCTGCTCAAGGCACCACCACCGAAGCCGCCACTGGATTCGGCACCCAATGAAAGCCCCGCATCGGGGTCAGTCTTCACCCAGGCGCGCCAGGTTTGGGAGGCAACCCGTAAGCGCGTGCAGGCCGATCTCGAAGCGCTGGAGACCGCAATCATCGCGAGCTATCTCGAATCGCCAGCCCTGCCTGCGCTGAGCCGCGGCGTGCGCCAGTTCGATCGCGTTCTTGATCTGTTCGATCTCGAACTGGCCAAGCGTCTGGACGAGGCGGTCGGCGCGGTCGACGCTGTGCAGCGAGAGGCGGCGATCACCGCAGCGCGCGACCTGATCGACCAATACCAGGGGCATCTCACACGCGAGCCCCTGCTGCAGGAACTGGACAGCAATCCCTTCCTGCCGGTCAAAGTACGTGCCAGCCTGGAGACCAGCCTGCGCACACTCCAGTCCAAACTGCTCTGATCGGCATCCACAGGGCTCAGCGACGCTTAGCGGCCACGGTGGATGACCTGGACCCGTCGAACGTCCGGCCTCGGCCACCACGCCCGAGTGGTTCCTGATCAGCTCGGCGACGCACTGAATGCGGCGATGGCATGACAAGGCGGCTGCCATCTTGGCGACCGGCCGAATCTGGAAATGGACTTTGCAGGGACGACGAAGAACTAGCCATAGGGCTATGCCATCAGGACCTTGGTCCTATTGCCGGAGCACCCACTCGTCCATTAGTCTCGCGTTTGATTTTGATGTCACCGTCATTGCGGCTTGGCCGCTTGAAGAACAGAGCCAAAAGCATCGAGCCGATGCTTCCCTCCTCAAAGTGAACGTCCTGGAGGTACGGGCCCAATTCGGCTCACCGCTGGCGCAGTGGGTGGAGATGCGCAAATTTGCCATCCAAGCGAGAGGGTCGCTTTGGGGGACCGCCCGGTGCAACGCGTTCGGCTTGGGAGGTTTCCGATCAGGTCGATTCCAGGCCGATCTGATAGCAGCAAGCCAGGGGCCCGATAGATGCTGATGTACTCGGTGGAGGAATTGCGGCTCTTGTCGGGTCTGCTCGAAGAAGCCCTGGACCTGCCGGAGTCCGAGCGCGAGGCCTGGCTCAGCACGCTGCCAGAACCTGCGGCGGCCCTGAGCACCGCGCTGCGCGAGATGCTTGGCCGGGCCGGCTCTCTGGGTACCGACGACCTGCTTGCTCGCGGCCTCGCCGATATTGCCTTGGACCCCGAAGCCAATAAATGCACGCCCCACGACCTCACCGCTGGTGCCACGTTAGGCCCTTACCGGCTGGTGCGGGAACTCGGCCGCGGCGGGATGGGAGAGGTCTGGCTGGCTGAGCGCGTCGACGGCCAGCTCAAGCGTGAGGTGGCGCTCAAGCTGCCGATGCTGGGCCTGCGCCGCAGTTTGTTGGTGGAGCGCTTCGCCCGCGAGCGCGACATCCTGGCGAGTCTCGTGCACCCGCACATTGCGCAGCTCTACGACGCCGGCGTGACCCAGGATGGCCAGCCCTACATGGCACTGGAATACGTGCAGGGCACCAGTCTGACCGCCTACTGCGAGGCGCACCGGCTCGGGGTCCGCGAGCGCCTGGCGCTGGTGATGCAGGTGCTGGACGCGGTCCAGTACGCGCATAATCACCTGGTAATCCACCGGGACTTGAAGCCGGGCAACATCCTGGTCACCGCAGATGGCCAGGTGCGGCTGCTGGACTTCGGGGTGGCCAAGCTGCTGGCCGAGGACGGTGAGGAGAGGACGTCTTTGACCCGGATCGGCGGGCAGGCCTTCACGCCGGACTACGCCAGCCCCGAGCAGGTCCGTGGAGCCCCCCTGGGAACGACCAGCGACGTTTACTCGCTGGGCGTGGTGCTGTACGAGCTGCTCTGCGGCCAACGTCCCTACACGCTCAAGATGGGCTCGGCTGTCCAGATCGAGCAGGCGATTTTGGAGGTCGAACCTCCGCTGCCGAGCGCGGTCATCACGGCAGCTGCAGCGGGATCCCGGTCAGCGTCATTCAAGGAACTCCAGAAGAGCCTGCGCGGCGACCTCGACACCATCGTGCTGAAGGCGCTGAAGAAGACATCGCAGGAGCGCTATGGAACGGTAGCCGAATTGGCCGCGGACCTGAGGCGATTTCGGGACGGAGAGCCGGTGCTGGCGCGGCCGGACACTTGGGGCTACCGAGCCAGGAAATACGTCAGGCGCAATCTCGTGGCCGTGGTCAGTGCCGCAGCGGTCTTGCTCTCGCTCACCGGCGGGCTGGGCGTCGCGCTGTGGCAGCGCGCCGAGGCACTGAAGCAGGCCCATGTCGCGCAGGCCGAGCGTGACCTCGCCCGGCGTGCTGCGCGGCGCGGCGAAGCATTGGCAATCTTCATGGAAGACACCGTGCAAGACCTCGCCCGATCAAGGGCAGTCCCGGCGGCTCAGGATCTCCTGCTGCGGAGCGAGGCAGACCTTGAGGCAAGGTATGCCGATGATCCTGCCTTGCTCAGCGATCTATTGGCGGCCCTCGGGCGCATCCACTTCTCGGTGAATTCAGATGATCGCGGACTGGCGCTGCTTCGCAAGGCCGAGGCCCTGCTGACGGATGCGGCCGATCCGGGTCAACGGGCAGAGGTCATTTGCCACCGGATTGCGCAGGAGCACATGCAAGGTTTGAAAGCCTTCGAAGATGCGGCCAGCGGCGTGTTGGACATCGGCAACCGACCAGATCTGCCAACAGGTACGCGCGCAGAGTGTCTGAATCAACTTGCCCGTATGCAAATCGATGCGGGCCGACTGTCAGAGGCTGCCGATTCCGCCCAGCAAGCGCTGGCATTGCTCAAAGCAGCGGGAGACGCCACGCCGGATACGCCCGCAGTCCTGGGCATCCTGGCTGCGGCGCAGGGGAGGATGGGACGCGCCCGGGAAGCCGATCAGAATTTTCAGATAGCCGATGCCCTGATCGAGAAATTGCACCAAGGCCGCACCAACTCGGCCAACACGCTGCGCAGCAACTGGGCGGCCATGCTCGTGCAAGCCGGTTCTCCGCGACGCGCTCTGCAGCTGCAACAGAAGGTGCTGGCCAATTCCGCGCCGGCAACGTCGAGTGAGACAGCATCTCCCCGCATCCTCTACACGGCAGGAGGGGCAGCGCTCGAGCTCGGCCAGTTCGCGCTGGCCAAAACCTATTTCGAGCGCGCCGCGCCGATTGCCCAAGCGTCGCATGATGATCTGATCGCCGTGCTGATCCATTGCAAGTTGGCCGTGACCGATCTTTACCTGGGAGCCCCGGACGATGCAGAGCATCAGTATGAGAGAGCGGCCGCCATTCATTCGCCCGCGCTGGAGCAGGCAGGCGCCTTATCCAAGTCGGTTCTCGCATTGACGCGCACCACGCTGGACAATCACCGTCGAGAATTCGAGGAGGCCAAGGCGCTCGCATCGCGCGTGGTCGTCACTGCCGCGCCGATGAAGCCCTATGTCGCACAGGCCTTGACGCTGCGCGCAGAGGCCGAAACCGGATTGGCGCAACTGGACGCCGCGCTCGCGGACGCCAACGCGGCGGTCGCGCTCTGCCGCCAGCTTCAGGGGGGCCTCGACGCCTCCGCGCGCACCGGTGCGGCCTTGTTGGCGCTGGCCAAAGCGCAACTGCTTCAAGGGCATCGCGACGAGGCACGCGCAGCCGGGCAGGATGCGTTCGAGCAGCTGTCAAGATCGGTCGAAGCGACGCACCCCGCGCTTCTCGAAGCGCGTTCGATTCTGATGCAGCTGCAATCGCGTCCGGAGCACACCTGAGCTTCAACCGCTCCGCCGGGCCGCAAGCCAGATACGGCAGGGGTGTTGTGCCGCTGCTTGCAAGTCGCCTGTTACGCGAGCGCCACTTGCAAGAGCATCCGGGCCTTGTCCCAGTCCCGCCGAACGGTGCGCTCCGAAAGGCACAGCGCCTGCGCGATCTCGGTCTCGCTCATCCCGCCGAAATAGCGCATCTCCACCACCTGGGCCAACCGGGGGTCGGCCTGGCCGAGAACCTCCAGTGCCTCGTGCACGCGCAGCACATCCGTATTGGGCGCAGCCAGTCGATCGCTCATCGCCGTATCCAGCGCCAGGTGCTCGGCGCCACCGCCCCGCCGCTCGGCCTGTCTGGCACGGGCGAAGTCGGTGATCACCGAGCGCATCACCTTGGAGGCATACGCAAAGAAATGCCCCCGATCCTCCAAAGGCAGCGACTGCGCCCCGACCAGCTTGAAGAAGGATTCATGCACCAGCGAGGTGGTGTCCAACAGGGTCATCGTCTCGTGATGGCGTAAGCGCGAGCGGGCAAGCCGGCGCAGATCCTCATAAAGGACGCTGAACACCTCAGCTAACGCCTGCTGGTCACCCTGACGCGCCGCGCCCAACAGGACTGTCAGGTCCGACATCCACATCTCCCGCATCCGAAAGACAACGCTGGGAAAAGTGACGGATTTCGATGTCTTAGTCAACGTCGCAATTGTCAGGTTTTCAATGAGCCGCTCCGAGTTTCCCGCAGGTTCAGGACGGCACGGCTACCAGGGCACCACGCGGCGGTCACGCACCAGTCTGCCGTTCGGGCACTCGTCGCCGAGCGTTGCCAGCCACACGATGGAGTCCGCGCCCTCGGCCAGGCTACGATCAGCTTCGGGCCGCCCCATCGCCGTGCGCACCGCCCCCGGCGTGACCGCATTGACTCGTACCCCGGTGCCGGCCACTTCCGCGGCCAAGACCTGCGTCATCGTGTTCAGGGCGACCTTGGACATGCGGTAGCCCACGCAGTAACCGCCTGCCAGGGAACCACCGCCTGCCAGGGGCTCGCTCAGTGCCATATCGGACGACACATTGACGATACGACCGCTGCCCTGACGCAGCATGACGGGCAGCGCAGCCGCAGCGACGCGATAGGCGCCGACGGAATTGACATCCAGCAATTCCAGAAGCTTGCGGCCCGAAGTACCGTCGGCGGCGGCGACACGGGCCTGGCGCGACTCGGGAAACACCCCGGCGTTGTTCACGACAATGTCCAGGCGGCCCAGGTGCGACAACACAAGATCCATGCTGCCGACCACTTCGCTGTCACTGGTGACGTCCATCCGGACGGCGACACTTTCGAAGCCTTCGGCGTGCAGGGCACGGACCGCAGCTATGCCGCGATCCGCGTTGCGTGTTCCCAGCACAGGAAAGACGCCGCTCTGTGCCAGTTGGCGCGCCACCTCGAATCCCAGGCCGCGGTTGGCGCCGGTAATCAACGCCACCGGTCGACCGAATGCCGCCCCTTTCGAACGCGCACGCGACAACAGCGGTTCCGCAGGTGCTGGCCACTCGCGCATGCTCACGGCCGCCCTCCTATCCAAAGCCACAGAGCCGGCAGCGCCATGGCCAGCAGCAGGGCGTTCAGGGCCATGGCGAAGCCGGCCATCGCTGCCGTTTCTTCACCCTCCTGAGCCGCTCGCGCCACCCCCATGATGTGAGATGCGGTGCCGTACGCCAGACCACGCGAGAGCGGGTCGCGCACGCCGGCGCGATCCAGCAGTGAAGGGCCGAACACGTAGCCGAAGATGCCGGTGACGATCACGATGACCGCAGTGAGCCCGGGCACACCGCCCACGCGCGCGGCGATTTCCATGGCCACCGGCGTGGTCACCGTCTTGGGGAGCAGCGACCCGAGGATGGCCGGTGCTGCCTGCAGCGCTCTTGCTACCGCAATCGCGACCAGCGTGGCGACTGCGCTCCCGACAGCCATGGCGCCCAGCACCTGCGGGATATGCGCGCGCACAGCCGCTGCATGGCGATAAAGCGGCACTGCCAGCGCCACCGTCGCCGGTCCCAGCAGAAAGTGCAGTGGCGCGGCGCTTGCGAAATAGCGCGGATACGGAATCTCCACCCACACCAGTACGCTCATCACCAGCAGGATGGCCAGCAGCACCGGGTTGACGAGCAGATGGCCGCGCGACAGGCGCTGGATCGTCTGCCCCGCAGCAAAGCTGGCCAAAGTGAGCGCCATCGCTCCTGGCAGGCTGGCCAACAGGGCTGCGACGCTCGGCAGCACGGCGCTCACGAACGTTCCTTGCGTTGCGCCAGGCGGCCGGTCAGCAGCAGCGCGGCCGATGTGCTCAGGACGATGGCCATCGCGATCGCGAAACCGTTCGCTCGCACCAGGTCAAGGTGGGCCAGAACGCCTACGCCGGCCGGAATCACGAACAAGGGAAGCAGCAGGATCAATTGCGAGGCAGCAGTGTCGATGCTTTCGGGCACGCCGCCGCGCAGGCACAGCACCGCCAGCAACATCGCCATGCCGATTACTGGGCCGGACACGGGCAGTCCAGTCCAGGTGGCCAGCGCCTCGCCAAGTAGAAGGAAGACCAGAAGCCAGAGAAGTCCGCGCATGGTGTATCTCCAGAGGTTCAGTGGAATGGGATGAAGGTTCTGGCTCACGACGCAAAGGCAGAAGTGTGCCAACGCACTTTGCGAATTCCGGTGCAGCGGGCGTAGGCGCAGAGCCCTTCCATGTTCAAGTACGTAAATGCCGGTCCAGACCGGTCATCCATCGCCAAAGCCCTCACTGCGCTTCGGCTGCAGTTGGCCGGCACCGGCAGCTGACGATGGTTCAGCCCTCCCCCAACGTCACAGCGCGTTCGTGTCCTGAGATGAACACGGAATCCGTGCTAGTCAGCACAGGCCGCCAAATTCATGGCTGGCTGCGTGGAATAGGAGCTGATGCCATGACCGACGACGATTTCAGCGTCACGACAAAGACCTCACTGCACCGGCGCGAGGCCGCGCCCCTGGTCATGGAGGGCTACCGCATCATCGTGCATGCCTTGGCAGCGCAGGGATGCAGACTGCTGGCGCGGATGCGCCGCAGAATGTCAGAAGCCGGATGCCCTGAAGCCCAGACGCAAGGCCTGAATGCGCCGTCGGGCGTCGAACGCATTGGGGCACACGCATCCCGGACCCCGGCAGAATCCGATCGCCCCTGCAGCGGAACTTGACCTGGAGGCCAGAGCAAATGATTCGAGAGCTGGACTACCGCAAGCGACTGCACCGGGGGGCAGCGTCTCGAATATGGCTGAGATGTTGCACGTACGCCACTGGAGGCAGGGGTCGGAATCGAACCGGCGCAGGCGGCTTTACAGGCCGCTGCACTACGATATCAATCAACGACTTGGCGAATTTGCCACCTTTTTAACCACCCAGAGTCCTCCTCTACGCTCCCTTGTCGGCGTCGATATCGGCGAATCCTTCCAAGCGGCAGAATTCGCCATCGCAACTTCGCGGCCTTGCAGATTGCAGGTCTGCTGGCTATATTACCGGGAAGAGCCCGGAGAGCACAAATGAGCAAAAGTCCGCAGCGCCGAGCCATCGATAACTATCGCAGTCGTCTGACCGAACGAGGCATGGCCCGGTTCGAGGTCATCGGCCGCCACGACGATCGTGAGTTGATCCGCTCGGTCGCCAAGTGCCTGGCCGAAGGCGGCGCCGACGCTGATCGCCTGCGGGCAGCCGTGAACCAGACCATTTCCGGCGCGCCGCCCCGGAAAGGCGGCATCCTCAGGGCCTTGCTGGCCTCTCCCTTGGTCGGCTCCGAACTCGACCTCACCCGTCCGCGTGAGGAAGGACGGAAGGTCGATATTTGATGCGCTATTTGCTCGACACCAACATTATCAGCAACTTCACCAAGCCAGCGCCATCGAAATCGCTGGTCGCCTGGATGGCCGAGCAGTCCGACGAGGACCTGTTCATCGCATCGCTGACCGTGGCCGAAATTCGCCGGGGTGTCCTTGAGAAGCCGGCCGGCAAACGCCGGGACCAACTTGACGCATGGTTCACCGGACCCCAAGGTCCTCAAGCGCTTTTCGCCGGCCGCATCCTCCCGTTCGACATGAAGGCCGGGCTTGCTTGGGCGGAGCTGATGGCCGCCGGAAAATCGAGCGGCAATCCGCGCAGTGGCCTCGACACGATCATCGCCGCGATCGCCACGGCGAACAACTGTGTCGTCGTTACGGACAACGAGCGTGACTTCACAGGCATCGAGATCATCAACCCGATCCGTGGGACGATTTGATCCGCGAGAAGCCGTCCTCCCTGCTGACACTGCCGATGTCCACTGTCGAGCGCTCCGAAGATCAAGGCGTGTTGGCGCGCGTGGTGTCCTTGAAACCGGCAGCAATCCATGCATCGAGACCGGCGTTGCGAAATCGGGAAGATAGCGATCGCCATGGGCATCAAGCGACCGGCGCAACGGCGGCAAACTGGACTTCTCCTTTGTCGCCAGGCCACCTCACGAGACTGCCGGACTTATTCCGTCTAGATGGCTCTTGGCAGCTCCAGACGATTTTGCCGAGTGGCAGAACCTCGAATCGACTTGAGATATGGCCTTTAGGCCGTTGGAGGCGGGGGTCGGAATTGAACCGGCGTAGACGGCTTTGCAGGCCAATGCTGGCGCCCTGCCCTTCAAGGACTTGGCGACGAGACCGTTCCCTTACTGCCCCCTGGCAACGTCACGGCAAAGCTTGCAGCACATGGATCGACCGAAAAATAAGGGAACGGTCCGTGCGCGCCGTTCATGGGCCCGCCTTGGCGCGTCAGCACCGCCGGCGTGACTCAAGCCGCCAACGGCGACACCTTGGGCGTGCCACCCTTGCGCGCAACCCAAAGGTCGTAGCCAGCCTGCATCTCGACCCACATCTCCGCGCTGGTCCCGAGCGCGCCCTCCAACCGGAGCGCCATCTCGGCACTGACTCCTGCCCTTCCGTTCAAAACGGCAGACAAGGTCTGCCGAGTGACGCCAAGGCGCTCAGCGACTTCCGTCACCGACATCTCGGCCGGTAGATATTCGCGCAGGACCTCACCGGGGTGCGCGGGATTGTGCATGCGAGACATGGGAGACCTCTCAGTGGTAGTCCAGGTAGTCGACAAGTTCGGCATCTGTGCCGTCGAACCGGAAAACGACGCGCCAGTTGGCGTTGACCGTTACCGAATAGTGTCCTGCCAGATCACCCGACAGGGCATGAAATCGCCATCCAGGCGCGTTCATGTCCTCCGGCTTCTTCGCAAAATCCAGCGCGGTCAGCAGCACCCGAAGCTTGGAGGCATGCTGCGCCTGAATCCCAGCTTTGGAACCCTTGCGAAAGAAGGCCTCAAGACCCTTGTGCCGGAAGCTTCTGATCATGAAGTGACTGTACAGTGTCGCGCGACACCATACAAGCAGTGTGCCAATCAAGCCTCGGCCGATCAAGGTTGTTGGGATGATCAGGCTGCGGACGCGATCACCCAGGACCGTGCGAACCACGATGTTGGCGTCCAGGACCAGCGCACGTCGAGTCATGCGAGCCCCCCGAGCGCTGCCCCCGCGGCGCGATGCCCTCCGAATCGCACTTCGGAGAGCACCGGGACCCGGCGGCGGTGGCTGGAAGTAAACGCTGTAGAACACGCTTGGCAGCTTTCCGCGAATTTACCGGGTGGCAAAGCCTCGAATCTACTTGAGGATTGCCTAGTAAACCACTGGAGGCGGGGGTCGGAATCGAACCGGCGTAGACGGCTTTGCAGGCCGCTGCACTCCAATGCAAATCAATATGTTGGCGAATTTGCCACCTTTTTAACCACCCGACCCTCCCCCTGCCCCCCTTCGGAACTCCCGAACCACCAGATGCGCTACGGCGCAAGCTGATATTGAATCCGACTGCGCGCCTCATCTTAGATGCTTCGAATCAGGCAGACCCGGCCCACTATGCCTGCAACCTAGAAGTTCTGGCCATTGAGCTTTGATCTCCTTTTCCGAGAGAATCGCTGTGATTTTCCACTCGGCAACGGATACCTTTGCGCCAACAATGGCCCCCATGTGTTTGCAACTGGAGTGCGGTGGAACCTCCTGAATCAAGAGAAAGGTCTGCGCGCTCCCGTCTAGCCAGCCTGCGACACCATAATTCATTTTTTCGCCATCACAGCCGGGACCGTTGCCCGATAGATGTCGCAACAGCACATCCATTGGACGTTCAATTGGCTTGCCTGAATCGATACTAAAGTAATGGACCAACCAGCCACCGACCAATCCGCCTTCGCTTTCGTTTACCAC
>JAGWIJ010000157.1 GCA_028873535.1 Pseudomonadota bacterium
GACGGGGAGGGCGCACGTCGGGCAGGCCGGTACGGACTTCGCCGGTGCCCAGCGGCACAGCATCGATGGTCAGGCTGGGAATGGTGTCCTCCAGCGTCTGCGGGCCCTTGAAACGCAGCGCGACCGGCGGGATGGTGAGCGAACGCGCATTGGCCGGGCTGTTGGTGAGTTGCAGTTCCAGCCGCAGCAGCAGGCGCGTGCCGCCGTCGGGACGTGGGTAAGTCTGCAGTTCGGTGCCGCGCACCAGGAACCAGCCGGCGCGCTTGCCGGCACGCGGCAGCGACTGCGCGTCGAGCTGGTAGCCGGGCGCCAGATCGATGGTGACCTGCTCGGGAATCAAGTCGCCCAGCTGGTAGCCGAAAAGACGCGGATCGCTGCGCTCGATGACCACAGCCTGGCCGGTGGCGGCCGCCGCACCGAGTGCGCAACTGCCGCCCAGCAGCAGGGCCAGGGTCGCGAGCCGGCGCAGGCGCTCAGCCGGCAGCATGAAAATAGCGGGTAATGCGGTCGGCATCGAAGGCACCTTCCAGGAACAGGGGGGGACGGCCGCGGCTGTCGCACAGCCGCTGCAGTTCGTCGCGACGCTGCGCGATGGCCTGCAGCCAGCGCTCGCGCAAGGCCGGACGCAGCCATACCAGGCGCTGGCGGCCGGTCTCGCTGTCCTGCAGGCGCAGCAGGCCGCTGCCACGCGGGACATGGGTCTCGACCGGATCCCACAGCACGACTGGCACCACGTCGTGGATGCGCAAGCTGTCGATCACGCTGGCGGCCATGGCCGCCGGAAAATGGAAGTCGGACAACAGAAACACCAGCGAGCGCCGGCTCGGCAGCCAGGCAGCGGCGTCAAGCAGGCCCTGCGCGCCCTGGCGAGCCGACGGGCGCGCGGCCGTCAGGCGCGTCCCGAGTTCGAGCAGCGCGCTGCGGCGCTGGGTCGGCGCGATGTACAGGTCCTCGCGCACGCGGTCGTCACAGCCCACGAAGGCGAACAGATCGCCATTGCGTCCGGTTGACCAGGCCAGGGCCTGCGCGAAACGCTGCACGATCTCCCATTTGTCGAAGCGTCCCTGCACCGCCATCGACGCCGACAGGTCGGCCAGCAGCACTACCGGCACCGCGCTGCGCTGCGCAAACACGCGCACCTGCCAGCGTTCGAAGGGATCACGCAGGCTGGCACGGATGTCCAGCCGGCGCGCGTCACCGCCGTCGGTCAGGTTGCGGTTGCCGACGAATTCGAAGCCGGCGCCGGTCTGCAGGCCGCGGTGGGCACCCGGCAGATGTCCACGCGAGCGCCAGCCGATGCGATAGTGGAACTCGTCCATGCCGGAATCTGCCAGGACCGCGCGCCTCAGGGAGCGGCCACGTGTTCGAGCAAGGCCTCGGTGAGTGCGTGCGACAGTCCGACGCGGCGCATTTCATAGACCGGCGTGAAGAAGATGCGGTGCGCCATGGCTTCGTGGAACACCGCGTGGATGTCCTCGGGTACCAGGAACTCGCGACCGTCGAGCCAGGCGGCAACGCGCGCGGCGCGCATCAGCATGGCCACGCCGCGCGGGCTGGCACCGGCCAGGATCAGCGAGTCCATGTCGACGCCGGGCAGCGTGACGCCGAAATGCCCGGGACGATGGGTGGCCTCCCACAGCGTCATGGCGTAGTCGCGAATGGCGGGACTGGCCGCCACCACTTCCTGGATGACGCGCCCGACATGGTTCAGGTCCTCGTAGGGCAGCACGCCCAGCGCCACACGCTCGACCAGGGCATCGGTGTCGTGGAACATCGGGTCGAATGCCAGCGCCTGCCGCAGGTCGCGGTCCTTCGGCGCCTCGATGGCCAGTTCGAACATGAAGCGGTCGCGCGCTGCCGACGGGATCTCGAAGGTTTCCTCGCGCTCCACGCGGTTGCGGTCGGCGAAGACCTGCAGGTGCGGAAAGCGGTACTCGCGGTTGAAGGCGCTCACGCTGCGCTCGGCCATGGCGCGCAGCAACAGCGCGTGCACCTGGGGGCGCGCGCGGTTGATCTCGTTGAAGAAGAAGGTCGCCAGTGCCTCGCCGTGGCGCAACAAGGGGCCCGGCTCGACGCGTGGCCGGCCGTTCTCGTCGACGTAGGTGTAGTAGAGCAGGTCGTTGGGCATCAGATCCACGGTGCCTTCGATGCGCTCGTAGGCCCCCCCCAGCGCACGCGTGAAGGCACGCAGCAAGGTGGTCTTGCCGACACCCACGTCGCCTTCCAGCAGCGCGTGACCGCGCGCAAACAGCGCGATGGTGATCAGGCGGATGGCGCGGTCCTGGCCGACGACGGCCTTGCGCACTTCATCCTCGGCCGCAAGTGCGCGCGTGCGCCAGCCAGCCAGCAGCGGGGCGACCTGTACTGCGTCGTTCATGGGAAGACTTCCTGGGTTCTGTTCAACGGGAGCGGTGCGCTGCAGCATGGGTGCAGGGATCGCTGGCCGGCCCGCATCCCGCGGTGCGGCAGGCTTCCGGCTGGGCCATAATCTGCGCGACGGCGAGGGCGGTCAGACCATCGGTCTGCGTTTTCATGACGTCGGGAAGTCTACCCTACATTGATCGATTGACGAATATGACACCACGCGATGCAGCGGCTGAAACGTTTGACGCGGAATGCCGCGCCTGTCCCCGGCTGGCCGCCTTCCTGGACACGGTGCGTGCCGCGCATCCCGACTATCACGCCGCACCGGTGCCGCCCTTCGGCGACGCCAGCGCGCGCCTGCTGGTGGTGGGCCTGGCGCCCGGCATGCACGGCGCCAATCGCACTGGACGGCCGTTCACCGGCGACTACGCCGGCCTGCTGCTCTACGCGACCCTGCATCGCCACGGCTTTGCCAACCAGGCGCGCGGCGATGCCGTCGACGACGGCCTGCAGCTGATCGACTGCCGCATCAGCAACGCGGTCAAATGCCTGCCGCCGGACAACAAGCCGGTCGGTGCCGAGGTGCGCACCTGCAACCGCTTCCTCGCCACGGAACTCGCCGCCCCCGGCGCGCCGCGCGTGCTGCTGGCGCTGGGCAAGGTGGCGCACGAGGCCGTGCTGCAGGCACTGGGCCTGCGCGCCTCGGCCTACCGGTTCAGCCATGGCGCCGACCAGGTGCTGCCGGATGGGCGCCGCCTGATCGCCAGCTATCACTGCAGCCGCTACAACACCAACACGCGCCGGCTCACGCCTGAAATGTTCGATACGGTCGTGGCGGCTGCGCGCGCTGCAGTCGATGCCCTGACGGCGGTGCCGGCGTGAGCGTGGAGGATTCCGCGCCGCCGGAGCCGGTGTTCGATCTCAAGGCCTTCCTGGCGACGGTGCCCAACCTGCCAGGCGTGTATCGCATGATCAGCGCCGAGGGCGTGGTGATCTACGTGGGCAAGGCACGCGACCTCAAGCGCCGGGTGTCGTCGTACTTCCAGAAACAGCACGGCAGTCCGCGTACCGCCATGATGGTGAGCCAGGTGGTGCGCGTGGAAATCACCATCACGCGCTCCGAAGGCGAGGCCCTGCTGCTGGAAGGCAACCTGATCAAGAGCCTGTCGCCGCGCTACAACGTGCTGTTCAAGGACGACAAGAGCTACCCCTACATCATGATCACGGGCCAGCAGTACCCGCAGATCCGCTTCTACCGGGGCGTGTTCGATCCGCGCCACCAGTACTTCGGCCCCTATCCCAATGCCTGGGCAGTGCGCGAGACCATCGGGCAGCTGCAGAAGGTGTTCCGGCTGCGTACCTGCGAGGACAACGTGTTCCGCAACCGCTCGCGGCCCTGCCTGCTGTACCAGATTCATCGCTGTTCGGGATCCTGCGTGGGCAGCATCACGGCAGAGGCCTACGCCGAGGACGTCCGCCACGCCAGGCTGTTCCTGGAGGGCAAGGAGACCGAAGTCATCGAGGAACTGACGCGCCGCATGCAGGCCGCGTCCGACGCGCTCGACTTCGAGGCGGCCGCCTACTGCCGCGACGAGATCGGCTCCTTGCGACGGATCCTGGCCAAGCAGTTCGTGGAAAGCAGCGGCGGACGCGATGCCGATGTGATCGCCGTGCACGCCGATGGCGCCATGCCCTGCGTCAACCTGGTGATGGTGCGCGGCGGCCGGCACCTGGGCGACAAGAGCTTCTTCCCCAGCAATGCCGACGGCGCAGACCTGTCGGCGATCGGCGAAGCCTTCATCATTCAGCACTACAGTGACAAGCGCATTCCGCCGCTGATCGTGTGCAGTGTGCTCGAGGATGGCGAGGCGGTGGCCGCGGTGCTGAGCGAACGCGCCGAGCGCGTGGTGCAGGTGGTGACCCAGCCAATCGGCGAACGCCGGACCTGGCTCGACATGGCACTCAAGAACGCGCGCCTGGCACTGGCGCAGAAGGCCGCGCAGGACAATGCGCAGGGCGTCCGCCTGACCGCCATGCAGGAGGTCTTGGGCCTGCCGCCCGGGCCGACACGCATGGAGTGCTTCGACATCTCGCACACCATGGGTGAGCTCACCGTGGCGTCGTGCGTGGTGTTCGAGGAGGGGGAGGCGGTCAAGGGTGACTATCGCCGCTACAACATCACCGGCATCACGCCGGGCGACGACTACGCGGCGATGCGCGATGTGCTCAACCGCCGCTACCAGAAGATCGCTGCCGGCGAAGGCAAGATGCCGGACCTGGTCTTCATCGACGGCGGCCGCGGCCAGCTCAACGCGGCCATCGCGGTGATGCAGGAGCTGGGACTGGGCGATCTGCCGCTGGTCGGCATCGCCAAGGGCGAGGAACGCAAGCCCGGGCTTGAGGAACTGGTGTTCCCGGGACGCGAGGAGGGCCTGCACCTGCCAGCCGACCATCCGGGGCTGCACCTGATCCAGCAGATCCGCGACGAGGCGCACCGCTTTGCCATCACCGGCCACCGCGCGCGGCGCGAAAAGGCGCGCACCAAGTCCAGCCTGGAGGAGATCGCCGGCGTCGGCGCCAAGCGCCGGCAGCGCCTGCTGAACCGCTTCGGCGGCCTGCGCGGCGTGCTCTCGGCCAGTGTCGACGATCTGGCCACGGTGGAGGGTATCGGCCGCGAGCTTGCCGAGAAGATCTATCGCGAGCTGCATTGAGACGGTCATAATGGGTGCATGCCCCTGAACGTACCGATCGCGCTGACCTGGCTGCGCATTCTTCTCATTCCCGTGTTTGTCGGCGTGTTGTACCTGCCGACCCATTTCATCGGCTCCTCGACTGCCGACCTGATCGCCATGCTGCTCTTTGTGCTGGCCGCGATCACCGACTGGGCCGACGGCTATCTGGCGCGTGCGCTCAACCAGACCTCGGCCTTCGGCGCCTTCCTCGATCCGGTCGCCGACAAGCTGATGGTGGCTGCTGCGCTGATCGTGCTGGTGCAGCTGGGGCGCGTGCATGCGGTGGTGGCCATGATCATCATCGGCCGCGAGATCACCATCTCGGCGCTGCGCGAGTGGATGGCGCAGATGGGCAAGAGCCGCAGCGTGGCCGTGTCGATGATCGGCAAGATCAAGACCACCGCGCAGATGACGGCGATTCCCTTCCTGCTGTTCCACGGTGCGCTGCCGCTGGGACTGCCCGGCAACGGCCAGGACATCGGCAGCCCGCTGCTGTGGGTGGCGGCGCTGCTGACCATGGTGTCGATGTTCTACTACCTGCGCATGGCGGCACAGGTCGTGCAGCAGGGTGTTGACGAAGGGGAAATCGGCCGCTAATATTGCGGTCTTTCGTGAGCGGGAATAGCTCAGTGGTAGAGCACAACCTTGCCAAGGTTGGGGTCGCGAGTTCGAACCTCGTTTCCCGCTCCAGCAATTCCGGAGTCAGGCCGCAGTCCTGATTCCAGTCTGTCAGGGGAAAACGCAAAAACGTTTTCCCCTTTCAGTTTCTGCCCCCGGCGCGTTCGCGACCGGGTTCCCCTGGCGGGGTGGCAGAGTGGTCATGCAGCGGCCTGCAAAGCCGTCTACGCCGGTTCGATTCCGACCCCCGCCTCCAGTGATGCCAAGGATTCTCACGTTAGTGGCCGCCATGTGTTCCACAAGCTTTTGTGGAACTGTTCCACAACTACTTCCGCTTGATCGGCTTGACCAGCTCCCC
>JAGWIJ010000040.1 GCA_028873535.1 Pseudomonadota bacterium
GCGGCCGAACTCGGACTGCCGGCCGTGGCGGATCCCGATCGGCGCGCCCTGCTGAAAGGTGCCTCCGCGCTCGGCCTGGTGCTGGGCTTCGGCGTGCTGCCCGCCAGCCGTGCCGAGGCGGCGCTGCCCGGCGTCGACGGCGCGGCCACCGGGCCGTTGGCACCGAATGCCTTCGTGCGCGTCGGCAGCGACAACCTGGTCACCGTGGTGTGCAAGCACCATGAGATGGGCCAGGGCAATACCACCGGTCTGGCCTCGCTGGTCGCTGACGAACTCGACGCCGACTGGTCGCTGGTGCGCACCGAATACGCGCCATCGGACGCCACGCGCTACAACAATCTGGCGTTCGGGCCGATGCAGGGCACCGGCGGTTCGACCGCCATCGCCAACTCCTTCCTGCAATACCGCAGCGCCGGCGCCGCTGCACGCGCGATGCTGGTCGCTGCCGCCGCCGAGGCCTGGAAGGTACCGGCGGCCGAGATCCACGCGGCCGGCAGCGTGCTGAGCCATGCTTCCGGCAAGCGCGCCACCTACGGCGACATGGCCGAGGCCGCCAGCCGCCAGGCGGTGCCGGCCAACCCGGTGCTGAAGAGCGCAGAGCAGTTCACGCTGATCGGCAAGGACGGCGCCACGCCGCGCGTGGATTCGCCGTCCAAGTGCAACGGCACGGCGGTCTATACCATCGACGTCAAGCTGCCCGGCATGCTGACCGCCGTGATCGCCTGGCCCCCCGGTTTCGGTGCACGGCTGCTGTCGTTCGATGCCAGCGAGGCGCTGAAGGTACCCGGCGTGACCGACGTGGTCGCGGTGCCGGAGGGCGTGGCCGTGGTCGCGCGCGGCATGTGGGAAGCGCTGCAGGGACGCAAGGCGCTCAAGGTGCAATGGGACGAATCGGAAAGCGGCAAGCTCGACAGCGAGCAGCTGCTGGCCGACTACCGCGCGCAGGCCACCCGGCCGGGCACCCCATTCGGCCCCGGCAAGGACACCGCCGTCCCGGCTGCCGCACGCACGCTGGAAGCGGTCTACGAATTCCCCTTCCTGGCGCATGCGCCGATGGAGGCCATGAACTGCGTGGCCTGGCTGCACGACGGCATGCTCGAGACCTGGAGCGGCCACCAGTTCCCCTCGCTGGATCATCCCCTGGCGGCCAAGGCCGCAGGCCTGCCGCTCGACAAGGTGCGCCTGCACACCGTGGTCTCGGGCGGCAGCTTCGGCCGCCGCGCCAATGCCTGGAGCGACTTCACCGTCGCGGCAGTCAATGTGGCCGTGGCCATCAAGGGCCGCGCGCCCGTGCGCCTGCAGTACGCGCGCGAAGACGACATGGGCGCGGGTCTGTACCGGCCGATGTACGTGCATGCCGTGAAGATCGGACTGGATACCGCTGGCGGCATCCAGAGCTGGCAGCACGCCATTGTCGGCCAGTCGATCATGGCCGGCGGCCCGCTGGCGGGCTTCATCAAGGATGGCATCGACCCGACTTCGGTCGAAGGTGTCGCCGGCACGCCCTATGCGCTGCCGATGCTCAAAGGCCAGCTGCACTCGCCCAGCCTGGCCGTCAAGCCGCTGTGGTGGCGTTCGGTGGGCAGCACGCATACCGCCTACGTGATGGAAACCCTGATGGACGAACTGGCCACGGGCGCCGGACAGGATCCCGTCGCGTGGCGCCTGGCACTGCTCAAGGAGAGCCCGCGCGCGGCCGGCGTGCTCAAGCTGGCTGCCGAAAAGGCCGGCTGGGGCAAGACCACGCGCGCCGGCGTGGCGCAGGGCATCGCGGTGCACGAATCGTTCGGATCCTTCGTGGCCCAGGTGGCCGAGGTGTCGTTGCAGGACGGCAAGGTCAAGGTGGAACGCGTGGTGTGTGCCGTCGACTGCGGCGTGGCCGTCAATCCCGACGTGATCCGTGCCCAGATGGAAGGCTGCATCGGCTACGGACTGGGCGCGCTCTACTACAGCGAGGTCGAGATCCGCGCGGGCCGGCCGGTGCAGCGCAATTTCGACGCCTACCGCTCCTTGCGTCTGCCCGACATGCCGCTGGTCGAGGTGCACATCGTGCCGAGCACCGCCAAGCCCAGCGGCGTGGGCGAACCGGGCCTGCCGCCGCTGGCGCCGGCAGTGGCCAATGCCGTCGCACGGCTGACCGGCAAGCGCGTGCGCCGGCTTCCGTTCGCGCGTCAGGGCCTGGTCGACGCGTGATCCGACGCGGGGCCACGCCGGTCCCGACTGGCAGGCGTCAGCCCGAAGCGGGCGCCTGCCAGCACCGAAGCCTGGAATGGACTATGCTTTCGGGAAGATCCTGTTTCCCTCACGGTTGCATGTCCTTCCTCCATCCGGCCACGCTGGCCACAGCCCTCGCAGCCTTGATCCTGACACCGACGGCAGCGCTGGCGCTGGGACAGATCTATCGTTGCACGGTCAACGGTGGAACCGTCTACTCGGACACCATGTGCGAAGTGCCGCCTGCCCCCCGGGCCCCGGCCGAAAAGGCGCGCTCCGCCGACGTTCCGGAGGGCGCACCCGACCTCGGCGAATGGCGCGGTCAGGCCCAGTACCAGCTGTTCGAGGGCACCCAGTGGCTGGGCAACGCGCACGCCGTGGTGCCGATCACCTTGTCGCTGACTGCCGATGGCAAGGTCAGCGGGGGTAGCCCGGATAACGGCTGCCGCGTGCTCGGCCTGTGGATGGCCGGCCGCCACGGTACCTATCTGGCACTGGACCTGACGCTGTCGCACTGCAACTTCGCAGGACTCAACCAGCGCTATTCCGGCCAGATCAGCGCCACCGAGGACCGCCACCTGGCCCAGCTCAGCCTGTCGGCGAGCAACGCTGGCCTGCTCGCCAAGCCGGTCAGTGCCGAACTGAAGGCAACGTTGCACCACTGACGGCGACGGCGGACTGGCGCGTGGCACGCAGTTCGCGCAACTGGGCGCGCGACAGCGCACGGTAGAGCGAAGGACTGAGCTGGCGCGAGATCGACACGGCGATCAGCGCCGCCGCCATCAGGCTGAAGATCATGTGGTGGTCGTCGACCATCTCCATCACCACGATGAAGGCCGTCATCGGTGCCTGGGTCACGGCGGCCAGGAAGGCCACCATGCCGATGGCAATCAGCGGCGTGTGCGGCGCGACGCCTTCCAGAAGCGCCAGTTCGTTCCCCAATGAGGCGCCGATGCTCAGCGAGGGAGCGAAGATGCCGCCCGGGATCGGACACAGGGTGGTGAGCCAGGTGGCCACGAACTTGAAGAAGGTGAGCGAGCCGGCCGTCCCTGCCACGCCATCGAGCGCAGCACGTGTCATGCGGTAGCCGCTGCCGAAGGTGGTGCCGTCGGTCAGCAGGCCGATGGTGGCGATCGCCAGCGCACACCCCAGCACGAAGGCGTAGGGATGCTGCCGACGCAGCGCGATGACCAGACTTTGGTGGCGATCGCTGGCCGCCACCACCATCAGGCGCGAGAACAGCCCGCCGAGCACGCCCGCTGCCAGGCACAGGCTGAGCGCCGGCAGCAGCAGCGACAGGGTCAGTTCCTGCGCATGGATCACGCCGAAATAGCTGGCGTTGCCCTGCAGCGCAATCCCGATCAGCCCGGAGAACACGATGGCGGTCACCAGCAGACCGCTGTTGCGCTGCTCCGGGGTGCGCGACAGCTCCTCGATCGCGAACATCACACCGGCCAGCGGTGCATTGAAGGCGGCGGCGATGCCGGCCGCACCGCCGGCGACCAGCAGCGCGTTGCGGTCGCCCGGGCGACGCGCGGGCAGCCAGGTGCGTGCGCCGTGCATGACGCCCGCTGCGACCTGCACCGAGGGGCCTTCACGTCCCAGCGAAAGGCCGCCGAGCAGGCCCAGCGCGGTCAGCACCAGCTTGGCGAACGCAAGCCGCAGCGAGACGAAGCGCGCGATCTCGTCCTCGCGCGTGCCGGCATCCAGCGCCGACAGGACCTGCGGAATCCCCGAGCCGACGGCGCCGGGCGCCAGCGTGCGCGTCAGCCACAGCACGAGCAGTGCGCAGGCCGGCATCCAGATCAGCGGCAACCACCAGGCGCGCTGCGCCAAGGCGTGGAAGATCTCGAGTGCCAGATCCCCCAGGCGGTTGAGCAGCACCACGGCCAGGCCTGCGGCGCTGGCAGCGCCCATCAGCACCAGCCGGTAGCGCCAGCGCGCAGGGTCCGCCACCAGCAGGCTGGCCAGGCGGCGCGTCGAAAAGCGGATGCGGCGTGCCACCTTACGCCGCCACCGGCCGCCGGGAGCGGCTAGAATCGGGGTTCCGCCACGCCCTCCGCCTGCCCATCGTGAGTTCGCACAAGCCGGCCAAGCGCGTCGGCGCCAGGACCCGGCCCGCTGCGCCGCCGCCGGATGCGACGCATTCGGTGCTGCGGCGATTCCGTGTGGTGTTCAACGCCGTGAAGAGCCATTTCCGCGCCATCGAACGCAAGGCCGAAATCGGCGGCGCGCAGCTGTGGGCGCTGAGCGTGATCGCGTCCAGCCCCGGGCTCACGGTGTCGGACCTCGCGCGCGCGATGGACATCCGCCAGTCCACCGCCAGCAACCTGGTCAAGGGCCTGATCCAGCGCGAGCTGGTGGCGCCCGTTCGCGGCGAACAGGACCGCCGCACCACGCTGCTGACCATCCAGCCCGCCGGGCGCAGCATCCTGCGACGCGCGCCCGGTCCGTTCAGCGGCGTGCTGCCCGACGCCCTGTCCAGGCTGGACCCGCAGGTACTGGCGCGGCTCGACGCGGATCTGGGACGCCTGATCGCGGAACTCGAAGCCGACCCCAAAGCCGAGCAGACGCCGCTGGCCGATCTGTAGCGCAGCGTTTCAGTGGTCAGGGTAGACCAGATCAGCGCGCCGGTTGCGCGCCCAGCTGTCCTCGTCATGACCCGAAGCCAAGGGCTTTTCCTTGCCCCAGCTGCGCGATTCGAGCTGGCCGGCGGCCACGCCCCGGCTCTGCAGGGCCTTGACCACCGCATCGGCGCGACGCTGTCCGAGCGCCAGGTTGTACTCGGCGCTGCCGCGCTCGTCGCAATTGCCTTCCACTGCCACGTGCACGCCAGGGTTGCTGCTCAGGAAGGCTGCGTGTTCGTCGAGCAGGCCGGCATACTTGTCATCGACACGTGCCGTATCAAAGGCGAAAAAGAGCTGACGGTCGCGATACAGCGCGCTGTTCGGGTCCAGGTAGGCCGGAATCGGCCTGGCGGCCTCGACCTTGGGCGCTGCCATCGGCGCCGGCTTGGCGGCCGGAGCGGCCACGGCAGCGGGTGCAGCGGCTGGCGCCGGTGCCTTGGCGGCCACCGGGGCAGGGGCTGGCGCGGGGGGTGCCGATGGCGTCGAACTGCACGCACCGAGCAGGGTGACCAGGACGAGTGTGGCTGCGGCCATGCGGCGGCTGCGCGAGATCATTTCCAGAAATCCTCCAAGGGGGTCAGGGGTGGCCGCGCGGAAAGTCCGCACGGCGGCGACGCGGATTATCGCGCATAAATGCATTTGTACAAATGCATTATCACAACAACACCGGCATGCAGCCGGACGCCACCCGCCAGCGCCGGCGCACGGCGGCCGCTGTGCGGTACGACGGCGCTTCAGTCGCGCCAGCCGGTCAGCGCCTCGCCCAGCGCTTCGCGCAGCGGCGCGAGCCAGGGTTCGTAGTGGCGCCACTGCTCGAGCGCCGAGCGGTAGATCGGCTGGCGCACCTGTTCCGAGCTCGGCGTGGCGATGGCGCGCGCGGTGCGGTGGAAGTCCAGGCAGGCCGGCTCGAAATCCAGATCGCAGTGCGCCAGGATGCGCCGCACGCCGGGCTCGAGCGCCTCGACCATGTCCTCGTAGTGCACGCGCAGCACACGCCCCGGCAGCACGCGATCCCAGTGGCGCATCAGGTCGAGGTAGGCGCGGTAGTAGCGCGCGATGTCCTCGATGCCATAGCAGAACGGCTGCCCGGCAGCGAACAGCTGCTTGAGGTTGCTGAAGCAGCAGGCCATCGGCTCGCGCCGCACGTCGATGATCCTGGCATTCGGCAGCATCAGATGGATCAGGCCGATGTCGCGGAAATTGTTGGGCATCTTGTCGATGAACAGCGGCCGGCCCTGGCGCCAGGCGCGCGTGGCATCGAGATAGCGCCGCCCCAGGCCGCGCAACTGCGCGGCGTCGAGTTCGGCCAGCACGGCAGGGTAGCGCGGCTGCCGGGCGTCGTCGCGTGGCCCTTCCAGTTCGAGTGCGATGCGCGGCAGGTCCGGCAGTTCGCGGCTGGCCGCCACGCAGGAGTGCGAGGCCAGGATCTGTTCGATCAGCGTCGAACCCGAGCGTGGCAGGCCGACGATGAAGATCGGAGCCGGATCGGGATCGCCGCCGCCGGCATGTGCCGCGAACAGTGCCGGCGTGCAACTGGCGATCTGGCGCCGCATCGCCGCTTCCAGCGCATCCAGCGCATCAGGCTGTTCGGCGCGCTTGAGCGCATTGCCCTGGCGGTAGCATTCCCACGATGCCGCATGGTCGCCGGCGTCCTCGAGCGCCTTGCCCAGCGCGAAGCACAGCGCCAGGCGCTCGCCCGGCCGGGCATGCGCTGCGGCCTCGTCGGCACGCATGCGCGCGATCTCGTCAGCCGTGAAGCGATAGGTCTTGAGATTGGCCAGGCTCCACCAGGCGTCGCCGAAGCCCGGCCGCAGTGCCAGCGCGGCGTGGCAGGACGCGATCGCGCCGGACGCATCGCCGAGCGCCTGCTGCGACTGCGCCAGCGACAGGTGACGCTGCGCTTGCCCGGGATCGAGCGCCAGCAGCGCCCGGTGCAGCGCAATCGCGGTGGCGTGGTCGCCGCTGCCGGCACTGGCGATGGCCTTGAGGTTCAGGGCGTCGCGGTCGGCGGGGTGTATCGCCAGCAGCGGCCCCAGCGTCGTCAGCGCGGCCGCAAAGTCCTGGCGGTCGATCAGCACGCGCGCGTGGTCGGCGCGCACCCCGGCGTGCTGCGGCGCTTCCGCCAGCAGCGCCTCGAACAGCCGCTCGGACTCCGCCAGCGCCCTGCGCTGGCGCAGCACCCGGGCCAGCAGATGACGGGCCTCGAAGTGCTTGCCGTCCATCAGCAGGAAGGCGCGCAGCACGGCCTCCGCGCCGCCCAGCTCGCCGTCGGAATACAGGCCCCCGGCGCGCACCAGTTCCGCCGGCAGCGCCTCAAGGGTGGCCACCTGCGCCGCCGCCGCGGCGGCGGCCGCTCCGTCGCCGTGCTGGCGATGCAGGCGCTCCAGCATGCGCCAGCTCGCAAGCAGCGCGGGATTGCAGCGCACGGCATGCGTGAAGGCCTCCACGGCCGCCGCGCGCTCGCGGCGCGCGACGTGGCAGTGGCCGCGCTCCTGATGGAGGAGGCTGTAACCGGGATGGTGCTGTTCCAGACGGGCCAGGGTCGCCAGCGCCGGCTCGATCAGACCCAGGCAGCGCTGATTGGCGGCAATCAGGTAGAGGACGTCGCGGCCATCCGGCGCCCCGGGCTGCAGGGCCAGCGCTGCCGCCAATGCCTCGCGGTGGCGTCCGGCACGCGATTCGCCACGCACGTGCGCCAGCGCCACCGCCAGCGCATGCGGCGCTGGCGTGGCAGAGACGGGATGCTGCGGCGCAGGGGAAGACGTCATGGCGATACCGGAAGGGAGACGAAATCATCGCACGCCGGCAGTGAAGGAATTGTGGCCAAACGGAGTGGTCCGGGCTTCATCACCATGCAATCCGGCATCGCTAACATTGGACCGCAGCGGCCGCGGATTCCCAGGTGCGTCCGCACGCCGCAACATTCCTGTCATGCCGCATCCGGGACCCACGGGTTCCGGCCCAAAAGGGGGTTTCAATGAAGAATGTCGATCGCCGCCAGTTCCTGCAAGTGATGGGCGCAGGCGCAATGACCGCGCTCAACGCCAACATCGCCAAGGCGCTGTCCATCCCTGCCAGCCGCCGCACCGGCACGCTGCAGGATGTGCAGCACATCGTGGTGCTGACCCAGGAGAACAACTCCTTCGACAAGTACTTCGGCACCATGCGCGGCGTGCGCGGCTTCGCCGACCCGCGTGCCGCGATGATTCATCTGCCGCTGGCCAACGGCAGCGGCACCACGCCGGCCTCGGTGTTCCTGCAGCCCGCGGGCGCTGCCAACACCGCCGCCGGCTACGGTGTGCCGCCGAACTACGGCACGCTGGGCGGTCCTGCGGGCGGCGCCTCTGTGCTGCCGCCCTTCCGCGTCAATCCGGCAGCCGTCAGCCCCGGCCTGACCGGCCTGGGCGGCACCTATCTGCCGGGTACCAGCCACAGCTGGTCGTCCGGCCATGCTGCCTGGAACCTGGGCCAATGGGACAACTGGCTGCCCTCCAAGGGCCCGATGACCATGGCCTACGTCACGCGTGACGACCTGCCCCTGCACTACGCGCTGGCCGACGCCTTCACGGTGTGCGATGCCTACCACTGCTCGATCATGGGCCCGACCAACCCCAACCGTTGCTACATCTGGTCGGGTTGCGTGGGCAACGTCGACTACCTGGGCGCCGCCGGCACCGACGGCCTGGGCGCGGGTCCGATCACCTACAACGGCCTCAGCGTGAACAACGCCTACCTGTCGTGGAAGACCCTGCCGGAAAGCCTCGAGGCCGCCGGCGTGAGCTGGCGCATCTACCAGGATCTGGCCGGCGCCACTTTTGCGCCCGATTTCGGCGACGGTACCGGCAACTCCTTCGCCGGCAACTACACCGACAATTCGGTGCTGTACTTCAAGCAGTACGCCGATTCCGCGCCCGGCACGCCGCTGTTCGACAAGGGCTGCACGGGCACCCAGGTCAGCAACACCCTGCCGGCGGCCGGTTCGCCCGACAGCGCCTGGAAGGCCTGGGCCGGGCAGCTGTTCGACGACTTCCGCAAGGACGTGCAGAACGGCACGCTGCCGCAGGTGTCCTGGATGGTCGCGCCCGCCGGCTACACCGAGCACTCGAGCTACCCGGCCAACTACGGCGCCTGGTACATCGCACAGGTCTTCGACATCCTGGTCGCCAACCCGGACGTGTGGAGCAAGACCGTGTTCCTGATCAACTATGACGAGAACGACGGCGGCTTCGACCACCTGATCTCGCCGACGCCGCCGCAGAGCAGCGCCTACGGCGCCTCCACGGTGGACTTCCACAACGAGATCGTCACCACCTCCAACCCCCATGGCCCGATCGGCCTGGGCGTACGTGTTCCGTTCCTGGCCATCTCGCCCTGGAGCAAGGGCGGCTACGTGAACTCGCAGGTGTTCGATCATTCCTCGGTGGTGCAGTTCATCGAAAAGCGCTTCGGCCTGACGGACTCCAATATCAATCCCTGGCGCCGCACCGTGTCGGGTGACCTGACCTCGGTTTTCGATTTCGCCAATCCCAACGACTCGACGCAAGTGCAGCTGCCCTCGACCGACGGCTTCCTGCCCAGCCCCGGCGAACTGGCCGGCACCGACCTGCCCACCTACGTGCCCACGCCGGCCGGCGTGATCCTGGGTGTCCCGCAGCAGGAGAAGGGCATCCGCCCGGCGCGCGCGCTGCCCTACGAACTCGACGTGCACGGCAGCCTGCACACGGTCGACAGCACCTTCCAACTGCACTTCGTCAACACCGGCAAGGCCGGCGCAGTGTTCATGGTGCGCTCGGGCAATGCCGTCGACACGGTGCGCACCTACACCGTCGAGCCGGGCAAGCAGCTGTCCGACAGCTGGGCCGTCAACGGCAGCTACGACCTCAGCGTACACGGCCCCAACGGCTTCTTCCGCCGCTTCACGGGCAGCGACGCCTCCGGCGCCTGCAGCCTGGTGGTGCGCGCGTCTTATGACACCGAGGACGGCGGCAAGCTGGAGTGGAGCATCCGCAACACCGGCGCCGGCGAGGCAACGGTGACAGTGCTCGACGCCTACAGCGGCCGCAAGGTGAAGGAACACCTCGATGCCCAGGAAAGCATGGACGGCGAACTGGCGCTCGAGACCTTCCGTGGCTGGTATGACCTGGTCGTCAGCGTGGCCGAGGACTCGACGCTGCTGCGCCGCCTGGCTGGCCACGTCGAGACCGGCCGCAACAGCTGGTCCGACCCGGCCATGGGCGGTCTGGTGAAGCTGAAGGCCTGAGTGCACAACGCCGGCGCCGCGCCCTGAAGGCGGCTGGCCGGCGCCGGTGCGGCGTGCAGCCGCACCGGCGATGCCTCAGTGCTGCAACGCGGCTGCGGCCTGGGGTTCTTCCGGGGCAGCCCAGATTTCATGCGCGTCGAGGCGCAGACGTGCCACGGCTTCGAGAGCATCGAGCTGTGCCGTCTGGGCCGCCAGGGCCGAGTCGATGGCCTGACGGCGTGCCTGCAGCGTCTCATTGAACCCGAACTCGCCCAGCTGATAGCCACGCAACACCAGGTCGGCATTGCCCGCCGCCTGGCTGGCAATGCCCGCCAGCTGCGTCCAGCGGGCAGCGTTCGCCTGCGCCGCCGCAAGGGCGCGCGCGATGTCGGCCTCGACCTTGAGGCGGACCATGCGGGCACGTTCCTCGGCGACCGCCACTTCGGCCAGCGCGGCATCGTGCTCGGCCGTGCGCGCCGGTCCGCCGATCGGAATCGCGATGGTGAGGCCCACGATGCGTTCCTGGCGGTTGCGCTCTTCACCGTAGTGCATGCCGACCGTGGGGTCCGGCGTGCGCGCCGCATCCGCGCGGCCGGCGCGCAGGCGTGCCGCTGCGAGTTCGGCGTCGGCCAGCTCGAGCTCGTGGTTATCGGCCAGGATGCGCTCGCTCCAGGCCGCGTCGGACTCGATGGCGGCAGGCGGATCCTCCAGACAGGCCGGCAGATCCAGGCGCAGGCCGGGGTATTGCTGGCGCAGGTCGAGCATGCGCCGATGCGCCATCTGGGCGGCCTGGCGCTGTGCCACGACGCCGCGGTCGAGTTCGGTCTGCGCCATGCGCTCCTCCAGCGCCGCCGCCTCGCCGGCATGCACACGCGTCGACACCGCCGCCACCTGGCGTTCGAGCACCTCCACCTGGCGCTGCAGCAGCTGCGCGGAATGCTCCTCGCGCTGCCAGTCGAACCAGCTCGACAACAGCGCGCGGCCGGCCTCGTGCCAGGTATCGGCGTAGGACAGCTGGGCGACCATCACGGTCTGCTCGCCATACGCCGCATCCTGGGCCGCCTTGCCGAACCAGCGCACGCCGCGCTCGACCGCGATCTCGCCTTCCGTGCAGCGCGCGCAGTCGAAGGCATTTTCCACGCGCCGCTCCTGCAGGCGTCCACGCACCGTCCACTCGTGCGGACCCGCCACCAGAGCCGAACGGTTGGCCTGCGAGCGGCGGATCTCGCTGCCCGCGATATGCAGCTGCGGCAGGCCGCCCAGCACCGTGCGCACCTCCAGATCGCCGGGCAATCCGGCACTGCAGACCTCGGCGGCCGGCGCCAGCAGCGGCAGGCAGCACGCCAGTGCCACCATCAGTCGGGCCGGCTTCATGCGAGCCTCCCGAAGCCGTCGACCGGCGAGGTCCACCAGGCGATTTCCGGGCTGCTGAATTGCTGGCGCAGGGCCTCCAGCACCGGCGGGATGTCGGGACGCACCATCAGGATGGTGACCAGCCTGCGGTGCGCGCGCCCGCGCACGTTCTCGAGCGCGCTGCCCAAGCGGGCACCGGCACCGAAGCCCTCGGCGTGCAACACCGAGAATCCGCGCACCCATTGCGCCTGGGCGAGCAGGCAATCCAGCAACTCCTCTTCGAGTGCCACCGGAACGGCAATCGTCAACATGCAATCGTAGGGCGTGTCCATCAGCGGCCTCCCATGCCGAAACGTCGAAACAGATTGGGCAGCAGCACCAGGGTCAGCAGTGTCGAACTGACCAGCCCGCCGATCACCACCACGGCCAGCGGCCGCTGGATCTCGGACCCCGGACCGGTGGCCAGCAGCAGCGGGATCAGGCCGAAGGCGGTGATGCTGGCGGTCATCAGCACCGGCCGCAGGCGCTGGCGTGCGCCCTGCATCACCAGTTCCGTGCCCTGCATGCCACGCGCCTTGAGCTGGTTGAAGCTGCTGATCATCACCAGACCGTTGAGCACGGCAATGCCCATCAGCGCGATGAAGCCCACCGAGGCCGGCACCGACAGGTACTCATGGGTGAGTGCCAGAGCCACCACGCCGCCGATCAGAGCGAAAGGGATGTTGGCGAACACCAGGGTGGCCTGGCGCAAGGAACCGAAAGTGGCGAACAGCAGCAGGAAGATCAGGCCGAGCGCGATCGGCACCACCACCGCCAGGCGCGTCGCCGCGCGCTGCTGGTTCTCGAACTGCCCGCCCCAGCGCAGCTGGTAGCCGGGCGGCAGCTTGAGCTGCCGCGCGACCGCCGCCTGGGCTTCGGAGACGAAGCCGACCAGGTCGCGGCCGCGCACATTGCAGCGCACGACCACCATGCGCGAGGAGTTCTCGCGGTCGATCTTGACCGGACCGTCGACCACGCGCAGCGTGGCGAGTTGCGCCAGCGGGATGGGGTCGCTGCCGGCGACCGGCAGGCGGATCTGGCGGAACAGTTCGGGCGACATCTGCAGCGTTTCGCTGCCACGCACCACCAGCGGCCGGCGGCGCCCCTCTTCGATGACCAGTCCCACCGAGCGGCCCTCGAGCAGCGCGCGCAGATCGTTCTGGATGCGTTCGACCGACAGTCCGTAGCGCCCTGCCAGATGACGGTCGATGTCGACTTGCAGGTACTGTACGCCCGAGTTCTTGACGGTGAGCACGTCCTGGCTGCCCGGCACCGCCTGCAGCAACGTCACGATCTGCTCGGCGATGGCGTTCAACGCGACGAGGTCGGAACCATAGACCTTGACGGCAAGGTCGCCGCGCACCCCCGACAGCATTTCCGAGGTGCGCATCTCGATCGGCTGGGTGAAGCTGAAGTTGACGCCGACGAATTCGCGGCTGACCGCCCGCAGCTGGTCGACCAGCCAGTCCTTGTCAGGCCGGCGCCATTCCGCGCGCGGCTTCAGCACCAGGAAGCTGTCGGTCTCGTTGAGCCCCATGGGGTCGAGTCCCAGCTCGTCGGAGCCGGTGCGCGCCACCACGCTCAGCACTTCCGGCACCTCGGCCAGCACGCGCTGCTGCACCGCCTGGTCGGTGGCCATCGAGCGCACCAGATTGATCGAAGGCAGCTTCTCCAGCTGCATGATCACGTCCCCTTCGTCCATGGTCGGCATGAAGGACTTGCCGACCTGGGTGAACAGGAACACCGCCAGCACCAGACCGGCGAGCGCCGTGCCGTAGACCACGCCCTCGCGCCGCAGGGCCCAGGCCAGTGCCGGCGTGTAGAACTGGTCCAGTTTGCGCACCAGCCAGGGCAGCTGGTGCGCGGCGCGCCCCAACAGGAAGGATGCCATCACCGGCACCACGGTGAGCGAAAGCAGCAGGGAAGCGCTCAGCGCGAACACGATGGTCAGCGCCACCGGCGTGAACAGCTTGCCCTCCAGACCCTGCAGGGACAGCAGCGGAACGAACACGATGACGATGATCACGATGCCGGCGCTGACCGGCACCGCGACCTCCTGGACGGCGCGCAGGATCATGTGCAGGGTAGTGCGCTTGACGCCGTGCTCGAGGCGGCTGGCGTGGGCCTCGATGTTCTCGACCACCACCACGGCCGCATCGACCAGCATGCCGATGGCGATCGCGAGCCCCCCCAGCGACATCAGGTTGGCCGACAGGCCGACCTGGTTCATGAGCACAAAGGTCGCCAGCGCCGACAACGGCAGGATCAGCGCGACCACCACGGCGGCGCGCAGATTGCCGAGGAACACGAACAGCAGCAGCAGGACCAGCGCGATCGCCTCGGCCAGCGCCTCGACCACGGTGCCGACGGCACGTTCGACCAGGTTGCCGCGGTCATAGAAGGACTTGAGCGTGGTGCCCTTGGGCAGGGTCTTGCCGATGTCGGCCAGCTTGGCGCGGATCTGCGTCACGACCTGGCGCGCGTTGGCACCGCGCAGTCCGAGCACCAGGCCTTCCACCGCCTCGCTGTGGCCGTCCTTGGTGACCGCACCATAGCGCGTCAGGTTGCCGATGCGCACCTGGGCGACGTCCGCCACATGGATCGGATTGCCGTCCGGACTGGCCACGATGATGTCGCGGATGTCGTCGAGCGAACGCACGCTGCCGTCGACGCGCACCAGCAGGGATTCCTCACCGGAACTCAGGCGCCCGGCACCATCGTTGCGATTGTTGACCTCCAGCGCCGCTTCGAGCTGGGCGATCGACAGCTTGCGCGCTGCCAGCGCAGCGGGATCCGGGATCACGTCGAAGCTCTTGACCAGACCGCCCAGGGAATTCACGTCGGCCACTCCGGCGATGCCACGCAACTGCGGACGGATCACCCAGTCGAGCAGCGAGCGCTTGTCGGCCAGCGGCAGGTCGCCTTCGATGGTGAACATGAACATCTCGCCCAGCGGCGTGGTGATCGGCGCCAGACCGCCGCTGACCGCGCCGGGCAGGTCCTTGAGCACCGTGGACAGGCGCTCGCTGACCTGCTGGCGCGCCCAGAAGATGTCGGTGCCGTCTTCGAAGTCGATGGTCACGTCGGCCAGCGCGTATTTCGACTGCGAGCGCAGCACCGTCTCGCGCGGGATGCCCAGGAGTTCCTGCTCGATGGGCGCGGTCACGCGTGCCTCGACCTCCTCGGGCGTCATTCCGGGCGCCTTCATGATGATCTTGACCTGGGTGGTCGAGACATCGGGGAAGGCGTCGATCGGCAACTGCTGCACCGCATACAGGCCGCCGCCGATCAGCAGCGCGGTGAGCACCAGCACCAGCAGGCGCTGCGACAGCGCGAACGCAATCAGGCGTGACAGCATCAGCGCGCTCCCGCTTCAGGCGTGGTGGCCTCGTCCGGTCCGAGTCCCAGCCAGGCGCCTTTCAGCCAGGCCACGCCGCGGATCGCCACCTCGCTGCCCGGCTTGAACGCCGTGCCGCTCAGCACGCGTGCGCCGCTGCGTTCGAGCACCGTGACCGCCACCGGCCGGAAACCGCCGGACTCGCGCACGAACACGAAGTCGGTGCCGTTGCGCTGGACCAGTGCCGCCGCCGGCAGACTGACCCGCGCTCCCGCCGCCGCGGCACGTGCCACCCGGGCTTCGACATACTGGTTGGGACGCAGACAGTTGCCCGGCCTGGCGAAGGCGGCGCGCAGCAGTACGGCCTGGTTGGCCGCCGAAAGCTGCGGATTGACCGCCACGATGCGGCCGGCACCCTGGCAGCCGTCCACATGGACGGCATCGCCGATGCGCACGCTGGCCCCCTGCTCGCGACTGGCCTGGAGCTCCAGCCACAGCATGTCACCACCGGTGAGCTTGAGCACCGGTGCCCCGGCTTCCAGATGCTGGCCCGCGCTGGCCAACTGTTCGACCACGGTGCCGCCGGCGCGTGCGTGGATCGCCAGCGTGCCGTCGAGCGCCGACGACCCCCCCAGCCGCCCCAGTGCATCGTCGCCGATGCCGGCCAGCTTGAGGTTCTGGGCGTGCAGATCGCGCTGCAGCGTGGCCTGGCGTTCGGCCACCAGGGCCTCCTGCAGGCGGCTCTGGGAAATGATGCCATCGCGGAACAGCGCCTCTTCGCGCTGCGTGCGCGCATGCGCCAGCTCGAGCTGCGACGCCGACTGCAGGTAGTCGCGCTGCCACTCCAGCAATTGCGGACTGTATACGGTGGCCACGCGCTGTCCGGCGCGCACCACGTCCCCGGTGTCGACAGCCACCGCCGCCAGGGTGCCCGCAAGCGGCGAGTTGACCACGCTGACAGCGCGATTGGGCACCGTCACGGTGCCGTGCAAGGCCAGGCCGCCCTCGCTGGCCGGGTCGGACGCCCCTGGCGGCGTGGGCGCGCCGACCGGCTCGACGGTCACGCCGGCCCGGCGAACCTGCAGGTCCGACAACCTGATCAGTTCCTCGGCCGCCGCCCGGGCGCTTTGGCTCGCGGCCTGTACAAGCAGGCCCAGGACAAGGATTGCGACACGAATGCTCATGAAAACCCCCTGCTGGATGACCGTCTCACTCTAGCCGACGGCCGATTAATCGCGCCTTAAGTCGATGCGCTTAAACTGGCAGCATTCGATGAACGGACGGGGAACCATGCGATTGCTGCTGGTGGAGGACGATCCGCTGCTCGGCAAGGCGACCAGGACCGGCCTGGAGCAGGATGGCTATGCGATCGACTGGGTGCACGATGGCGCCAGCGCCGAAAGCGCCTTGCTCACCCATGTCTACGACGCCATCCTGCTCGACCTCGGCCTGCCCGGTGTCGATGGCATCACGCTGCTGAAGGAACTGCGCCGCAAGGGGCACCTCATGCCGGTGCTGATCATCACGGCGCGCGACGGCGTGCCGGACCGCATCACCGGACTCGATTCCGGCGCGGATGACTTCATCATCAAGCCCTTCGACCTCGATGAACTCGCGGCGCGCCTGCGCGCCGCCATCCGCCGCGGCAGCGGGCGCGCGCAGGCGCTCATCGAGCATGGCAGGCTGGTGGTCGATCCGGCCGGCCATACCGCACAGCTCGACGGTGCTGCGCTGAGCCTGACGGCGCGCGAATTCGCGGTCCTGCTGGCGCTGCTGCAGCATCGCGGCCAGGTTCTGAGCCGCGCGCGCCTGGAAGAGTCGCTGTACGGCTGGGGCGAGGAAATCGAGAGCAACGCCCTCGAGGTCTACGTGCACCACCTGCGGCGCAAGATCGGCCGCGACCTGATCCGCACCGTGAATCGCGTCGGCTACTGCATCGACCGGCCGGGCAATGGCGACTGAAGCGGCGCGCTGGTCGCTGCGCCATCGCCTGGTCGGCCTGCTGCTGGCGGCCACGACCGCGCTCTGGCTGCTGAGCGCCTTGACCATCTACTGGGATGCCGAGCGCGAAAGCCAGGAGCTGTTCGACCAGACCCTGCAGGAAACCGCGCGCCTGCTGCTGGTGCTGTCGGAACACGAACTCGAGGAACGCGCCAGCGGCCCCGCCGACCCGGCCTTCGATTCCGGGACCGATCCCGAGCCGCACTACCGCAGCTTCCAGATCTGGAACGACGGCGGCCACCTGCTCTACCGCTCCAGCACCGCGCCGACGACGCCCCTGCAGCCGGCGCCTGGCGAGGGCTTCGGCTGGGCCAGGGCGCAGGGCACGCTGGCGCGGACCTACGTCACGTGGTCGCCGGCGCACCGCCTGCAGATCCAGATCGCCGAGCCCATGCAGCATCGCAGCGAGATCGGGCGCCAGATGGCGGGGCGCCTTGCGTTGTTCGCGCTCACCTTCCTGCCACTGCTCGGCGGCGTGGTGTGGTGGCTGAGCCGGCGCGCGCTGACACCTATCCTCACCACGGCGCAGGCGGTGGCCGCGCGCTCGCCCGACGAGCTTGCAGCCGTCGAACCGGCGGATGCACCCAGCGAACTGGCGCCGCTGATCGCGGCCCTGAACCGGCTGCTCCAGCGCATGCGCGACGCGCTCGCGCGCGAGCGTCGTTTCACCGCCGACGCCTCGCACGAACTGCGCACGCCGCTGGCGGCGATCCGCACCAATGTCCAGGTGATGCTGCGCGCACGCAGTCCGGCCGAGGCTGCCGAAGCAGGCCAGGACCTGCTCGCCAGTGTCGACCGCAGCGCGCGCCTGATCGACCAGTTGCTGGGCCTGGCGCGCATCGACGCCTCGCCGGAGGGCAATCATGTGCGCTTCGCGCTGATCGACATGGGCCGTCTGCTGGCGGCGCAGGCAGCGGCGCACGCCGGTGCCGCGCAGCGCAGACACATCACGCTCAGCGTCGATGCGGCAGCAGCGCCGGTGTACGGTGCCGAGGAGGAACTGACCATCCTGCTGCGCAACCTGATCGACAACGCCATCCGCTACACGCCTGCCGGTGGTCGCGTGGCGCTGAGCTGTCACACGCTCGACGGCGGCTGCCAGCTTACGGTGGCGGACTCCGGCGTAGGGATTTCGAAGGAGGCGCGCGCGCGGATCTTCGAGCGCTTCTACCGCGTGCCCGGCAGCACGGCACCCGGCAGCGGGCTTGGACTGTCGATCGCGCAACGCATCGTCGAACTGCACGGCGCGCGCATCGAGGTAGCTGAGGGCCTGGATGGCAGCGGAACGCGCTTCGTGCTCACTTTCCCGCACCCGCCGGGCGGCACTGCCGGTGCCGCCGGCAGCAGCGCCGCGGCTACCTGACCAGCAGGACCGGCGCATCCGCGGTATTGAGCACCCGATGCGCGACCGAGCCGATCAGCAGGTCGGCAATGGCGCTGCGTCCCTTGGCACCCAGCACGATCATGTCGAAGCGCCCGGCGCGTGCGCAGTCGAGGATTTCCTCCGCGACATGCCCGACCCGGATCACCATGTCATGACGGATGCCGGCAGTGTCCAGCAGCTTGCGCGCCGGACGCAGGTCCTTTTCGCCAAGCTCGCGCAGGTAGTCCTCGACCACACCCGGTTCGACGAAAAAGCGCGCATGACGCAGCGACCCGTCGTCGTGCACATTGACCAGCGTGATGCGACTGGACTCGGGAGTCAGCTGGCGCACCAGCTTGATCGCGTAGCGCAGCGCGCGCAGCGCCGGCTTGGAACCGTCACAGGCGACCAGGATCTTCATGTCAGCGCCAGCAGCCGTGGGCCGAGTGCGCCGGCTCTTCAGGATCGGTGCGGTCGGCCGGCTGTTCGTCGTCGGGCACGCCGTCCTTGGGCAGGGCCCAGCGCATCAGCAGGGACACATGGGCGTGCGGCTTGATCTCGAACGTGCGCTTCTGCGCCTTGCCTTCGTACACCGCCTGCAGCGTGTAATGCCCCTCGGGCAGCCGGGCGAACAGGCACGGCCCCTCGGACTGGGCATCCAGCAGCAAGGCGCCCTTGTGATCCTTCAGCGTGACCTGCACGCCCGCCAGATACTCCCCGGTGCCCTTGGACGTGAAGGCCAGGCGCAGCGGATAGTCGCCGGCCACGCCCTGCATCGCCAGTTCCTCCTCATCGCCGATGCCGCCGCTCACGTAGCTCACCTCGCCGACGACCTTGGCCGCCGGCGCAGCCACCACGGGATCCTTCGCCTGCACGGACAGCGACACCGCCACCAGCAGCACTACCGCTATCGGAACTGCGCATTTTCCGGTCATGATCACTCCCTCCTGGTTTGGCTCACAGCCCCGAGCACCCATACTGGCATCGTGCGCGCCGCAGCGGTCCTCCACTTTGATGAAAATCAAGAGTCACCGTGCAGTCCCCGGCCGTCAGGGCTTGATCGCCACCTTGAGCACGCCGTCGCGCTGGTGCGAGAACAGCTCATAGGCGGCGACGATGTTGTCGAGCGCATAGTGATGGGTGACCAGCACGCCCAGGTCGACGCGCCCCGACGCCACCACGTTCATCAGCCGGCGCATGCGCTCTTTACCGCCCGGACACAGCGCCGTGTTGATGCGGTGATCGCCCAGGCCGGCCGCGAAAGCCGACAGCGGGATGGTCAGGTCGCTGGAGTAGACCCCCAGGCTGGACAGCGTGCCGCCCGGCCGCAACACACGCAGCGCCGATTCGAAGGTGTTCTGGGTGCCCAGGGCCTCGATCGCCGCGTCGACACCCTTGCCGCCGGTCAGCTTCATGATTTCGCTGACGACATCGCAATCGTGGAAGTTCAGCGTCACGTCGGCGCCCATCCTTTTCGAGATGCCGAGGCGATGCGCGTTGCCGTCGACCGCGACGATGGTGGTGGCGCCGAGCAGGCGCGCCCCCGCCGTTGCGCACAGTCCGATCGGCCCCTGGGCGAACACCGCCACCGTGTCGCCGATCCTGATGTTGGCGTTCTCGGCTCCCTTGAAACCCGTCGACATGATGTCCGGGCACATCAGCACCTGCTCGTCGCTGAGCCCGTCGGGGATCGGCGCCAGATTGGCCTGGGCATCGGGTACCAGCACGTACTCGGCCTGGGTACCGTCGATCAGGTTGCCGAAGCGCCAGCCGGCCGTGGCCTTGTAGCCGTGACAGCCGCAGGCGCCGCTCGCCACCAGGTAGCTGCCGTCCTGCGAAGGGGCGCCGTCCTGGGCCGCGTAGGAATTGAAGTTGGGGCAGATGGCACCGGCGATCACGCGCTGGCCTTCCCGGTAGCCTTGCACCGCGCTGCCAAGCTTCTCGATCACGCCGACCGGCTCGTGCCCGATGGTCAGCCCCTTGGCGACCGGATACTCGCCCTTGAGAATGTGCACATCGGTGCCACAGATGGTGGTGGTGGTGATGCGCATCAGCGCGTCGTTGGGTCCCACGTCGGGAATGCGCTTGTCCGTCAATTCGATACGTCCTGGTGCAAGGAACACCGCCGCCTTCATCATGCTGGTCATGGCAAGCTCCTGAACGGGAAAGTGCAGCGGATTTCGCTGTGCGCACAGTAGAGCGCACGCCGCGCGCACTTGCCTTGACCTGAATCATGAAGCGTCGGCACGCGCTCCGGCACCATGCAGCTGTATGTTGCGGGACAGCAGCCCTGCAGCGCAGCACAGCGGACGGTCCGCTATACGGGGGACGAGAAGGGAGTTGCCAGCATGCCAGCCGGATCGCAGGGGGAACTGTTAGCACGCGCGGTGGGCCTTGCCGCCACACTGATGGTGGCCGCCTGTGCGGACCTGGCACCGCCCTACCAGCGGCCGGTCCTGCCCGTGCCGGAGCAGTATGCGGACGCGGCGGCCACGCCGGACGACGCGCTATCGGTGTCGGTATGCTGGCCAGAGTATGTCGTCGATGCGCAGCTGCGTGCGCTGATCAGCGAAGCCCTCGCCAACAACCGCGACCTGCGGGTGGCGCTGTCGCGCGTCGAGGAAGCGCGTGCAAGCTACGGCATCCAGCGCGCCGAAGCCGTTCCGCTGGTGTCGGCAAACCTGATCGGCTCACGCACCTCGATCCCCGCCGAGCTCAACCCGCTCGGCCGCGGCATGATCGGCAACCAGTTCGTGGCCGGCGCCGACCTCAACGGCTGGGAGCTCGATTTCTGGGGGCGCGTGCGCAATCTCGAGACCAGCGCCCTCGAATCCTATCTGGCCAGCGATGCGGCGGCGCGCGCCGCGCGCCTGAGCCTGATCACCCAGGTGGGCGACGGCTACCTGGCGCTGTCCGAACTCGACGAGCGCCTCGCGCTGGCGCGCCGCACCCTGGCAAGTCGCGCCCGCTCGCTGCAGGTGTTCCGGCGACGCGAGCAGACCGGCTCGGCCTCGCGGCTCGAGCTCACCCAGGTCGAACTGCTGTGGCGGCAGGCGGCCATGCTCACCACCACGCTCGCGCAGCAGCGCGACGTGCAGGCGCATGAGCTCGCCATGCTGGTCGGCGACCAGCAGCGCCAGTTCGCCACCACGGCCCCCGGCCCGGAGCGCGCGACCTTCCGCGAGCTGCAGCCCGGCCTGCCCTCGGACCTGCTGAACTCGCGCCCCGACGTGATCGCCGCCGAGCATGGCCTGAAGGCCGCCACCGCGAGCATCGGCGCCGCCCGCGCGGCCTACTTTCCGCGCATCGCGCTCACCGCCCTGGTCGGCACGGCCAGCCCGGAACTCGACGGCCTGTTCCGCAACGGCAGCGCGGCCTGGACCGTGAGCCCGGCGGTGGCGCTGCCGGTGCTCGACGGCGGCCGGCGCAGCGCTGCCGTCGACGTCGCACGGGCGCGCCAGCAGACCGCCCTCGAAAGCTATCAGCGCACCGTCCAGGCGGCGTTCCGCGACGTCTCGAACGCCTTGTCGGCGCGCCGCTGGCTGGCCGACCAGGCCGACACCCTGAGCGCCATGCTGGCGCTGCAGACCGAGCGCTCGCGACTGGCCGGCCTGCGCTACGAAAGCGGTGCCGTGGGCTACCTGGAAGTGCTCGACGCCGAACGCGAACTGCTGGCGGCCGAACAACAACTGGTGCAGGTGCGGCGCGCTCTGCTGGGCGCGCAGCTGGCGCTGTGGTCCGCACTCGGCGGCGGACCGATGGGCGCCCCCGGCCATGCACCGCCTCCCTGCAATGAATGAACCCGGCATCACGGGCATGACCATGACAAGCAATTTGAAGAAGCTGCTGTTCGCCACCCTGGTCCTGGCATTGGCTGCCTGCGGCTACTACCGCTGGACCCTGTTGCACGGCCCGGCGGACGACGCCGGGCTGGCCGGCGGCAACGGGCGCCTGGAGGCCACCGAAATCGACGTCGCGACCAAGTTCCCGGGCCGGCTGGCGGACGTGCTGGTGCACGAAGGCGACTTCGTCACCGCCGGCCAGCCGCTGGCACACCTGCAATCGGACAGCCTGCTGGCGCAGCGCGCCGAGGCGGTGGCGCGCTTCGAGCAGGCGGTCCAGGCAGTGGCCGGCGCCGATGCCCAGACCGCCTTGCGCGAGGCCGACCTGGAGGCCGCGAAGGCGCTGGTGACCCAGCGCGAAGCTGAACTCGACGCCACCGAGCGGCGCCTCGCGCGCGCCGAGACGCTGGCCACCGAAGGCGCGACCTCGCGCCAGGAACTCGACGACGACCGCGCGCGCACCCAGAGTGCGCGTGCCGCACTGGCGGCCACACGCGCGCAGACACGCGCCGCCGCCGCCGCCATCGTGGCGGCGCGCGCCCAGGTGACCGGCGCGCGTTCGGCCGTGACCGCCGCCAAGGCCACCGTCACGCGCATCGACGCTGATCTCGCCGACAGCGTGCTCAAGGCGCCGCGCGATGCGCGCGTCCAGCTGCGCCTGGCCGAACCCGGCGAGATCCTGGGCGCCGGCGGCCGCGTGCTGAGCCTGGTCGACCTCACCGATGTCCAGATGAGCTTCTTCCTGCCCGAAACCCTGGCCGGCCGCGTGGCGCTCGGCAGCGAGGTGCGCATCGTGCTCGACGCCGCGCCCCAGTATGTGATCCCGGCAACCGTCTCCTTCGTGGCCAGCACCGCCCAGTTCACGCCCAAGACCGTGGAGACCGTCAGCGAGCGCCAGAAACTGATGTTCCGCATCAAGGCACGCATAGCACCTGAGCTGCTGCGCAAGCATCTGCAGCAGGTCAAGACCGGCCTGCCGGGGCTGGCCTGGCTGCGCACCGATCCCGCCGCCGCCTGGCCGGCACGCCTGGCGCTCAAGGCCGAACCGTGAACGCAGTGGCGCCAGTGGTGCGCCTGCGCGAGGTGCAGCTGCGCTACGGCGCAACGGTGGCGCTGCAGGACGTGACGCTGGAACTGCCGCCGGCCAGCATGATGGGCCTGATCGGACCCGACGGCGTCGGCAAGTCGAGCCTGCTGGCGCTGGTGGCCGGCGCACGTGCCATACAGGGCGGCAGCATCGAGGTGCTGGGCGGCGACCTGCGCTCGGCACGTCACCGCGACGAGGTGTGCCCGCGCATTGCCTACATGCCGCAGGGACTGGGCAGGAACCTGTATCCCACCCTGACGGTGGAACAGAACCTGCAGTTCTTTGCGCGCCTGTTCGGACACGCCGCCGACGAGCGCCGCCGCCGCATCGACAGCCTGACGCGCAGCACCGGCCTGTACCCTTTCCTGGAGCGCCCCGTCGGCAAGCTTTCGGGCGGCATGAAGCAGAAGCTCGGCCTGTGCTGCGCGCTCATCCACGATCCCGACCTGCTGATCCTGGACGAGCCGACCACCGGTGTCGATCCGCTGGCGCGCAGCCAGTTCTGGAACCTGATCGCGCGCATCCGCGACAGCCGCCCGGCCATGAGCGTGATGGTCGCGACCGCCTACATGGACGAGGCGCGACGCTTCGACCGTCTGGTGGCGATGGACAGCGGCCGCATCCTGGCGGTTGGCACGGCGCAGGAACTGATGGCGCGCACCGGCTCGGACTCGCTCGACCAGGCCTTCATCGCGCTGCTGCCCGAAGAGCGCCGCCACGGCTACCGGCCAGTGGAGATCGCGCCGCTCGCTCCCGCGGCGGACGACGACATCGCCATCGAGGCCGAGGGACTGACGCGGCAGTTCGGCGATTTCAAGGCTGTCGACGACGTGAGCATCCGCATCCGCCGCGGCGAGATCTTCGGCTTTGTCGGGTCGAACGGCTGTGGCAAGTCCACCACCATGAAGATGCTGACCGGCCTGCTGCCCGCCAGCCAGGGTGTGGCCCGGCTGTTCGGCCGCCCGGTGGACGCGCAGGACCTGGCGGCGCGCCGTCGCGTGGGCTACATGTCGCAGTCGTTCTCGCTCTATACCGAGCTCACGGTGGCGCAGAACCTGCTGCTGCATGCGCGCCTGTTCCATGTGCCCGCGGCCGGGCTGGGTGCGCGCATCCGCGAATTGGCGGAACGCTTCGGGCTCACCGGGGTGATGGAGCGCCTGCCGGACACGCTGCCGCTCGGTATCCGCCAGCGCCTGTCGCTCGCCGTGGCGATGGTGCACCAGCCCGAACTGCTGATCCTCGACGAGCCGACCTCCGGCGTCGATCCGATCGCGCGCGACACCCTGTGGCGCCTGATGATCGAGCTCGCGCGCCGCGACCGCGTCACCATCTTCATCTCGACCCATTTCATGAACGAGGCCGAACGCTGCGACCGCATCTCGATGATGCACGCCGGACGCGTGCTCGACAGCGACACCCCGGCCAGCCTGGTGGCACGGCACGGTGCCGCGACGCTGGAAGAGGCGTTCATGACCTGCCTGGCCGGGGTGCAGGAGGCCGAGGACGGCCACGACAGCGCCGTCGCGGCCGCCGCTGCCCCCGACCAGACGCCGGGGCGGCCCGGCCGCGTGCGCCGCAGCCTCGGCCGCATCTACAGCTATGTGTGGCGCGAGACGCTCGAGCTGAAGCACGATCCCGTGCGCGCCACGCTGGCGCTGGCGGGTTCGCTGATCCTGCTGTTCGTGATGGGTTTCGGGGTCAGCATGGACGTCGAGAACCTGCGCTACGCCGTGCTCGATCGCGACCAGAGCGCGCTCAGCCGCGACTATGCCCTCAACCTGTCGGGTTCGCGCTATTTCAGCGAACGCGCGCCGATCGCCGACTACGCGCAGCTCGACCTGCGCATGCGCAGCGGGGAACTCTCGCTGGCGCTGGAGATTCCCGCCGGCTTCGAGCGCGATGCGGCGCGCGGCCGTCCGGTGCAGATCGCCGCCTGGATCGACGGCGCCATGCCCCAGCGCGCCGAGACCGTCGCCGCCTATGTGCAGGGCCTGCACCAGCACTGGCTGCTGCAGGTGGCGCGCGAGCAGCTGGGCATGGACATCGTGCAGGCGGCCGGCATCGAGACGCGCTTCCGCTACAACCCCGATGTGCGCAGCCTGCCCGCGATGGTGCCGGCCGTGCTCCCGATCCTGCTGCTCATGCTGCCGGCGATGCTGACCGCGCTGGCCGTGGTGCGCGAAAAGGAACTCGGCTCGATCATCAACCTGTACGTGACGCCGGTGACGCGCACCGAGTTCCTGGTCGGCAAGCAGATCCCCTATGTGCTGCTGTCGATGCTCAATTTCCTGCTGATGTGCCTGCTGGCCATCACCGCCTTCGGCGTGCCCATGAAGGGCAGCTTCCTGACCCTGGCGGCGGCCGCGCTGCTGTTCAGCCTCAGCGCCACCGGCATGGGCCTGCTGGCCTCGACCCTGACGCGCAGCCAGACAGCGGCGATGTTCATGGCGACCATCGGCACCATGATCCCGGCCATCCAGTTTTCCGGCCTGCTCAATCCGGTCACCTCGCTCGAGGGTGCCGGCCGCGCCATCGGCGACATCTATCCGGCGACCTACATGTTCCTGATCAGCCGCGGCGTGTTCGGCAAGGCGCTCGGTTTCGCCGATCTGCGCCAGGCCTTCGTGCCGCTGCTGCTGGCAGGCCCGCTGATCCTGCTGCTGGCGATCGCGCTGCTGCGCAAGCAGGAACGCTGACATGCGCGGACACCTGCTCAACATCTACCGCCTCGGCATCAAGGAATTGTGGAGCCTGCGGCGCGACCCGATGATGCTGTTCCTGATCATCTACACCTTCAGCATCTCGATCCACGTCGCCGCCACCGCCATGCCGGAGACCCTGCACAAGGCGCCGATCGCGATCATCGACGAGGACGACTCGGCGCTGTCGCAGCGCATCGTGTCGGCCTTCTATCCGCCGCGCTTCACGCCGATCACGGGCATTGCGCTGGCGCAGATGGATGCCGGCATGGATGCCGGCCTGTACACCTTCACGCTCGACATCCCGCCCGGCTTCCAGCGCGACGTGCTGGCCGGCCGCGCGCCGAACCTGCAGTTCAATGTCGATGCCACGCGCATGAGCCAGGCCTTCGCGGGCAGCGCCGACGTGCAGCAGATCGTGATGGGCGAGATCGGCGAATTCGTGCAGCGCGAACGCGGCGACCGCGCGCCGCCAGTCGACCTGGTGCTGCGTGCGCGCTTCAATCCCACCCTCGACCAGTCGCACTTC
Organism: Pseudomonadota bacterium; assembly: GCA_028873535.1. Lineage (GTDB taxonomy): Bacteria > Pseudomonadota > Gammaproteobacteria > Burkholderiales > Ferrovaceae > CAIVHB01. Next base: position 26,331 of record JAGWIJ010000040.1, read on the forward strand.
GGCGCGCTGATGGAGATCGTCAACAACGTCACCATGCTGTCGATCATCCTGACCGGGGCTGCGCTGATCCGCGAGCGCGAACACGGCACCATCGAGCACCTGCTGGCGATGCCGGTGACGCCGACCGAGATCATGCTGGCCAAGGTCTGGGCCTGCGCCCTGGTGGTGCTGCTGGCAGCCATCTCCGGCCTGAACCTGGTGGTGCGCGGCGCGCTGCAGATCCCGATCGAAGGGTCGGTGGCGCTGTTCCTGGCCGGTGCCGCGCTGCACCTGTTCGCCACCACCTCGATGGGCATGCTGCTTGCGACCATCGCGCGCAGCATGCCGCAGTTCAGCCTGCTGATCATGCTGATCCTGCTGCCGCTCGAGATCCTGTCCGGCGGCGTGACGCCGCGCGAGAGCATGCCGTTGCTGGTGCAGGACGTGATGCTGCTGGCGCCGACCACCCACTTCACCGAACTGAGCCAGGCCATCCTCTATCGCGGCGCCGATCTGGCCCTGGTGTGGAAGTCCTTCCTGGGTCTTGCGATCATCGGCGCGGTGCTGTTCACGCTGGCACTGCGGCGCTTCCGCGACACCATCGGGCAGCTGGCCTAGCCGCCGCAGCCGCCGCCTCCGCAGCCACCTCCGCCACAGCCGCTGCTGCTGGTGTCGCCGCCGCCGACGCCACCGGTGGGCGTGATCGCCGCCACGCTGGCGCGCAGGGCGGCAAAGGCCGGGTCTGACAGCACGGCCGTGCCGAACAGCGCCATGGCCAGCGGCAGGCGCGCGTCGGCCGCCCGGATGCTGCCACCCGCCTGCCAGCTCGCACGTGCCAAGGCCACTGCGCGCCTGCCGGCGGCATTGGCGCGCGGCCGGAGCAGTGCGAGCGGCACCATGGCCAGCACCATCAGCAGCATCATGGCCAACAGGAAGCCGACCGGATGGTGCCTGCCCAGACCGTAGGCCACGCGCAGCGCCCCCACCGCCAGCACGCCGCCCAGGATCCGCAGGGTGTTGCGCGTGACCGTACGCAGGCTTCCGTCGGCGGGCGTCAGACCGCGACCCTGCAGGCTGGCGCGCAGCGCGGCCATCGCGCCACGCAGCGCCCGGCCGCCACCCACCGGCAACACGCCATCCTTGAGGTCGGCCGCGAACGCGTGCTCGACGGCATGCGCGCGCGCATCGAGCGCCGTCGCCAGCGCGAACGTGCCCTTGCGCGCGCCCAGCGTGATGGCGCCGGACTGGTACAAGCCCGCCACCACCGTCTGCAACACGCCTTCGTCACCGCGCGCCAGCCAGGCCAGCTCGTAGAGGTCCGGCTGCCGGGTCAGCAGACCGGTGGCGTCGCCGTCGGGTGTCAACGACTGACGGCGCAGGTGAAGGGCCAGCGCAAAGGCGAGCACACACAACAACAGGTAGAAGTTGAGGAAGGCCGCGGCAGACGGACTGCTGGCGATGTGGTCATCGAACACGCCAACGCAGCCCGCCACCACCAGGCTCGCGGCCACCACTGCCATCACGGCCGGGCGTCCTGTGGCGACCGCGCGCGCGGCCAGCGTCATCGGTTGCGGCAGGACCCAGTGACGGCGCCTGTCGACGCGGATCTGGCGCACGGCAAAGCGCTGATCCGGATCCGGCCACAGGTCCCCGGGCGGCGCCATGCCGAACACTTCGCGATAGCGCCGCAACGTGGCTTCGTAGGTCTGCCGGTAGCGCGCGTCCTCGCGCGGACCGCCGCGCGTCGGTTCGTGATGCAGCGGCGCGCCCAGCACGCGTGGGCAGAAGTCCTCCCAGTACGCGCGCGTGCAGGTCAGGTGCAGATGCCAGGCCTGGTCGACCGCATCCGAGGGCGTCATGGTCTGCGGCGAGATCACCGCCAGCAGCGCGAAGCGCCGGTATTCCTGGATCACGCGCTGCGTGTGGGCCGCGCTCCAGCCGTTCTCGGCGGCCAGACGCGCGCTGAAAGGAAACGCGGCGCCCGCCAGATCCGGCGACCACGCCTGCAGTCGCAACCAGATCGCCAGGACATGGGCATCCTCGGGGTAGGCCATGGCACGCCTCAGTCTGGGCTCAGCTGCCGCACTTGTAGATGGCGAAGTTGCGTGTGCCGGGCTTGGGGGTATCGCCCTCCACCAGGGTGTCGCCGCCGGCATCGACGGCGGCGTTGCGCGCCAGCTGCAGCAGGTCCGCCTCGATGGCATCGTCGGTGCGCTTGAACACCCAGATGTAGGCCGCTGCGGCCACGCGCACACCACCCTTGGACGTGCAGTTGGCGACCTTGTCGGCGTCCGCCACCACCACCTGCCAGGACATCGGCCGCTTGTCGACAAACGGTGTGGCACATCCATTCAATCCTGCGACCAGCGGCACCATCACGGCCGCCGCCGCTGCGATCCTGCGCATATCCACTCGACACCCTC
>JAGWIJ010000041.1 GCA_028873535.1 Pseudomonadota bacterium
GTCGACGCCGACGGCCTGCTGATCCGCCACGAGGGCGCCGAGCAGCGTCTGGCCGTGGATCAGGTGGTGGTGTGTGCCGGCCAGGAACCGTGCGACGCGCTGCGCGCGGAGCTCGCTGCGCTGGGCCGCACCTGCCATCTGATCGGCGGCAGCGCGGAGGCCGCCGAGCTCGACGCCAAGCGCGCCATCGAGCAGGGCACGCGCCTGGCCCTGCAGCTCTAGAGCGCGTCGGCGCCGGCCCACACCGGCGGGCGCCGCGCCACCCAGGGCCTTGCCTTCTCGAGCTGCGCTGCCAGACGGAACAGCACGAGTTCCTCGCCCGGACGGCCGGCAATCTGGACCCCGATCGGCACGCCGGCCGGGCTCCAGTGCAGCGGCAGGCTCATTGCGGGCTGGCCGGTGACATTGGCCGGGATGGTCTGGCTCAGGTAGTCGTACAGGCGTTCGCCGGCATCGAGCAGGAAGCGCCGCCCGGTGCCGACCCTGGCAAGCGGCGCGAAGTCCAGCGAGCGCAGCTGCAGCCGTTCGAGCGGCGTCGGCCGCAGTTCGCCGATCGCCACGGGCGGGGAACCCAGCGTGGACGTGAGCAGTGCATCGTAAGGGGCGAGCGCCATCAGCCAGCGTCGCGCAAACTGCTGCAGCGACCACAGGGCGTAGGCGCAGTCGCCGGCACTGAAGGCCTCGGACAGGCGCATCAGTCCCCAGGTGCGTGGCTCGAATTCGCTGCGCCGGCCGCGCCGGCCGCGCACGCGTTCGCCGTCGCGCAGCAGCGCGCCGACTTCGCCGGCCAGCACCGTGACGAAATCGACAATGAACTGCTCGCGATCCAGCGGCAGGTGGATCTCCTCGACGTGATGGCCCAGATCATCGAGCAGGCGCGCGGTCGCATCGACCGCCGTGCGGCAGTCGGGATGCAGGCTGCGGCCCAGCAGGGGATCGAAGGACACTGCGATGCGCAGCCGGCCCGGCGCCTGCAGCGTGGCATCCAGGCAGGAGCCGCCCAGGGGCGGGGCCGTCAGCAGTTGCCCCGGGTAGCTGCCCTGCACCACGTCGAGCAGCGCCGCACTGTCGCGCACCGTGCGCGTGATCGCGTGCTCGGCCACCATGCCGTGCCAGAGGTCCGGCGAGTCGGGTCCGCTGGGCGTGCGACCACGGCTGGGCTTGAAGCCGAACAGGCCGCAGCATGCGGCCGGGATGCGGATCGAACCGCCGCCATCGCTGGCGCTGGCCATCGGGACCACGCCCGCCGCGACTGCCGCAGCCGATCCGCCGCTGGATCCGCCGGCACTCAGCTGCAGGTCCCAGGGATTGCGGCAGGGACCGTGAAGTTCGGGCTCGGTGGTGGGCTCGAGCCCGAATTCAGGCGTGCTGGTCTTGCCGAAGATGTTGAGACCCACGTTGCGATAGCGCCGCACCAGTTCCGACTCTTCCATCGGCACGTGGTCGCGGTAGAAGCGGCTGCCCATCCGCAGCGGCACGCCCGGGTAGGACAGGTTGAGGTCCTTGAGCAGGAAAGGCAGCCCGACGAAGGGGCCACCGAAGCTCGAGCCGCAGGCGCCCCGGGCACGCTCGAACATCGGCTGGACCACCGCATTGAGGCGGCCGTTGACGCGCTCCAGGCGCATGATCGCCTCGTCCAGCAGTTCGGCTGCCGTCACTTCGCGTGCGGCCACCAGGGCCGCCAGCCCCAGTGCATCGAGCTGGTCATAGTCGGAGCCCAGGCTCACCCGTCGATCCGCATCGAATAGTCGACGGCGCGCACGTCCTTGGTCAGGCTGCCCACCGAGATGCGATCCACGCCACACGCGGCGATCGCGCCGATGGTGGACTCGTCGACGCCCCCCGAGACCTCCAGCACGGCGCGACCGCGGTTGAGCGTCACGGCGGCGCGCAGTTCGCCGAGCGCGAAGTTGTCGAGCAGCACGCTGACAGCGCCGGCTTCCAGCGCCTGTTCGAGTTCGGCAGCCGACTCGACCTCGATCTGGATGTCGACACCGGAGTCGAGTGCCCGCGCTGCATCCAGTGCCTGACGGATGCCCCCCGCCGCAGCGATGTGGTTCTCCTTGATCAGGATGCCGTCCCACAGGGCCAGGCGCTGGTTGGCGCCGCCGCCCACGCGCACGGCATACTTCTGCGCCTGACGCAGTCCCGGCAAGGTCTTGCGCGTATCGAGCACCGCACAGCGCTGCCCTGGTTGCAGCGCCTGCTGGACCAGATGCGCCAGGCTGCGCGCGCGACCCGCGGTACCCGACAGCAGCTGCAGGAAATTCAGCGCCGGGCGTTCGGCCGCGAGCAGCGCACGCGCGTCGCCCTCCAGGCTCACCACCACGCCGTCGGCGGGCAGGTTGTCACCCTCGGCAAAGTTCCAGTGGATCACCACGTCGCGGTCGAGCGCGCGGAAGCAGGCGTCGAACCATTCGACTCCGCACAGCACGGCGGCTTCGCGCACGCAGACGCGCGCCGACACGCGACGGCCGGCCGGCACCAGCAGGCCGGTCCAGTCGCAGTGGCCGATGTCCTCGGCCAGCGCGTCGCGCACGTTGCGCTCGCGCGCGGCGGCGAGGGTTTCGTTGGGTACCGGGAGCCATTCGAACGTCATGTCGGTCCTCGCGCCGGACGGGCGCTTCGGCCCTGATTATGCCGGATCGTCTGGATAATGCCCTGCCGACTGGCGGAATTCCTCGGCGGCAGCCAGGAAAGCCTCGACCAGCCGGGGGTCGAAACGGCTGCCGCTGCCCTGCTGGATGAGCTGGACGGCATCTTCGTGCCGCACGCCGGGTTGCCAGGGCGGGGCCGACACTGCGATGTCGTAGGCGTCGGCGATCGCCATCAGGCGCCCTGGCAGCGGGATGGCATCGCCCGCGAGGCCGTCGGGATAGCCCTGCCCATCCCAGCGTTCATGATGCGACCCGATCAGGTCGGCAGCGATATGCAGGAACTCGATGTCGCCAGCACCTTCACTCTCCAGGGCCGCCGTGAGGGCATTGCGCCCGATCACCGGATGCCGCCGCATTTCGGCCTCGTCCTCCGCGGGCGAGCGCGTGGAACCCGGGATGTGCGCCTGCACGCCGATCTTGCCGATGTCGTGCAGGGGGGTCAGCCGGTAGAGCGCATCCAGCATCCGATCGCTGATCGCGCCGGCAAAGGCCGGATGGCGCTGGGCCGCACGACCCAGCGCCAGCACGTAGTTCTGGGTCCGGCGCTGATGGGCGGCGCCGTCGTCGTCACGCAGCGAACTCAGGATCGCCAGCGCGCGGATCATGACCGCCTTGGTCAGGCTGAGTTCGCGTGTCCGTGCCCGCACCTGCTCGTCGAGTTGCGCATTCTGCCGGGTCAGCAGGCGTTCGCTGCGGCGCAGGCGCAGGTGGGTGCGCACGCGCGCCTGCAACACCGCCGGCGCGATCGGCTTGGTCAGGAAATCGACCGCGCCGGCATCGAAGGCGGCGCTTTCGTCGAAGGGCTGGTTGAGCGCGGTCACGAAGATCACCGGCACGGCGCGGGTGGCGGGATCCGCCTTGATGCGCCGGCACACTTCGTAGCCATCCATGCCCGGCATCATCACGTCGAGCAGGATCAGGTCAGGCAGGGGGCCGGCCTGCAGGCGGTCCAGCGTCTGCTGCCCGTCGCGCGCAATGGTCAGACCGTATTCGCCGCGCAGGAATTCCACCAGCACACGCACGTTGAGGGGGTCGTCATCGACGATCAGGATGCGGTCCTGCAGGGGTTCCATCGCTTCAAATCTCCTGGAAGGAGTCCCGCGGGCACAGCAGCTCGAGGGCTGCCAGCGCTTCACGGAAATCGAAATCGGCACACAGGCGCCGCAGCTCGGCGGCGGCGGCGGCATCGGGGGTATTCTGCGCCCAACGTTCCAGCCCGCGTGCGACGAGCTCCGCCTCGGGGTCGCCGTTCAGCAGCAACTGGCGCAGGCGCGCCGCCAGGGTGGAGCGCTGGTCGACGTGCGCTGACGATGCCGGAGCCGCCGCGTCTGCGCGGATCGTCGCTGCCGCCGGCGGCGCAGGCTGGAAAGCACCGGTCAGGCGTACCGGAGCCAGCGCGGCTTGCGCTGCCGCGGCTTCGCGCTCGACCGGAAACAGCACCGCCGCCAGCAGCCCCGGCAAGAGGGGCTTTTCCAGCGCACCGGCAATGTCGCTGCCGTGCAGGCTGGCGCCGATCGCCACCAGCTGCACCACGCGTGCCGGCTGCTGCGCGACCGGCAAGCCGGTGAGCACGCGGTCCATGACAAAGCTGCGCGTCACCAGCACCAGGTCGAAGTGACGCTGCAGCAGCTGTTCGCGCACCGCGGCTTCGTCGCCTGCCGCACGTGCCTGACAGCCGAAGGCTTCGATCAGGCGGCACAGCGCGCGCGCGGCGCCGGCATGCGGATCGATCACCAGCACCACAGGTGCCTGCTCGCCCTGCGGCGCAGCGAGCGCGACCGGCGAACCGAGATCGAGCGGGACATCGAACCAGAAACGGCTGCCGCGCCCGGTTTGCGATTCAACCTGGATCTCGCCTCCCATCAGGGTCACCAGCTGGCGGCAGATGGCCAGGCCCAGGCCGGTGCCACCGTGCTTGCGCCGATGCGTGTTCTCGGTCTGCACGAAAGGCAGGAACACCGCGCGCTGGTCCTGCTCCGACATGCCCTGCCCCGTGTCGCGCAACTCGACATGCAGGCGCACGCGCTGTTCGCCCGCCGGTGTCCAGCCTACGGCCAGCTCGATGGTGCCCTCCTGGGTGAACTTGGCCGCATTGTCGGCCAGGTTCACCAGCACCTGGGTCAGGCGCATGCCGTCGCCGATCATGTGCGCAGGCGTCGAAGGATCGATATCCAGCACGAACTCGACGCGCTTGTCGCGCAGTTTGGGTGCGATCGCCACCAGCACGTCGCGCAGCACCGCCTCGATGCGGAACGGCTCGCGCTCCACCGACAGCTTGCCGGCCTCGATCCTGGACACATCCAGGATGTCGTCGATCAAGCGCAGCAGCCGCCTGGCCGCGCTCGAGATCTTGTCGACATAGTCGCGCTGTCCGGGTTCCAGCGTGGTGCGGCCGAGCACATGCAGCAGTCCCAGGATGGCGTTCATCGGCGTGCGGAATTCATGGCTCATGCTGGCCAGGAACATGGTCTTGAGGCGGTTGGCCTGCACCGCCTCCTGGTTGGCGAGGATCAGGCGCTGCTCCGACTCGCGCAGGTCTGCCGTGCGCGCCGCCACCGTGAGCTCGATCGCCTTGGTGCGGCTGCGGTTCTGTTCCTGCAGTTTGGCGAGCAGGACGGTGAGCATCAGGCCGGCAACTGCCACGATGACACTGGCCGTGCGGTCGACCCGCAGGATGCCGCCTGCAGGCCGGATCACCACGCTCCAGCTGCGGTCGCCGACATTGAGCCGCTGTTCGGTGTGGATGCCGGTCGCCAGATCGCGCGGCGACTGCGCCGCGGCGCCGGCAGGGAACAGCAGCGTCTCGCCGGGCTTGCCCAGTTCATCGAACACGTACAGGTCCAGCGGATGACCGTCGCCACCCGCCGGCGCCTGGGAAACCAGCTGGCCGATGCGGAAGACGCCAAGCACATAGCCGGTCAGCGACGCCGGGTCGGCGGACAGCGCGCCGTTCGACGTTTCCGACGCGGTGGCTGGCGCGCCGCGGTAGATCGGCCGGAACAACAGGAAGCCATACTGCTGGCCCTTTTCCTGGACCAGCGTGATACGTGCGCTCGCCACCATGCGTCCTTGCCGGCGCGCAGCGTCGAGTGCCTGGAAACGCGCGGGATTGGAGCCGAGATCGAAGCCAAAGGCACGTTCATTGCCGTACAGTGGCTCGACAAAGCAGACCGGAAAATATTCGGCACGTGGCAGCACCGGCCGCAGCCTGCCGTCAGGACCGAGCTCGCGCACCTCGAAGGCGGGAAAACCTTCGGCGCGCACCGCTGCGCGCAGCGTATCGAGATGCTGACCTGGGACGTAAGGCACCCATTCAATGGCCTGGAGCGCAGGCTGACGGGCGATCAGCGGCCGGGTCAGTGCCGCGAACTGTGCCCGCGACACCTGGCCCGCCGCGTCGAAGAACGATCCGGCCGCGACCAGACTGTCGAGCGCGCGCTCCACGCTGGACTCGAGCAACGTGAAGCGCTGCACCGCCTGGGCCGAAAAATCCGAACGGGCGCCGTGGTCCTCCAGGCGGCTGGTCAGGAACACCAGCACCAGGGTGATGGCGAGACCACCGGCGAGGAGCTGCAGCATCGGCAGCCTGCCCGGCGTCACCGGCTCCACGGGCTGCGGACGCACCGGATCGGCGAGGCCATGGTGCGCGGATTCGGGTATCGGATCAGGCATGTTCATTCGGGAGCGGGGGCGTTCATCATCCCTTCGGGCGCGACATCCACGGCCTCTGCGCCATGCCTTTCAGAGCGCAGACTTGAGGTGCCGGACCAGCAGGTTGAGTTCATGTACAGTACCACGCAGCTGCTGGGCGGCGTCGCCGATGATCTGGATGTTGTCGTCACCGGCGTGCACCGTGACCAGGAACCGCTCCATGTTCAGCGCCACCTCCGACGCCGAGGCGGATTGCCGGCCAAGCATGCCGCTGATTTCTTCGGACAGGCGACCGGCATCGCCACTGGCTTCCTGGATGGCGATGAAGTCGTGGCTGCTGGTCTCGATCGCCGACGAGCTGCGCAGCACGTCGGCGGCAGCGCCATCCATGGCGGCGACCGCGCGCGCGGTGCGATCGAAAATCTCCGCCACCGCACTGGCGATGTGCTGGGTGCTGGAGGCTGTGCGTTCGGCCAGCTTGCGCACCTCATCGGCAACGACTGCGAAGCCTCGCCCCTGATCGCCGGCGCGGGCTGCCTCGATGGCCGCATTGAGGGCAAGCAGATTGGTCTGCTCGGCGATGTCACGGATGATCCGCGTCACTTCCGAGATTTTCTGCACGGAGAGGCTCACTTCGCCGATCTGGGCTTGCGTCCTGCGGACCGCCTCCACCACTTCCGCGCTGCTGCTGATGTTGTCGCGCATGGCAGACATCGCCGTTGCGGCAACCTGCGCCGTGCGGCCGACGGCCGCGACACTGAGCGTGTTGTTCTCTGAAATCTCGGTCACCGACACGCTGACGTCCTCCATGGCGGCCGCGACCTGAGCGACCCGCTCGGTCTGCTGCGCGCTGGCCTTGGCAAGATCATGCAGCGCCGTGGTCAGGGACTCGGTACGCAACTGAACGTCGCTGGCCCCCACCAGGACGTCGGCAAACATGGCGCGCAAATGGATGCGCAAGCCCTCCAACTGGACCAGCAGCGCATATCCGGGCCCGGCCGACACCGCGATCCGTTCATCGACGCGGCCTTCGTCGATGGCCACCACGGCGGCGCGCGCGCGTTCGAACTCCCTGAGCAGGCGTGAATGCACCCAGCCTGCCAGGGCGACGGCCATGACGGCGGCCGCCGACGCAGCCGCCCAGGCTGCCGGATGCGGCAGCACGGCGGTCAGCACGCAGGCCAGGATCACCGCACTGCACAGTCCCCATAGGGTCTGCGCCGGCGCGAGGCCGGATCGTGCCCGCCGCGTGACCGGAAAGACGGCGCGGCCTGCGCGGATGTCCGCGTACAGCGCTTCGGCCGCTGCCACTTCCTGGCGGTCGGGGGCGTTGCGCACCGACATGTAACCGACGACATCGCCGCTCCGGGTGACCGGTGTGACATAGGCCTCGACCCAGTAGTAGTCGCCGCTGCTGCTGCGGTTCTTGACCATGCCGCGCCAGGGAAGACCGGCCTTGAGCGTGCTCCACAGGTCGGCGAAGGCTTCCGGCGGCATGTCCGGGTGGCGCACGATGTTGTGGCTGGCACCGATCAGTTCGTCGCGCGAGAAGCCGCTGACGCGCACGAACGACTCATTGGCGTAGACGATGCGTCCTGCGAGGTCTGTGCGCGTCACGATCGGCTTGCCAGGTTCCAGGAAGCGCTCGAACGACGTCACGGGTAGATTGCGTTTCATGCGGGACACCCGGAAACTGGGAGACAGTACCTTCCGTGTTGCGGCATCTGCCGGCGCACGCTTGAGCATGGGTGAACAATTCGTGACAAACGACGGCGGGGATCAGAGCACCGACGCGGGCTCGTTCCACCCGCATCAACGCGCAGCAATCGATCTGGGCCTGCTGACGCGGGTGCTGTGCCATGAACTCAACAATCTGATCGCCAACCAGCGCGGCTATGCACGGCTGCTTGAACAGCGCGGCGGACTGGCCGGCGATGCGATGCGCTGGCTGGGTGAACTGGCCGCCGCCACCGACGGCCTGCAGCTCCTGCTGGCAGGCATGCAGGACTGGAGCCGGCGTGCGGCCACCCCGGACGGTACTGTGCGGCCGTCACCACCATGGCCTTCGGCGGCTGCCGTCAGCCTGGCTGCCGGTCTGGTCGCGCAAGGCTGTGCCGTGCCCGTGCTGCCGCTGCTGAGGATGCTGGAGATCGTCGGCATGCAGGCAGGCGCCGGCGTCGACGCATGGCAGCCCATTGCAGCCACCGCCCCGCCTGGACATGGCGGCGTGCTGGGAACGCTCGACAGCAGCGGCGAGGTCCTCGGTCTGCGTGTGGCGGATGGCAACCCTGCACCGGCGGCGGGCGACTGGGCCGAGGCAGCTGACCGCATCCTGCCCACGGCCGGCGCGCCGGCGGCCGACTGGGAACGCGCCCTGGTGCTGGGCCTGTTGCGCCAGTGCGGTGGCGACCTTTACCTGCCGGGCGGCTCCGCGCCGTGCGTCGAACTGTGGCTGCCGAAGCGCGCTGCAGGCTTGGCCCCGCCTTCGACATCGGACTACAATCGGATTCATCGCCACAATGACTGAAATCGCCCCGATCCGCACCATCCTTCACGGATTAATGGATAATCACGGATTCTGATTCCGGAATCTCAGGTTCCAGTTCACCAGGAGTCCGCATGGGCAAGACAGAAGGGCGCGAGAAAACTTACCTCACGCCCAATCAAGTGGCAGAAAAACTGATGGTATCGCCGATCACGGTGCGTGGCTGGGCGCTGCGCGGCCTGCTCAAGGCGGAAGTCACGCCGGGCGGTCACCGGCGCTTCCTGGTCGCCGAGGTCGAGCGCTTTGCGCGCGAGCGCAGCACGCATGACCGCCAGCGGCCGCAACGCATCCTGATTGTCGATGACAATCAAAGCCTGGCACGTTATCTGCAGGATTTCCTTGGCACCCAGGGTTATACCACCGAGACCGCCTTCGATGGCTTCGACGCCGGCTGGAAAATGCAGTCCTTCCAGCCCGACATCCTGCTGCTCGACCTCATGATGCCAAGGCTCAACGGCTTCGATGTGTGCCGCCAGGTCCGCGGCAATGGCGACACCCGCCACGTCCGTGTGCTCGCCATGACCGGCTACCCCAGCCCCAGCAACGAACAGCGCATCCTGGCGGAAGGCGCGGAATGCTGCCTGAGCAAGCCGATCGACGAGAATTCCCTGCTGGCCGCCCTCGGCCACGTGGCGCACAGCAACGCGCCCCCCGTCTGAACGCATCCGGCGCAGCACCGGTCGCCGTCCTTCGCGGACGGCCGGTGCTGCCGACATGACTTGAATCCCTATCTCGACGAATTGCTTTCGCGGCCGGCCAACCTTCCCACCGTGCCTGCCGTCGTGCAACGGGTGTTGGAGAGCTTTGGCGATCCCGACGTCTCTCTGCACGCGCTCGGCCAGCACATCGGCATGGATCCGGTGATCGCCGCCAAGCTGCTGCGCCTCGCCAACTCGGCCTATTTCCGCGCACGCCGCGAGATCCGCTCGGTCGACGAGGCGCTGCAGATGCTGGGCATGACCACGGTGCGCAATGTCGTGCTGGGCTGCGGCATCAAGGAGGCGTTCGCACCGATCCCGGGACTCGACCTGCGCGCCTTGTGGCGGCATGGCCTGCAGACCGCCTGCGCCGCGCGCTGGCTGGGCAGGCAACTGAAGCTCGACGCCGAATTCGCCTTCACCGCCAGCCTGATGCTGGGCCTGGGCCAATTGCTGCTGCACAGGGCGATGCCGGAGCGGGCGCGCCAGATCGAAGCGCTGGTCCCGGTGCTGGCGCCGGGACGTGCGGCGGTGGAATTGCGCGCCCTGCATTTCAGCGCAGCCGACGCCAGCGCGGCGCTGACCGAGCGCTGGGCGCTGCCAGCCAGCATGGGGAGCACGCTGGCCGCGGTGCCGGATCCGCTGCACGCCCCTGCATGGTCGCCAGTCGCCGCCTGCATTCATCTTGCCGCCTGGGCAGTGTGGTGCCAGCAGCTGACGGCCCCTCCCGAGGCCCTGCACGGCGGCGACTACCCGGCGCAGATCGCCCGGAAGCTCGGACTCGCTGCGGCCTGGTGGCCCGAGATGATCGATGCCCTGCCCGGCACGCCAGCGCCAGCCGCGCCGCCGGCGCCGGCGCGCATGCCTGCCATCGCCGAGCTGACCGCCGGGCTGGAAGAGCTGATGTCCTGACATGAGCATCGAGATCAGCGAAAGCGAAGGCGTGCGCAGCCTCCACTTCGGCACGCCGTGGGTCCAGGGTTCCATGCGCGTGGCGCGGCCATGGTCGCTCGAACTCCAGTACACGCGCGAGATGATGCTGCCGCTGCTGTTGCAGGAGCGCACCGACTGGCCCGGCCGCGTGCTGATGATCGGCCTGGGTGCCGGCTCGATGCTCAAGTTCCTCCACCGCCACCGCCCCGAGTGCCACTTCACCGTGGTCGAGATCGATCCACGCGTGATCGCGGCGGCACAGCAGCATTTCCGCATCCCTGCCGCAGGTCCCAGGGTGACGATCGAATGCGCCGACGGCTTCGACTGGGTCGCCGCCGATGGCGGCAGCTACGACCTGATCCTGCTCGATGCCTTCGACCGCAATGCCAGGGCACACCGCCTGGAGTCGCAGGCCTTCTATCAGGCTTGCAGCGCGCGCCTGGCAGCCGGCGGCTGGCTGGCGTGCAACCTGCTCACGCTGCATCGCAGCCACGCCGCCACGCGGCGCGCGCTGGAGGCGGTGTTCGGCGCGGGCGCGCACCTGCTGCCGCCATGCGCAGAAGGCAACGTGGTGGCGCTGGCAGCGCAGCATCCCTGGCGCCGTCCCGACTTCGCGCCGTTGCGCGAACGCGCTGGCGCGCTGCGGCGTGGCACCCAGCTCAACCTGCTGCCGCTGCTGTCACGGCTCGAACGCGGCTGACGCCCGGCGCGACAGCGCCGCCGGCCGCGAAGTCCCCCATCTTCCAGCACCCGGAGCCCTTGATGGAAATCTACGACATTCCGCTGCAACGCCTGGACGGCACGCCGGACCACCTCGCCAGGTACCGCCGGCAGGTGCTGCTGGTGGTCAACGTGGCCAGCGCGTGCGGCTTCACGCCGCAATATGCCGGGCTGCAGAAACTGCATGCGCGCTACCACGCGCGCGGATTCAGTGTGCTGGGATTCCCGTGCAACCAGTTCGGCCAGCAGGAACCGGGTGCGGCCGACGCCATCGCGGCCTTCTGCACCAGCCGCTTCGCCGTCACCTTCCCGCTGTTCGCCAAGACCGAGGTCAATGGCACTTCGGCGCACCCGCTGTGGCGTCAGCTCAAGAAGGAGGCACCCGGCATCCTGGGCACCGAGGCGATCAAGTGGAACTTCACCAAGTTCCTGGTCGACGCCGGCGGCAAGGTGGTGGCGCGCTACGCGCCGACCGACACGCCCGAGCGCATCGCGCGCGACATCGAAGCCCTGCTGGGCAGCGACGCCTGAACGGCCGCCTCAGCGGTCTCCCACCAGTTCGCGCAGCTTGACGAAGGCCAGGCCCGCCATGACCGCATCGTTGATGGCGCGATGCGCGTCCTGCATCGGCAGCCCCAGATCCTGCATCAGGGTCGCAAAGCGCAAGTCGATCCACGCATCCGGATTGGCGCGGTACTTGAGGTCGTAGTACATGCCTGACACATCGACCTGGCGTTGCGGCAGCCGGATGCCGATCAGCGGACGCACCAGGCGGTTGAGCATGGCGACGTCGAATTCCAGGTAGTACCCGACCAGCGGGCGCGGCCCGATGAACTCGAGCAGGCGGGTCGCGGCATCGACCGGGGCCAGGCCGTCGGCGACATCGCGCTCGCGCAGCTGGTGCACGCGGATGCTGCCGGGCGAGACCGCGCATTGCGGTCGCACCAGCAGTTCCAGACGCTCGCTGGTGAGCAGGCGGCGCCCGCGGATGCGTACCGCCCCGATCGAGATGATCTCGTCCCGGCGCACGTCAAGCCCGGTGGTTTCGCAATCGAGCGCGACCCACTCGTGCTCGGGCGGCGTGTCGAACAGGCAGCGCCAGCGCGGATCGCGCAGTTGGCGCAGCTGCCACCAGCGCCGCAGCGCAGTGATCGGGCCGGGAGTCACGCCAGCGCATCCAGCCGATAGTGCTGCACCAGCCAGGCGCGGAAGCGCTTGACGATGGCCAGCGTGTCCTTGAGCAGATCGCGCTCCAGGGTGGTGAGCTGGGTCACGTCGATCGCATTGCCCGGCGCCCGTCCCAGGTCGAGGTCGGCCAGTCCGGCCTTGAGCTTGAGTCCCATCAGCACGTGCAGGCTTTCACACAGGTCGGTGCCGAGGTCGGCCGGCAACGTGCCGCGCGCCAGCAGCTGCTCGATGCGCGCCTGGGTCCCGGTCTCGCCGATCCTGGCCTCCAGCGCCAGCGCGCGGATGCCGTGGACGATCGGGAAGGTACCGGACTTCTTGAGATCAAGCGCTTCGTCGTTGCCGCGGCCGAGCAGGCGCGACCACCACGGCAGCTGCTCGCCGAAGGCCAGCACCGGCGCCGCGAAGCGAGCGAGCAGGCCGGCGTCGTGCGCAGCCGCGTCCAGCACCGCGCTCCGCACCTTCGCCAGCAGCGCCGGATCACCCGACACGGCGCGCGCGTCCATGAAGATCGCCAGCGACAGCAGGGTCTCGCCGTCCGGGTGCCAGATCCACTGGCGTACCCGATCGCAGAACTCGGCCAGTTCGCCGCGCCACGCCGGCCGGCTCAGCATGATGCCGCCCGGGCATTCGGGATAGCCGAACTCGGCCAGTGCCGCCGAAAAGCGGCGGCACGCCTCGGCCACCTCCTGAGCCTGGCCAAAACCATCGCGGATGATCAGGCCGTTGTCCTGGTCGGTGCGCAACAACTGCTCGCCACGCCCCTCGCTTCCCATCACCAGCAGGCAGCTGGCCTCGACCAGGGCCGGCGACGCCACCAGCTGCCAGGTCCGCTCGAACAGCTTGGCGTTGAGCTCGCCGACCAGGCGCGACACGTGTTCGACGCGCGTGCCGCCGCCGTGCAGCAGCGAGATCAGCTCGGGCAGCTGGCGCGCGGCACGTCCAAGCTCCTCGATGGTGCGCGCGGCCGCGATGCGCAGCATGATCAGATAGGAATGGTTGGACAGGAAACTCATCAGGTCGAGCTGCTGCAGCAGGCCCACGATGCGTTCGCCATCGGTCACCACCAGGCGGTGGATGTCGTGCCGGACCATCAGCAGCAGGGCATCGAACAGCGGCGCCGAAGCCGCCACCTTGACCAGGCGGAAGTTGGCCAGGTCGGCGACCGGCAGCGTGTTGAGCGGCCGGCCGTCGACGATCGCGCGCTGCAGATCGGTGTTGGTGAACATGCCGACGGCATCGACGCCGTCGCGCTGGCTGCGCACCAGCACATGGTCGGCGCGCCGCGCGTTGAGGTCATGCACCACGCTGACCACGTCGGTGGTGCCGTCGACAAAGTGCGGCGGCCGCACCAGCGCCTCGTCCACGCGCGCCAGGGTCAGCGAATACAGTTCGTGACGCCCGTGTCGCTGCGCCAGGGCACTGAGCTTGTTCGAAAGGTCGGAGAACAGCAGCGCGCCGAACGTGGCATTGGCCGAGATCAGGCCGCCGACCACGTCACGCGGCAGCAGGTAGGCGATCACCTCCTCGGCGGCCACGAAGCGGTTGCTGACCCGCCCGGCCACCAGACCGCGCGCGTCGAAGCAGTCCTCGGGACCATGCACGGCGATCACCTCATCGCCTTCGCACTGCTGCACGACCCCCTTGATGATGACGTGCAGGTGCTCGGGCGCATCATCGACCGACAGGATGGTCGCATCCGCAGGGTAGTAGACGATGTCGACGCTCTGGCGTACCAGGGCGCGCTCTCCAGGGGTCAGGCAGTCGAAAGGGGATGCGTGAAAAGGAAAGGCGTTCGGCATGGTGGACCCGGGATCGGCTCATGAAATTCATGAGCCGCCATTACGCGAATCATGCGATGCCCCCACGGGGCGATGCCAGGATACTACGTCCATGCGATGCACCGAGGCATCGCGAGGCAGCCCCGACAACCTCCTGGAGACTCAAATGGCCTGGACCACCCCCGCCGCGACCGATCTGCGCTTTGGCTTTGAAGTCACGATGTACATCGCCACCCGCTGATCGCACGATCATTCGGTTGCAGGAAAAGGGAGCCTCCGGGCTCCCTTTTCTTTTGGTGATCGCGCAGGGCGTGGGGTATTCTGGTGGTTCAAGACCCGACGCCAAGTCCGTGACGGTAAAACGGTTGCAGCGCATTCCCGGGTTAGTCAAACCTGAATTTCCCTGAACCGGACCGGGCGCTGGCGGTAGAACTGCAGGCGCAGGCGGCTGGTCAGGCGTAAGAGGCAGACCAAGCAGATGGCCAGCGTGGACCAGATCCGGAGCCGCAACAACGTGACCGATACGGGCGGCGACGCCCCCGTCATGGTGTTCTCGCACGGTTTCGGCTGCGACCAGACGATCTGGCGTCTGCTGGTCCCGAGCTTCGTCCCCGACTGGCGCGTGGTGGCCTTCGATCACGTCGGATCCGGCCGGTCGCAGCTGGCTGCTTACTCGACGGAACGCTACCAGCAACTCGAAGCGTACGCGGAAGACCTGGCAGAAGTCGTCGAATCGCTCGCCTGCGCGCCCGTCGTGCTGGTCGGCCATTCGGTCGGCGCCATGATCGGGCTGATGGCCGCCAACGAGCGTCCTGAGCTGTTCAGCCGCCTGGTCATGCTGGGCCCGTCGGCGCGCTACCTCAACGAAGAGGGCTACGCGGGCGGCTTCGAACGCGACGCCATCGACGGCCTGCTCGACCTCATGCAGCGCAATCAGGCGGGTTGGGCCGGCGTGCTGGCGCCGACCGTGGTCGGTGACGTGTTGCGTGGCGACCTGACCCGCGA
Source organism: Pseudomonadota bacterium (assembly GCA_028873535.1). Lineage (GTDB taxonomy): Bacteria > Pseudomonadota > Gammaproteobacteria > Burkholderiales > Ferrovaceae > CAIVHB01. The sequence continues at coordinate 15,176 of JAGWIJ010000041.1, forward strand.
AATGACCGAACGCCTGTGCGGCCTCGATCCGACCGTGGCGCGCGACTTCGCGCGCGCCACCTTCCTGTCCGACTGCCGCGCCGAACTGCCGCGCACGCGCGTTCCCGCCCTGATCGTACAGCTGAGGCGCGATGCCATCGCGCCGTGTTCGGTCGGCGAATACATGCAGCGTCACATGCCCGGCAGCACGCTGCGCGTGCTCGAGTTCGGTGGCCACTGCCCGCACCTCAGCCACCCGGCGGAGACCGCCGCCCTGATCCGCGAGTACCTGGCCACATGCTGAGCGGCAGCAGGCCGGACCGGCCGCCGGTGTCGACGCCCGACCCGCTCACCGTGGACCGGCTGCCGCTGCCCTGGGTCGAACTCGACCAGGACGGCCGCATCGAATGGCACAATGCGCGTTTCGCCTTGATGCTGAGGCGCGATGCCGCGCTGTCCCTGACCGGCGACATGTTCTGCGCCACCCTGGCACCGGCATCGCAGGTGTATTTCGACCTCGGCGTGCTGCCTTCGCTGCTGCTCGGCCACGAGATGCGCGAAGTGCACCTGATGATGCGCACGGGTTCCGGCGAGGACCTGCCGGTGCTGTGCTACGGCACACCGCTGCCGGACAGCCGGATCTCGCTTGCGGTGCTGCCGATTCCCGAGCGCCGGCGACTGGAAAGCGATCTGGTCAGCATCCGCAGCGCCGTCGAACAGGTGCCCGGCGCGGTGTTCCAGCTCAGCCAGGGCCCACACGGAAGGCTGCGCTGCACCTACTTTTCCGGCGATGCGCTGGCGCTGATCGGCGTGGCGCGGCCCTACCTGCACAAGGTGCTGTGGCGGCTGATGAGCCGCGCCGCGCGGCGCGGGTTCGCGCGCACCATGGCCAATGCTGCCGCCAGCTTCAGCCTGTTCCGCTTCGACATGCCCATCCCGGAGCGCGGCACGGCGCCGGGCAGCGCCACCGAGCGCTGGCTGCATATCCAGGCGCGAGCCCAGCTGCAGCCCGACGGCCAGCGCGTGTGGTTCGGGCACATCATGGACGTCTCGCAGCTCAAGCGCGCCGAATCCGCCCTGCTGGCCAGCGAACACCGCTATCGCAGCCTGGCCGAGGCTTCGCCGATCGGCATCTTCCACGCCAGCCGCGAGGGTCGCTGCCTGTTCGCCAACGCCGGCTGGCGCGAGATCTTCTGCATCCCCGATTCCGCCGAGCGCTGGATGGAATGCGTCGACCAGCCGGAACGCGCGCGGCTGGCTGCGACCCTGTGCGAGTGCGAGGCCCCGGTGGCGGCCTTCGAGCTCGAATTCCACGTGCGCACTCCCGGCAGCGCACCCCGCCACGTGCGCCTGAATGCACGCCGCCTGCGCGGACCGGATGACCGCGCCGACGGCTATGTCGGCACCGTGGAGGACATCACCGAACGGCGCGCCATGGAACGCGCGCTGATCGAGAACCACGAACTGCTGCGCGTCACGCTGGAGTCGATCGGAGAGGCGGTGATCACCACCGACACCGCCGGCTGCGTGCGCTGGATCAATCCGGTCGCCGAGGCGCTGTGCGGCTGGAACACCACCGATGCCTTCGGGCGTCCGCTGCAGGAAGTGATGGACATGCTGGGCGGCCCCCCCGGCAACGTCGCGATGGACTGCGTGCGCGAAGGCCTCGCCAGGCCCGGCAGCGATCGCACGCTGTGCCCGCGCGGCAGTCCTGCCATGCTCACCATCGAACAGTCGATTGCACCGATCCGCAGCGCCGACGGCGAGATCCTGGGGACCGTGGTGGTCTTCCACGATGTCACCGAGCAACGCCGCCAGGCCCAGATCGACAAGGAACAGGCCGGTCTCGACGACCTGACCCGGCTCAAGAACCGCTCGGAATTCAAGCGCTACATGGAAGAGCTGCTGCGCCAGCCGCAGGTGTCGGGCAACGAGGACACCCTGCTCTATGTCGACCTCGACCAGTTCAAGCTGATCAACGATTCCTGCGGCCATGTCGCCGGCGACGACGCCCTGCGCAAGGCGGTCGAGACCATCAAGACCGCGCTGGCGCGTACCGGCGCCGCGTACTGGCTGGCGCGCATCGGCGGCGACGAGTTTGCGGTCATCCTGCGCAACAGCGGGCAATCCGAAGCCGAATCGATCGGCAATGCGATCTGCGCCGAAATGGAGGATTTCCGCTTCAGTTTCCAGGGGCGGCCGTTCCGGCTGGGCGCCAGCATCGGCCTGGTGGTGATCGACGAACGCTGGCAGGACGTGACCAGCCTGCTGCAGGCCGCCGACACCGCGTGTTACGCCGCCAAGGAGGCCGGCCGCAACCGCGTCCAGGCCTGGCTCGACGGCGACCGCGTGCAGCTGCGCCGGATGGGTGAAATGCAGTGGGCGGCGCGCGTGGCCGAGGCGATCGACAACAACCGCCTCGAGCTGTTCGCGCAACGCATCGAGCCCACCGGCGGCGAAGGCGAAGGCCTGCACTGCGAACTGCTGCTGCGCCTGCGCGAGACCGACGGCAGCATCATCATGCCGGCCGCCTTCATCGGTGCCGCCGAGCGCTTCCACATGGCCACCCGCATCGACCGCTGGGTGATCCGGCGCGCGCTGCAGATGCTGGCCTCGGACGCGGCGCACGGCGTCGACATCGCCGTGGTGTCGATCAACGTGTCCGGCCAGTCGATCACCGACCCGGCCTTCCGCCAGGACCTGGCGGTCGAGCTGGAAGCCGCCGCCGCACGCGTCGATCTGGACCGCCTGTGCTTCGAGATCACCGAGACCGTGATGGCCAACAGCTTCGAGGACGCCGAAGCCTTCGTGCGCGAAGTGCACCGCCTGGGAGCGCGCATCGCGGTCGACGACTTCGGGGTCGGCTCGGCCGGCATCGGCCCGCTCAAGAAGCTGCCGCTCGACCACATCGACTACCTCAAGATCGACGGCGACTTCATCCGCGACGGCTTTGCCAACCCGGTCGACATGGTGACCGTGCGCTACTTCCAGGAACTGGCGCGCACCATCGGCGCGCGCACCGTGGCCGAGTGGGTGCAGGACGAAGGCGTGCGCCGCCAGCTCGACGTCATGGGCGTGGACTTCGTGCAGGGCTTCCTGATCCACCGCCCGGAGCCCTTCGCCGACCTGCTCGCGCGCTGCGCCGAGCGCCGACCGCGCGTGCTCGACGAAGCCTGAGGCGCGCCGGTGCGGTAAAATGGCCGCATGTCGACACGAACCCCGATTGCCGATCCCGACGAGGATCCTGAACACACACCGGCCGAGCGCAGCGCCGCCGCATCCCGCAGCACCTGGGTCAGCGTGATGGTGAATGCCGGGCTCAGCGTCGGCCAGATCGTGGCAGGCGCACTGGCGCACTCGCAGGGCCTGGTCTCGGACGGCATCCATTCGCTGTCCGATCTGGTGGCCGACTTCGTGGTGCTGTTCGCCAACCGCCACAGCCAGAAGGACCCCGACGACGACCATCCCTACGGTCACCAGCGCTTCGAGACTGCCGCCTCGCTGGCACTGGGGATACTGCTGCTGGCGGTGGCGCTGGGCATGATCTCGGTCGCCATGCAGAAGCTCAGCGATCCCGCGCACATTCCGCGCGTGCACCTGCTGGCGCTATGGGCGGCGCTGGCCGCACTGGTCGCCAAGGAAGCGCTGTTCCGCTACATGCTGGCCGTGGCCAAGCGCGTGCGCTCGAGCATGCTGGTGGCCAACGCGTGGCACGCGCGCTCGGACGCTGCGTCCTCGCTGGTGGTGGGCGCCGGGGTGCTGGGCAATCTGGCAGGCTATCCCATCCTCGATCCGATCGCCGCGCTGGTGGTGGCGATCCTGGTCGGCCACATGGGCTGGACCTTCGGCTGGGCGGCACTGCGCGACCTGGTCGACGGCGCGGCCGATGTCCAGGAGGTGGCAGCCATCCGCGCCACGCTGCTCGGCACCGAAGGGGTCGCCGGTGTGCACGAAGTGCGCACGCGCAAGATGGGCGACATGATCGTGGTCGATGCCCACATCGAAGTCGACGCCACACTCAGCGTGGAGGCCGGGCACGCCATCGCGGTGGAGGCGCGGCGCCGCGTGATGCAGCAGCACCAGGTGCTCGATCTGATGGCCCACGTGGACCCCTGGCAGCGGCCGGACGCCGACCACCGCGCGGCGGCGGGAACTGCCGTACCTTGACCTTCGTCAAGCCTCCGGCTCGCCTGGCAGGCTAGAATCCCGCATCCTCGTCGCAGTGCATCCGGATCAATGAGCCAGACCGACACCGTCTCCAGCCATCCCCTGCCGCAGGTCGGCATTCCCCATCGCAAGGTCGTGCGCGCCTGGCTGGCGGTGCTGGGTGGACGCAGCACCGCCACCGCGCTGCTGCTGCTGGCCTTCGACGTCGCGCTGTTCAGCGGCACCATCGCGCTCACCGTGCTGGCGCAGTCGCTGGCGCTCAAGCTGCTGGCCGGCGTGGCTGCGGGCCTGCTGACAGGCCGCCTGTTCATCCTGGGCCACGACGCCTGCCACCAGAGCTTCACGCCGCATCGCGGCCTCAACCGCGTGCTCGGCCGGATCGCCTTCCTGCCCTCGCTGACGCCCTACAGCCTGTGGGACGTCGGCCACAACGTGGTGCACCACGGCTACACCAATCTCAAGGGTTTCGACTTCGTGTGGGCGCCGCTGACCCTGGCCGAATACCTGGCGCTGCCGGCGTGGCGGCGCACGCTCGAGCGCATCTACCGCAGCGGCTGGGGCGCCGGCATCTACTACTTCATCGAGATGTGGTGGCTGCGCATGTATTTCCCGCGCTCGGCCTACCTCGGCGCCAGGCGCGCGGTGTTCACGCGCGACTGCCTGCTGGTGACGGCCTTCGCGCTGGCATGGATCGGCGGCCTGGGTGTGGCGGCAGGCGCCACCGGCCAGTCCGCGCTGCTGCTGATCGCGACCGGTTTCGTGCTGCCCTTCGTGGTGTGGAACTACATGATCGGCTTCGTGGTGTACGTGCATCACACGCACACCGCGGTGTCCTGGCACGACGACAAGGCGGTCTGGGCCAAGGCCCAGCCCTTCGTGTCGACCACGGTACACCTGACCTTCCCCTGCGGCATCGGCGCCGCGCTGCATCACATCATGGAACACACGGCGCACCACGTCGACATGGGCGTGCCGCTCTATCGGCTGGAGGCGGCCCAGCAACTGCTGGAAGACCGGCTGCCCGGCTGCATCATCGTGCAGCCCTTCTCGGTGCGCTGGTACTTCGAAACGGCGCAGCGCTGCAAGCTGTACGACTTCCAGCGCCATCAGTGGACCGATTTCGACGGGCGCGCCACCGCGCCGCCGCGCCCGCAGCCTGCCACCCTGGCGTCCGCCTGACAGGGACCGGTGCTCCGCGCACCGCCCCCTGGGCGCTGTGATTGCCGCGCCGGAATCGGCCAAAATGCTTGCCCGGTGACGCGAAGCATCATTCAATGGCAGCAATCCAAAGTTTGGAATCGCTCGCCATGGGAATGCTGCTGCCCGGTGTCGCCGTGCTGCTGCTGGTCTGGTCGATCAGCACCTACAACCGCATGGTGCAGGCCAAGCACTCGGTGCGCCAGGCCTTGTCGAACATCGACGTGCTGCTGCGCCAGCGCCATGACGAACTGCCCAAACTGGTGGAAACCTGCCGCCAGTACAAGCAGTTCGAACAGGACACCCTGGAGAAGGTGATCCTGGCGCGTAGCGTGGTGGCGAGTGCCAGCGCACGCCAGGATGTCGCCACCCTGGGGCAGGCCGAAGGCGTGCTGCGCACCCAGGTGGGCCGCATTTTCGCGGTGGCCGAAGCCTACCCGGAACTGCGTGCCGACGGCAGCTTCGCGCAGCTGCAGGCGCGCATCAGCGCGCTCGAGGAAGGCATCGCCGACCGCCGCGAGCTTTACAACCAGACCGTCAACACCAACAACGTGCTGATCGAACAGTTTCCGGGTTCGCTGGTCGCCAGCCTGGGCCGCTTCGCGCCCTTGCCGCTGCTCAGTTTCGAAGCGGCGGAAACCGCCGACGTCAACCTCGGACAGCTGTTCGCCGATCCGCACGCATGAACGGCTTCGGCCGCCCGGTGCCGCTCGAGCTGCTGCTGTTGCCGCTGGCATGGGCCGCCCTGCAGGTGCTGGACCGCCACGGCGCCACCTTCTGCATGGTGCTGCTGGGTGCGGGCGGTCTGGTGCTGTGGATCCGCAACCTGAAGCTGCAGCGCACCTTGCTCGATACCCCGCTGGCACGCATTGCCAGTGCCGCGCAGGGTTACGTGGCATTGCGCGGACGCCTGCTGCCCTTTGACGGCAGCGCCATGACGCTGCCCGGCAACGGCATGCCCTGCGTCTGGTTCAGCTGCGAGACGCAGGAGCGCGTGGGCGATCGCTGGCGCACGGTGTCACGCGACCAGTCGGAAGAAAGCCTGCGCCTGGCGGACGACAGCGGCGAATGCCTGGTGTTCTGGGAACAGGCCAGCATGCTCGGCCTGCATTGCGACACGACGCACCGCGCGGACGAGCGCGTGATCGAACGCTGGCTGGCGCCCGGCGATGTGGTCACGGTGATCGGCGAGCTGCGCACCCGCCTGGGTGACCAGGGCGATCGTGCCCTCGACGCCGAAGTCGGTGTGCTGCTCGACGCCTGGAAGCGCGACCGCCCGACGCTGCTGCGCCGCTTCGACTGCAATGGCGACGGCCAGATCGATCTGGCGGAATGGCAAGCGGTGCGCCACGAGGCGCGCGAGGTGGTGCTGCGCGAACGTGCCCAGCGCCCGCCGGTGGCGGAAACCCATGTGGTGCAGGCGCCGCCGGACGGGCGGCCGTTCGTGGTCAGTGCGCTGGCGAGCCGGGGCCAGCGCCTGCGCCTGGCCGCCCTGATGGCGGTCGATGTGGCCACCTTCCTGGGCAGCCTGTGGTGGCTGAGCCAGACCTGGCACACCGTCGCGCACTGAGACGGCCGGCCTGCGCCTGCCGGCCAGCGGTCGGTGGCCGGCGTTCCATGGTAAAAAGTGCGGGTCGCTGAACCGTCGCGCGTCCGCTGCGCTCCGATCCTGCACCTGCCACCCCTGCCCGCCTCCGCCATGTCCGCCGCCGTCAGCACCGCCATCACGCCATCGATCCACCGCCAGCGCCTGCGGCGCCTGCTGCTGTCCTGCCTGTGCCTGGCACTGCTGCAACCGTGGACCTCAGCCCTGGCGGCGTCGCCGGCGCCGGTGGCGGCCGCCAGCGGCATGGTGGTGAGTGCACACCGCCTCGCCAGCGAAGCGGGCGTCGAGGTGCTGCGCCGGGGCGGCAACGCGGTCGATGCCGCGATCGCCGTGGCCTACGCGCTGGCGGTGACTTACCCGGCGGCCGGCAATCTGGGTGGCGGTGGATTCATGACCGTGCAACTGGCCGATGGCCGCCGCGACTTCATCGACTTCCGCGAGCAGGCACCCCAGGCCGCCAGCGCCGACATGTACCTCGACGCCAGCGGCGAACCGCTGCCCGGACGCAGCACCGAAGGCTGGCTGGCGGTGGCGGTGCCGGGCACCGTGGCCGGCCTGGAACTGGCACGCGAACGCTTCGGCAGCCGCCCGCGCAGCGAACTGCTGGCGCCGGCGATCCGCCTGGCGCGCGAGGGCTTTGCGCTCGACCAGGGCGATGTCGACATGCTCGCGACGGCGACCGCGGCGTTCCGGCGCGACCCGGCCAGTGCTGCCATCTTCCTGCACGACGGCCAGCCCTGGCAGGCCGGCGAACGCCTGCTGCAGTCCGACCTCGCGCGTACCCTGGAGCGCATTGCCAGCGAGGGAGGCGCGGGCTTCTACCACGGGCCCGTGGCGGCCGCGCTGGTCGCAGCGAGCCAGGCCGGTCATGGCATCCTCGCGCAGACCGACCTGGACCACTACCAGGCGCGCGAGCGCAAGCCCGTCGAATGCGACTATCGCGGCTACCACGTGGTCTCGGCGCCGCCGCCCAGCTCGGGCGGCACCATCCTGTGCGAGATGCTCAACGTGCTGCAGGGCTACCCGCTGGCGGCCCTGGGCTGGCATTCGGCACAGGGCGTGCACTTCCAGATCGAGGCGATGCGCCACGCCTACGTCGACCGCAACAACTTCCTCGGCGACCCGGACTTCGTCGCCAATCCAGTGGCCCGCCTGCTCTCGCCGGAATACGCGGCGCGCGTGCGCAATGCCATCGATCCCGCACATGCCGCCGATTCGCACGCGCTGCGCGCCGGCGAGGCACCGCACGAAGGCAGCAACACCACCCACTTCTCGGTGATCGACCGCGACGGCAACGCGGTCGCGCTGACCTACACGCTGAACAACTGGTTCGGCGCACACGTCACGGCAACGGGCACCGGCGTGCTGATGAACGACGAGATGGACGATTTCGCGGTCAAGCCGGGCGCGCCCAATCTCTATGGCCTGGTGCAGTCGGCCACCAATGCGATCGCACCCGGCAAGCGTCCCTTGTCCTCGATGACACCGACCATCGTGAGCCGTGACGGCCAGCCGGTGCTGGTGCTCGGAACCCCTGGCGGCAGCATGATCACCACCTCGGTGCTGCAGGTGATGCTCAACGTCATCGACTACGGCATGACCGTGCAGGAGGCCGTCGACGCGCCGCGCTTCCACCAGCAGTGGCTGCCGCCGACGACGCGGCTGGAGCCCTTCGCGCTGAGCGCGGACAGCCGCCGCCTGCTCGAGGCGATGGGTCAGCAGTTCAGCAACGGCGCGCCGGCCAACCACGTGGCGGCGATCCTGGTCGGCGGCCCGGCACTCGACCGGCCCGGTCCACCCGGCATGCGCTACTTCGGCGCCAACGATCCGCGCCACGGCACCGGCGCCGCGCTCGGCTACTAGCGGCGGGCAATTCCCGCCGCCACCTGCCTACCAGCTGCCCACATTGGGCATCGCGGTCCACGGCTCGCGCGGCGGCAGCGGGTCGCCGGCCTGGAGCAGCTCGATCGAAATGCCGTCGGGCGAGCGCACGAAAGCCATGTGGCCATCGCGCGGCGGCCGCAGGATGGTCACGCCATGCGCCTGCAGGCGCTCGCAGCTGGCGTAGATGTCGTCGACCGCATAGGCCAGATGGCCGAAATTGCGGCCACCCGTGTAGACCTCGGGATCCCAGTTCCAGGTCAGCTCGACCTGCGCCTGCGCGTCGCCGGGAGCGGCCAGGAACACCAGCGTGAAGCGGCCCTGGGCCGACTCGCGCTTGCGCAGCACCTCCAGCCCCAGGGCATCGCAGTAGAAGCGCAGCGAAGCGTCGAGATCGCTCACGCGCACCATGGTATGCAGGTATTTCATGTCCTTGTCTCCGCCGGGGCTGGGGTTCGGTCGCGCTTGCCTGGCAAGGCGGCTGGCGAGCAGGATGACCGGCTTGCCGGACGATGGCAACATGCCGGTTGACCCCTGTGCGGAGCCGCCATGTCCTCGATGAATGTCCTCAATGGTCTTGCCTGCCTGCTGGTGTGCCAGTCGGCCGGCGAGGCCGCTTCGCGGCTGCTGGCACTGCCCCTGCCCGGGCCGGTGCTGGGCATGCTGCTGCTGCTCGGCGCGCTGCGCGTGGAACGCCTGCGCGCCCCCGTCGCGGCGGCCGCCGAGGCGCTGCTGGCGCATTTCTCGCTGCTGTTCGTGCCGGTCGGATTGGGCGTGATCACCCACCTCGACCTGCTGCGGCAATACGGCTGGCAGCTGATGGTGGTGCTGCTGGTGTCGGCCTGGATCGGGCTGGCCGCCACCGCGCTCAGCCTGCGCTTCCTGCTGCGGCGGGGCGCCGCAGCGGCGGACTGAGGAGCAGCCATGCAGGATTTCGTGCAGCTCTGGGTCTACCTGTCGGCAACACCGCTGTTCGGCCTGACCGCCACGCTGGTCACCTATCTGGCGGCCTATGCCTTCTACCAGCGCGTCGGCCACGCGCCCTGGGCCAATCCGGTACTGTGGACAGTGTTGATGCTGGCGCTGCTGCTCACGGTCAGCGGCACCCCGTATCCGCGCTATTTCTCGGGTGCGCAGTTCATCCATTTCCTGCTCGGGCCGGCGGTGGTGGCGCTGGGCTGGCCGCTGTGGCTGCGCCGCGCCGAACTGCGCGCACGCGTGGTGCCCTTGCTGGGTGCCGTACTGATCGGCGGCAGCGCCGCGGCCGGCAGCGCGGTGCTGATCGGCTGGCTGCTGGGCCTGCCGCCTGCGCTGCTGCGCTCGCTTGCGCCCAAGTCGGTGACCGCGCCGGTGGCCATGGGCATCGCCGAGCAGCTGGGCGGCGTGCCGGCGCTGGCAGCCGTGTTTGCCGTGCTCACCGGCCTGATCGGCGCGATCAGCGGCAAGTACCTGTTCGATGCGCTGGGGCGGCTGGGGCCAGCCGAGCGCGGCTTCGCGCTCGGCACCGCCGCGCACGGCATCGGCGCCGCGCGTGCGATGCAGGTCCATCCCGATGCTGGCGCCTACGCGGCGCTGGCGCTGGGCCTGCAGGTGATCCTGTCGGCGCTGCTGCTGCCGCTGGTGGCCCGGGTCCTGGGGCTGGCGGGCTGATCGCCCGGCCCGGCCCACCATGCAGGCCGGCGCCGGAGTACCGCCAGCGCAACGCGAGCGCAGTGGCGCTAGTCGAAGTCGAGTGCCGACTGCTGCGCCTGCGCTGACACCGGCGCGCCGGCACGTTCCAGCGCGCTGACGCGCACGCCAATCAGGCGCAGCGCGCGCCGCAGGTCCACACGCTTGAGGCACAAGCCTGCCGCCTGGCGGATGGCGGTGGCATCGGCGACGACCTCGTGCAAGGTGAGGTCGCGGGTCACGGTACGGAAGTCGTCGAAACGCAGCTTGATGCCGATCGTGCGGCCGGCGTAGCCCTTGCGCCGGAGGTCGGCGGCCAGCTGTTCGCACAGCCGCGTGAAGATGCCTCCGAGTTCGGTGCGGTCGCGCACGGAGTGGAGGTTGCGTTCGAAGGTGGTTTCGCGGCTCATCGACACCGGCTCGCTATGGGTCAGCACCGGACGCTCGTCGCGCCCGTGCGCTGCATCGTGGAGCCAGCTGCCGTGGCTGCGGCCGAATTGCTCCATCAGCCACACCTTGTCCCGCGCCGCCAGCTCACCAATGGTCGAGATGCCCAGGCTCTCAAGCCTGGCGGCAGCCTTGGGCCCGATGCCGTTGATGCGGCGTGCCGGCAGCGGCCAGATCCGCGACGGCAGATCGGCCATGTCCAGCACCGTGATGCCATCCGGCTTCTGCATGTCGGACGAGAGCTTGGCCAGCAGCTTGTTGGGCGCAATGCCGACCGAGCAGGTGAGCCCGGTGGCCTCGAACACGACGGCCTTGAGGCGCTGTGCGATAGCGTGCGAGGCGCCATCCAGCAGCGTGATGTCGGCGTAGACCTCGTCGATCCCGATGTCCTGGATGTGCGGACTGATCGTGCGCAGCGCGTCCTTGAACAGGCGCGAATGGCGGCGATACAGCTCGAAACTGACGGGCAGCAGCACCGCGTCCGGCGCCAGCCTGGCCGCCTTCATGGCCGGCATGCCCGAGTGCACCCCGAGCGCCCTGGCTTCGTAGGTGGCGGTGGTCAACACGCCACGCCCCACGTAGTCGCGCAGGCGCGAGAACTCGCGCGTGCCGTCTTCGCGCAGCCGCGGGGCGTGCGCACGATGGCCGGCCACCACCACTGCGCGTCCGCGCAGTTCCGGGTATCGCGACAGCTCGCAGGACGCGAAGAACGCGTCCATGTCGATGTGGGCAATGCGGCGTTCCATCGCTGTCGCCGGCGGCCCGCGCTGGCCGCCGGCCGGGCCCGGCGCGGCGCGCAGGCCGCGCGGGCGCCGACCCCTGCCAGTGGTGGCGAAGGGCCGTTGAGCTTGCGCACGGTCAGCCGTCCGTCACGCAGCATCTGGTCGAATTCGACCTCGGCGCGCAGCAGGTCGCGCACATCGGCAACGTCGAGGGATTCGATGCCGACCGCGCGGTTGCGTCCTTCGCGCTTGGCGCTGATCAGGGCCATGTCGGCCAGGTTGATCCCGCGTTCGAGCGGAACCGGATAACGGTGCGGTGCCATCGGGTAGGACGCAAAGCCGATCGACACCGTGATGCGCACGTTGCGTTCGGGCAGCGGCAGCGGCTGGCTGCCGATGCCGTGCAGCACACGCTCGGCCAGTTCGAGCGCCAGCAAGGCACCGCCCTCCGGCATCATGATCAGGAACTCCTCTCCGCCCCAGCGCACCACCAGGTCATCGTCGCGGACCAGGTCGCACAGGCGGCGCCCCAGCTCGATCAGCACCTGGTCGCCGATGGCATGGCCGAGCTGGTCGTTGATGCGCTTGAAGTGGTCGACATCGACCAGCAGCAGCGCACCCCGGAACGGCAGCGGCCCGTCGGGACCGGCCGCCAGCTCCTGGACCCTGCGGCGATTGGCCAGGCCGGTCAGCGGATCGCGTTGGCTCTGCCCGCGCAGGATGTCGCGGCTCTGGGCAAGGCGCCGGTTGAGTTCGCGCACGCGCAGATAGAGCAGCAACAGCAGCAGCACCGCCAATGCCAGGATCGCGCCGCTGCCGATCCAGAGACGGCGCATGGACCTGGCATTCTGCAGGCGCACATCCGCCAGCACGTTCTCGCGTTCCAGCTTGGTCAGCTGGCGCTGCTGGGCCTCGCGGTCGTAGCGCGCGCGCAGCTGCGACAGCACGGCGTCGCGGTTGGCGGCCATGATCTCGGCGGTGAGCGCGCGTTCGCGATGGAACAGGTCGAGTGCCGCGCGCATGTCGCCGGCTCGCGCAAACGCCTCGCTGAATTCGCGCAGGGTATCGGCTTCCAGCGCGAGCGCACCGCTGCGGTGATGCACGGCCAGCAGCTCATCAAGCGCCTTGCGCGCAGCCGGCTTCTGGCCCACTGCGATTCTTGCCAGCGCCAGGTTGTGCAGCGCCACCTGTTCGGCACGCCGGTCGCCGAAGGCACGCGCCACCGGCAGCGCGGCACTCGACAGCGCCATGGCCTCGCGCGCGCGCCCGCTCTTGACCGCGATGTCGGCCAGGTTGCCCTGCTGCTGCGCGATCA
>JAGWIJ010000158.1 GCA_028873535.1 Pseudomonadota bacterium
CCCTGGCCGGCCGGCTTCGACAGCGCGCGCCGGCGCGAGAAGGAATGGCTGTCGTATGTGCGCGGCGTTTACAAGCTGATGCCGGGACACCGCACCATGCTGCGTGCCGCGGCGCGCATCCTGGTGGGCTCACGTCACACCGAGGCCGACCTGCCGGCCGAGGTGCTCGCCAAGACGCTTTACCTGCCGGAGAATGGTGTCGATCCGCAACGTTTTCCACCGCAGGCCCGAGGCCCGTTCGCGGCGCCCCTGCGCGCCGTGTTCGTGGGCCGACTGGTGCCCTACAAGGGTCCCGACATGCTGCTCGAGGCCGCCGAACCGCTGCTGCGCAGCGGCGCCATGCGTCTGGATATCCTGGGCGACGGCCCGATGGCAGGCGAGTTGCGCGCCTGGGTGGCACAGCGCGGCCTGGAGTCGGCGGTCACGTTGCACGGCTTTGTCGAGAACCAGCGCGTCAAGGACATCCTGGGCAGCAGCCACGTGCTGGCCTTCCCCAGCGTGCGCGAGTTCGGCGGCGGCGTGGTGCTGGAAGCCATGGCCATGGGCGTGGTGCCGCTGGTGGTGGACTACGCCGGTCCCGGTGAACTGGTCGATGCGGCAGTCGGCTTCAAGGTGCCGATCGGTCCGCGCGCCGCCATCGTGCAGGATTTCCGCACACGCCTGACCGCGCTCAGCGCCGATCCCGCGGCCCTGGCGCCGCTCAGTGCAGCGGCACGCACGCGCGTGATGGAACAGTTCACCTGGGCCGCCAAGGCCGGGCAGATCAAAGCCATTTACGAACAGGTGGTGGCCGAGGCCGCGGCGCGCCGCGCCGCCTGAGGTTGCAACAGCGTACCTGCCGGTAGCGGCGCGTCAGGCTTCGGTCGCGAGCCCTGCCAGCAGCGCCTGCGCACTGCAGCGACTGGAAAAGCGTTCCACCACCACCTGCCGGGCGAGCACTCCCATGTGCGCGGCAGCAGCGGCATCGCCGAGCATGGCCTGCACCGCCGCACGTGCCGCGTCCACCGAAGCCGGCGGCACTAGGCGCCCGCTCACACCGTCCTCGATCAGTTCCGGCACGCCGCCGACGCGACAGCCCAGCACCGGCAGCTCCATCGCCATGGCTTCCATGTAGGCCACGCCCAGCGCCTCGTCTTCCGACAGCAGCAGGAACAGATGGGCGTGTTCCTGCTGCTCGCGCACAGCAATGGCTGACAGGGCGCCCAGCAGCGTGATGCGCGAGGTCAGTCCCAGCGCCACGATCTGTGCTGCCAACTCCTGGCGATAACCAGCCCCGCCGCGATCGTCTTCGCCGGCGATCTGCAGCGTCACGTCCAGGCCGTCGGCCAGCAGCGCAGCGACCAGTTGCACGGCGGTGGCGTGCCCCTTGTGGCGATTGAGCCGCGCACAGGAAAACAGCCGCAGCGGCTGGCCCGGACACCAGGGCTGGAAGGGCTTCTGGCGCTGGAAGAACGCCGTATCGACGCCCATCGGCGCCACCGACACGCGGGCGGGCAGCGAACCGGCCAGCGCAGTGCGAACCTGCGCCAGCAGGGTCTGGCTGACCACGATGGCGAAGCGTGCGTGGCGCCACTTGGCGCCCTGGTCGGGCCCGTAATGGGCGAGTGCGCCGTGCAGCGTGAGGCTGTAGCCGGGTCCGCCCAAGAGATGCGCGAACAGCGCCACCAGCGCGGCATCGGCGCAGGAATGCACGTGCACATGGCGGATGCCCGCCGCGCGCGCCAGCGCCACCAGACGGCAGGCGACCAGGGCCAGCGCCGCCAACTTCAGTTTGCGTTGGATGCCGCCTTCGCTGGCAAGGGTTACCCCCAGCGCGCGCCACCAGCGCAACGGGCCGGCACGCAGGGCGACCCAAGCCATGCCCGGCAGGGCGGCCGGCGCCAGCGGCAGCAGGTAGTCCGTGCGCGCGATGGCCTGCGCCGCCCAGTGCGGCGACTGCACGCCAGACGGCGGCCTGCGCGTGCTGGCCAGTTGCACGCGCGCGCCCAGCGCTTCGAGCTCGGCCACTTCGCGCCAGAAGAAGTTGTGGGTCTGGCCGGGAAACTCCGGGATCAGCAGGATCACCGACGGGGCCGACGCCCCCGCCATCAGGCGCTCCCTGCCGCTGGCCGTGGCCTGCCGGGCAGCACGCGCGCCAGCAGCGAATCCCAGCCGATCAGCCCGAGCATGGCCACCATGAACATCACCATGCCGGCCGTGCCATGCAGATAGCCCTGCCCGGCCTCGTCCCCCAGGTAGAAGGTGATCAACACCAGCGCAATCACGCGCACCAGATTGGCCAGCAGCGCCAACGGCACGATGCTGGCCAGCATCAGCAGGTTATGCAGCCTGGAGGGGCGCGCCGTAATGTAGATGAACAGCACGCCAAGCGCCGACAGCGACACCAGCGAGCGCAGGCCGGAACAGGCATCGGCCACCAGCAGCTGGTATTGGCCGATAGCCAGGATCACGCCCTGACGTGCGATGGGATAGCCCAGGCGGTAGAGGATCACGTCGGTCGCCCACGACACGCCGCCTTTTAGCGGCTGGGTGAGCAGATCGAGGATCGAGGGCGGGATCGGAAACATGAACGTCAGGAACAGCAGCGGGAAGGCCATTACCGTCAGTGCCCGCAGGCCGACCGTGATGAGGATCAGTCCGGCGAACAGCAGGATCTGCGACAGCAGCGTCATCAGCAGGATGTCCTGGGTGGTGCCCACCACGAACAGCAGCAGCGCGAACACGAACAGCAGCGCCCCGGGCACGACACGCGGGCGGTCCTGCCCGGCGGCCTGCGCAAAAGCCTTGCGCTTGGTCCAGGCAAAGTAAAGGCACACCAGCACGATCAGCGGTCCGTGGGCTTCGTCGTCACTGGTCCACACCGTCTTCGCCATCTCGAAATAGGTGGGCAGGTACATCGCCAGGAACCCTGCCAGCAGCAGCACGAAGGTGGTCAGGGTGCGGTTTGCGGGGGCGAGGCGGGACGCGGTTTCCATGATCTCTAGTAAGCCTGACGGTCCTTCAGCACCACCCACACGGTGCGGAAGATGATGCTGAGATCCAGCCTCAGCGACCAGTTGCGAAGGTATTCGAGGTCGTGCTCGATGCGCGACTCCATTTTTTCGAGCTTGTCGGTCTCGCCGCGGAAGCCGTTCACCTGCGCCCATCCGGTGATGCCCGGCTTGACCTTGTGCCGCACCATGTAGCCCTTGATGCGCTTGCGATATTCCTCGTTGTGCGCCACCGCGTGCGGCCGCGGCCCGACGATGCTCATACGCCCTTGCAGCACATTGATGAACTGCGGCAGCTCATCGAGTGAGGTCTTGCGCAGGAAGCGGCCGATCGGCGTGATGCGGTCGTCGTCGCGCGTGGCCTGGCGCACCACCGCGCCGTCTTCCATCACCGACATCGAGCGGAACTTGTAGACCACGATCTCCTTGCCGTCCAGTCCATAGCGCCGTTGACGGAACAGGATCGGACCAGGCGAACTGAACCTGACCAGGAGGGCGATGAACAGCAGCAGCGGTGCGATCAGCACCAGGATCAGCAGCGACAGCACGACATCGCTGACGCGCTTGATCAGGCCATTGACGCCGAAGAAGGGTGATTCGCACGCAGCCACCACCGGAATGCCATTGATGTTGTCCATGCGCGACTGGATCAGGTCGAGCAGGAAGATGTCCGGCGCGAAGTAGATCGACGCGGTGGTGTCGCGCAGTTGGTCGAGCACGGCCAGACTGCGCGGCTGCAGGCCCATCGGCAGGGTGATGTAGACCAGCTCGATCTGGTTGGCCTTGACGAACTCGCCCAGGGTGGCGAGGCGGCCGAGCAGAGGCGCTTCCGGTACCTCGCCGATACGCTCGCGCGAACGATCCTCGAAAAAGCCGATCAGCTTGACACCCAGATACGGCGTGTTGAGGAACTGCTGGCCGAGCCGCCGTCCCAGCGGCCCCGCCCCCACGATCACCGCGCGCGTAGGACCGCCTTCGAGGGCCAGCAGGCGCGGCAACAGGACTGGAATCGACGCATAGCCCGCCAGCAGCAGCGCCGGACTCAGCCACCACCACGTCAGCAGCACCGGCAGCGGAAAGTCCTGCAGGTAGCGCGTGGCATAGCCCAGAAAGATCAGGATGCCGGAGACCGCCACCGATTCGGTCAGGACTTCGCGCGTCAGCGCGGCAAAGCTCACGCCAAAGGAAAGGTGCCCCGGATAGGTCAGGAAGAAAGCAATCAGGGCCAGCACCAGATAGGGCGCCGAGAACGATTCGCCGTGCCACCACACGCTGACTGCCAGCGCGAACTGGATCAGCAGCGGCTGCAGCAGGCTGCGCAGCAGAGCCGCCGGCGAAAGGCGGGTAGACAGCAGATTGGTATGGGCGGCTACCGGGGTCATCTAGGCAGAAGGTCCGGTCGTAGAGGGTATTCGACCAGGGCGGAGTGTAGCAGCGCAGCATGACGGCCACATAACGCATTGCTTGCCGGAAGATTCATAAATTCATGATATTGCAACAAATGTTAATTTTGCAAAAGTAGGGTTTTCCCCGGGCAAATTCGGGTTTCACGCGCAGCCTTCCTGGACTAGGATGCGCGTGGGCAGTGCAACATAGTCATCTTCAGGAAAGCAGAAAGGATTTGACAGCCCTATGTTGCAGCACAACGGATTCGCCTCAACCCCGGAACCACACCCCTATTTCCAGGCACATCATGATCCCTTTGCACCAACACTCAATCGCCACTGCTGGGCTCGCCGTCCTGCTGGTCGCCACGCTTCCCGCGGCAGCCGACAGCGCGCCGGAGCAGAGCTTCAAGCAAGCCAGCAATGCCGTCCGCGACAGCACCTTCGCCAGTACCGAGGGGCGCGGCACGCCCACTTTCGGCAATACCGGCGGCAATGCGGACACCATCCAGGACCAAGGCGATGCGCCCAGGTCTTTCAACGATGGCAGCGGCGACAACCGGCCCCACAGCGGGGACGATCAGTTCCGCAGCAGCTCAGCCGGTGTGGTGCCAGAACCCGCCACAGGTGCCCTGTTTGCCGCTGGCGCGCTCGCCGTGATCCGGCTGGTACGCCGACGCCGGGCGGGCGTGTGAGGAAAAGGCTGCCAAAGGGGCTTCTGTTCCGCGCATTGACCCGATAAAGATCGCCCGACAATTGCCGTCATACCGAATGGAAGTGGCGCGGAGCCACCGGGAGAACGGCATGATGGCAACGGAACTGGATACCCTGGGCGGCCTGACGTACTTCACCTCGTCGACCACGACCGAGCAGCGTGCGGAAGACCGCCTGTTCCTGAGTCGCCAGCCCGAGGGAAAACTCAGCGTGTGTACGCCCTACGCCCAGGTGGCGGCGTATCAGGTGCGCGACATTTCACGATCCGGCATCAGCCTGGAACTGGAACGTCCGATCAGCGCGGACACCGCCGTCAGCGTGGACTACCTGGCCGACGACATCCACCTGACCGTCAACGGACGCATCGTCTGGGGCCGGGCGCCAACCGGTGGTGGCGACGGCGGTTCGCGCTATGTGGTCGGCATCGAACTGTTCAGCCCGGGCCTGCTGCTCAATTTTCTGCCGACGGCAGCCGTGGCCGCCTGAAATCACGGCGGGATCGAGGCTGCACCCGGATTGGCCGCGCCATCAGGCGCGCCAACCCGGCTTCTTGCGAAAAAGCCGGCGCCCGAGGCGCCCAATCGGACTGCCTTGCCCGAAGGCCGGTGTTGTGAACTGACGCTGAAGGTCAATCGGCGGCACTGCAGACGCCGGCCGAGCCTGCAAGCTGTGTCGTGCGAGGTCGATCAACGCCCGCGCCAGGGCAATCTGGCGCTCGGTCGAAAATTG
>JAGWIJ010000159.1 GCA_028873535.1 Pseudomonadota bacterium
CCTTGCATGCCGCTGGCGCGCGCACGCGCAGCGCGCGGCCGCCAGACCCGCACCAGGCCCGTCGCGCCGACCACGGCGCCCCGAAAATGTCTTCCAATGCACTCAATATGTTGCGAACAAGACAATGAAATATATACAAAAATCTATACTCAAAAAAACCTGAAATGCCTTGTTACGATGCGCCCGCCGCCCGATACTGGGCGTCATCAAGATGCAATCCGGGGCAGTCCATGAAGCACCTCATCCCGCTGCTGCTGCCAGCCAGCCTGCTGCTGGCCGCCTGTGATCCGATCACCATGGGCCTGGTGACGGCAGGTGGCGGAGTGGCCGTCAACCATCAGATGTCCTCGACCATCACGCGCACCTTCAGCCTGGGCTCCGCCCCGGTCGAGGCGGCGGTGCTGAGCGCGCTGGACCGCATGAGCATCCAGGTCAAGCACCGCGAGCAGCACGGCAACGTCGAATCCATCCAGGCGGTGGCGGGCACTCGCGCGGTCAGCGTACAGATCGAACCGGTCACGCGCACCTCCACCTTGATCGAAGTGGCCGTGCGTCAGGACCTGCTCAGCATGGACGGCGCCACCGGCCGGGAAATCGTGGCGCAGACCGAGCTGGCGCTGAATCAGCAAGCCGGTAGCGGCGGCACGGGAACGCTGGCCGCCAACGCACCCCAAGCGCCGGCCAATGACAGCCTGCCGGGCAAGACCACCTATTACGGCTACGACCACCCGAAGGCCACCACGGTGGCCAAGGCCGCGCGCGCGCCTGCGCGTGCGCCGGCGGCAGCTGCCGCCGCCAGGCCGTCGGTGGGCAGCGACGCGAACACCCCGAACGCCAGTCCGGGCAGCCCCTCCGCGGGCGCAGATGGCAGTTCGCGCGAGGTCGCGCAAGTGCATCGCGTCGCCGGCGGCCCGCTGGCTGTCGCTTCGGCGCCCTGACATCCGCATGGGGGTGCGCCACCGGTGGCCCGCAAGGGCCACCGGTTCCGGTGCCGCTCAGGCTGCCGGAATGTGCGCCAGGATCGCGTCCACGCTCTTCTTGGCATCGCCGAACAGCATGCGGCTGTTGTCCTTGAAGAACAGCGGATTCTCCACGCCGGCATAGCCCGTTGCCATCGAGCGCTTGAAGTTGACCACGGTGCGTGCCTTCCACACCTCAAGCACCGGCATGCCGGCAATCGGGCTGCCCGGATCGTCCTGGGCGCTCGGGTTGACGATGTCATTGGCGCCCACCACCAGCACCACGTCGGTGTTGGGGAAGTCGGCGTTGATCTCGTCCATTTCGAGCACGATGTCGTAAGGCACCTTGGCTTCGGCCAGCAGCACGTTCATGTGGCCGGGCAGGCGGCCCGCCACCGGATGGATCGCAAAGCGCACGGTCACGCCTTTGGCGCGCAGACGCTTGGTGATCTCGCTCACCACCCCCTGGGCCTGCGCCACCGCCATGCCGTAGCCCGGGACGATGATGACTTCCTTGGCATCGGTGAGGGCCTGGCCGACATCCTCGGCACTGATCGGCGTCACATCACCCTGCGGGCCGGCTGCAGCCGCGCTGGAGGCCTTGGCGCCGCCGAAGCCCCCCAGGATCACCGCCAGGAACTTGCGGTTCATGGCACGGCACATGATGTACGACAGGATGGCGCCACTCGACCCCACCAGCGCGCCGGTGACGATCAGCAGGTCGTTGTTGAGCATGAAGCCCGTGGCGGCAGCGGCCCAGCCGGAATAGCTGTTCAGCATCGACACCACCACCGGCATGTCGGCACCGCCGATCGCCATCACCAGGTGCACGCCGAGCAGCAGCGCGATACCGGTCATGATCAGCAACTGGGTCAGCGCGCCCTGCGGCGCCTCGGTGCCCACGAAGCTCACGCCCAGGATCAGCGCGACGACGATACCGGCCAGGTTCAGCCAGTGGCGCGCCGGCAAGGTCAGCGGCTTGCCTGAGATGCTGCCACGCAGCTTGCCGAAGGCGATCAGCGAACCGGTGAAAGTCACCGCGCCGATGAACACGCCCACGAACACCTCGATCTCGTGGATGGCACGCTCGGCATTGCTGTCGAAGTGTGCGTTGGGATCCAGGTAGCTGGCAAAACCCACCAGGGTGGCGGCGAGGCCGACGAAGCTGTGCAGGATGGCGACGAGCTCCGGCATGCCGGTCATCTCGACGCGCATCGCGAGCACCGAGCCGATCGCGGCACCGACCAGCACCGCCGGGATCAGCGCGGCATAGCTGGTGACGCCGGCGCCGAACACGGTGGCCAGGATGGCGATGCCC
This sequence comes from Pseudomonadota bacterium, assembly GCA_028873535.1. Taxonomy (GTDB): domain Bacteria; phylum Pseudomonadota; class Gammaproteobacteria; order Burkholderiales; family Ferrovaceae; genus CAIVHB01. Next base: position 2,278 of record JAGWIJ010000159.1, read on the forward strand.
ATGCCGATGGCGCCATACAGGTTGCCACGGCGTGCCGTGTCCTGGCGCGACAGGCCGGACAGGCTCAGGATGAACAGGATGGCTGCGCCAATATAGGAAACGGTAGTCAATCCGGGATTCATGGCGGGCGGGTCCTCAGTCCTTGCGGAACATGTTGAGCATGCGGGCGGTGACGCGGAAGCCGCCGGCAATGTTGATGGTTGCGATCAGCACCGAGAACACGGCGATGGCCTGGACCAGACCCGAGGGGCTGGACACCTGCAGCAGTGCGCCGATGACGATGATCCCGGAAATGGCGTTGGTCACGCTCATCAGCGGCGTGTGCAGCGCCGGCGTGACATTCCACACCACCTGATAGCCGACAAAGCAGGCCAGCACGAACACCGTGAAGTGCGGCAGGAAGGCCGCCGGCGCGGTGGCGCCGATCAGCGCAAACAGCAGCGCCGCTGCGACCATCATGTACACCGTGCTCTTCGCGCTGGCGGGCGGCGAGGGTTCGCCATGCTTGGGCGCGGCCACCACCGCTGCAGCCGGCTTGGCAGGCGCGATCGCCGGCACCTTGAGCGGCGGCGCCGGCCAGGTGATGGCACCGTCCTTGACCACGGTCGCGGTGCGGATCACGTCGTCTTCCATGTTGTGCACGATCTGCCCGTCCTTGCCCGGGGTGAGATCGGCCAGCATGTGGCGCAGGTTGGTGCCATACAGCTGGCTGGCCTGGGTCGGCAGGCGCGACGGCAGATCGGTGTAACCGACCAGATGCACGCCGTGGGCCGTCGCAACCTGGCCCGGAACGGTGCATTCGCAGTTGCCCCCCTGCTCGGCCGCCAGGTCGACGATCACGCTGCCCTGCTTCATCGAGGCCACCATGGCCTCGGTGATCAGCTTGGGCGCGGGCTTGCCGGGAATCAGCGCCGTGGTCACGATGATGTCGACCTCCTTGGCCTGCTCGGCGAACAGCGCCATCTCGGCCTCGATGAAGGCCGCGCTCATCTGCTTGGCGTAACCGCCCTGACCGGAGCCCTCTTCCTCGAAGTCCATCTCGAGGAACTCGGCGCCCATCGACTCGATCTGCTGCTTCACTTCGGGGCGCGTATCGAAGGCGCGCACGATGGCACCCAGGCCACGTGCCGTGCCGATCGCCGCCAGTCCGGCAACGCCGGCACCGATCACCATCACCTTGGCGGGCGGCACCTTGCCCGCGGCCGTGATCTGGCCGGTGAAAAAGCGGCCAAAGTGCTGGGCGGCCTCGATGATCGCGCGGTAGCCGGCGATGTTGGCCATCGAACTCAGCGCGTCGAGCTTCTGCGCACGCGAGATGCGCGGCACGGCGTCCATCGCAACCACGGTGGCGCCCTGGGCGGCCAGTGCCTGCATCAGTTCGGGATTCTGCGCCGGCCAGATGAAGGACAGCAGCGTCTGGCCGGGATGCAGCAGCGTGGCTTCGTGTACCGCCAGGCCCGGGTGGGCCATGGGCGCACGCACCTTGAGGATGATGTCGGTGTCGGCGTACAGCGTCCGCACGTCGGCAAGCAGTTGCGCGCCCGCGGCCGCATACGCCTGGTCGGAAAAGTTGGCAGCCGCGCCAGCACCGGCTTCGATGCTGACCGCGAAACCCAGTTTGATCAGTTGCTGGACCGTCTCCGGGGTTGCCGCCACACGCCGTTCACCCGCATGGACTTCGCGGGGGACGCCGATCTTCATGCCCATAAAGCTGTTCCTCGTCGATTGGTGGAATGTGTCTCGTCGCGGGCCTGGCTGCTGCCGGCCCGCTGCTTTCGGTCCTGCCCGGCAGGCCGGCCTGCGATTCTAACCTGAGCCGAATGGTCCACGAACGCTCAGGCGGGGCCGGCACCTTGCTCGGCCCCCCGCAGATATATCACACCGGACGCAGGGAATGCTCCGGTGTCCGCAGGGTGGCAGACCCGTCTGACGGCAGGATCAAGCCGCACACGTGGGAATATTACCCACAAAACAAGCCCAGGATCGTTGCAGTCATGTCAGGAAGCTTGCGGCCTGCCGGCCTGCCTCGTGACCCTGCCCGGCCAGTTCAGTGCGCAAGCGCTGCGCCGAACACCTTGCCCAGCAGCTTGCTGCCCTGGCCCACGGGATCGGCGCGGATCGCCTTCTCCTTGTCTGCCACCAGGGCATACAAGGCGTCGAGCGCCTTGCCGGTCACATAGGGATCGAGCTTGGCGTCTTCCTCCTTGACCAGACCGAACTGGGCGCCCTGGCTGGCGTAGCGGTCATAGGCCTGGGCCATCCCGACCTGGGCCGTGGCCTGATGCACGATAGGCAGGAAGCGCGCCGCCAGCTGGTCGTGGGTGGTGCGACGGAAGTACTGGGTGGCGGCATCGTCGCCGCCGGTCAGGATGCCCTTGGCATCCTGCACCGTCATGCTCCTGACCGCGTCGATCAGCAAGGTCCTGGCTTCCGGAACGGCGGCTTCGGCGGCGCGGTTCATCGCGGTGCTCAGCGCGTCGGCCTGGCTGCCCATGCCCACCATGCGCATGGCGCGCGAGGCCGTGTCGAGTGCCGGCGGCAGCGGAATGCGGAAGCGCTCGGAGTCGAGAAAGCCTCCCGGCTGTCCGAGCTGGTCGACAGCGGCACTGGCGCCGCGCGTGAGCGCTTCGCGCAGGCCCGCCGTGGCGTCAGATTTGCTCAACAGCGACAGTGCATCCGCAGCGCGCGGAGCCTGCGACAGCAGCGCCAGACCGCCGGCGACCGCAACGGTCAGAAGCAGGCGGCGGCTGGCTCGAACCGGCACGGTCGGCCGGCCAACGACGGGATGAAGGGACATGCAAGGCTCCTGGGGCTGGGGATGCTGAAACATACACCATGCCGGACGCGCGCAGCGTGAGCGCGGTCAAGCCCTCGCGCAGACGTCGGCCGCCCTCAGTCGGCTTCGTCGACCACCGCCGGCAGCCGGCCTTCGCACACCAGCAGCAGCGCATCCTGTTCCACCGAATCCGCCACCACCGCCACCGGGTCCGCCGCGCCCGGCAGGTCGGCGATGCCGTCCAGCGCCCCATTGCGATATACGGCCATGCGTGCCGAACGGCGCGTGCGCCGGCCGCAGTCATAATGCATCTCGGCCAGCGCCACGGTGGCGCGCGCCGCCTCGGAAAAGCGCTCCCACACGATCGCGCTGTCGCCCCGGCGCGTTGCCGGCAGATGCACCGACATGCGCACGCCATCGCGGCGGCTGCGGTAGTAGTCGGTCCAGGCAGCGTCGTTCGGGGAAGGCACCAGCAGCCCGCTCGGCCCTTCGGCGCGCGCGGCACTGGATTCATGGGCAGCCGGCAAGCCGCGCTGTGCCGCGAGCAGCAGCAAGCCTGCGCCCAGCGCCATCAGGACGACTGCGGAAAACAGCCACCAGCGCCCGGTCGCGGCGCGCGATTCCTCAGTCAGCAGCAGCACTTCCATGGCGTCGGCCCCCCGTCGGCGTCATCTGCCTGTCCTGGCAGTGGCTGCAGTTTAGCCGAAGTGGAGCG
>JAGWIJ010000160.1 GCA_028873535.1 Pseudomonadota bacterium
GCTGGCAGTGCGTGAGCGTCTGGCCCTTGCTGCGCTGGCGTGCGGCGTGCTGTGCGCGCTGCTGCCGGCAGCCGGCGCCGCCCGATCGGCCGGACGCTGTCGCGCAGGCCTGTTCGAGTGCGCGCTGCCGGACTGGCGGCCGGCAGCATGGGCGCAGCGGCAGCAGATCCCCTTGCTGCTGGCCCGCCTGAGCATGCTGCCGATGATGGGAGGGCTGCCGATGATGGCAGCACGCTGCAGTCCCGGCGGGCAGGGCCCGCAGGCGCTGCTGGCGCTGCATCTGGGCGCGATGTTCCTGCCGGCCTGCGTGTTGCCTTCCCGCCTGACCGGTTCCGGGCGGCTGCCCATGGCCTGCGCGCTGCTGCTGGCCGCAGCAGCCGCGAGCGGCGCGCCTGCCAGCGGCACCATGGGCAGCACCATCCAGATCATGCTGTCCGGCATGGCCTGGAGCCTGGCGTGGCGCGCCCAGCAGCCTGTGGCGGCAGTGGCGGCGGTGCCGGCACCCGTGGTGGCCGGGATGATGAATGCGCTGCTGGCATTGTTGCTGGCAGCAGGGAACTTTCCACGCCTGATATACCCATAGGTCACTCAATGGACAGCATCGATCTTGAAGTCCTGCGCAGCGCCTCGCGCTGGCTGGCTGGCGGGCAACGCGCCACCCTGGTCACCATCACGCGCACCTGGGGCTCGAGTCCGCGCCCGGTCGGCGCCATGCTGGTGCTGCGCGAGGATGGTCTGGTGGTCGGTTCGGTCTCAGGCGGTTGCATCGAGGACGACCTGATCCAGCGCGCGCGTGCACACAATCTGCAGGGCACGCTGCCGGAGGTGCTGACCTACGGCGTCTCCGCCGAAGAGGCGCGTCGCTTCGGCCTGCCTTGCGGCGGCACCATCCAGGTGGTGGTCGAGCCGCTGGGGGCGGTCAGCGGCATCGATGCGCTGCTGGCCGGCGTCGAGTCGGGCCGCTTGATGGCGCGTCAGCTCGAACTGCGCGATGGCAGCACGACGGTGCGCGAAGCGCAGCCGGGCGACGGTCTGAGCTTCGACGGCGAAAGGCTGGTGAATGTGCATGGCCCGCGCTATCGGCTGTTGATCATCGGCGCCGGTCAGCTGTCCAAGTTCGTCACCCAGATCGCGATCGGACTCGACTACCAGGTCACGGTCTGCGATCCGCGCGAGGAATACGTGGGCGAGTGGCAGGGCGACGGCGCCCGCCTGCTGCGCGACATGCCCGACGATGCCGTGATCGCCATGCGCCCGGATGCGCGCATGGCCGTGATCGCGCTGAGCCACGATCCCAAGCTGGACGACCTGGCACTGATGGAAGCCCTGCGTTCGCCGGCTTTCTACGTAGGCGCCATCGGTTCGCGTGCGAACAACCAGAAGCGACGCGACAGGCTGCGCGAATTCGACCTCGGCGATGCCGAGCTGGCGCGCCTGCACGGCCCCATCGGCATCCACATCGGCAGCAAGACTCCCGCCGAGATCGCGATCTCGATCCTGGCCGAGATCACTGCCGCCAAAAACGGCGTGGCTCTGCCGGATGGCGTGCGCATTGAAGTGGCCAAACGCGATGCGGTGGCACCGGGCTGCGCGATCGCCTGACGTTGCTTGCAAGGGCAGGCTGCGCCGGCCCGCAACAGTGCCCTTCCTTGCCTGTCGAGGTCGCGCTCAGCGGCTGCGCGGCAGGCACAGGATCCCGCGCAGGCTGGCGTCGCCGTCGAGCCAGATCAGGGCGCCAACGCTGGCGGCGATCCAGGCCATCAGCAGCACCGCCAGCCAGACGCGCACAGGCTGCGGTGCGCACGCGCGAATGGGCACAGGATCCTTGGGCATGGCCGTACAACGACCATCCTGGGGCATACTTGAGCGCCCCGCGCGGCGGCGCACGCAGCTGCCGTCGAGATGGCGAACTTCGACCCAGGAGACCCTGCATGCATAGTCCGCGCGAGCGTCTGTTTACCCTTTTCGTGCTGGCTTGCCTGGCCTTGGGGGCCGCATCCCCGGTCGCCCGGGCCGATGCGCCCGCGGACCTGCCGGACGCGACGGCGGTGTCCCTGAACCAGCGCCTGCAGACCCAGTTCCACGACTGGGAGGCGCGCGCGCGCCGGATCACGGCGGACCAGGTCCTGCGAACCGAGGACCTGCGCAATACGCTGCAGCGTGTGGGCGGCGAGTCCGAGTGCCACGAGGATGCCTTCCAGTCCGACGCTGCGCTGGCCATGTCACGGTACGCCGAGTTCTTTCAGCGCATGCGCCAGGCCAGCCTGGACGACCGCGCCGAACGCGAGAGCATGGCGGCGCGCGCCGAGGACGACGCTCAGCGGCTGCGCAAACGCCAGCTGGAGGCGCGCGCGGGTTTGGCGCACCACCTCGCGGACATCGCCAAGGCACGCGAGACGCTGGCCTACCGATTGGCGGTCAACGAATGCCTGCTGCGCGCGACCGTGGTGGCTGGCGAGGCCGGCAAGGCGCTCGGCGACCTGCCACCCGCTGGCGACGGGCAGCCTGCGCAGTCGCGCCTGGACAGTGCCCGGCTGCAACTGCAGGCCTTGCATCAGCAACTGCATGCCGAGCCGGGGCGGGTGGAATACCTGATGGACATGCTGGACGCCATCGTGGCCTATCCGCAGTAGGTCCGGTTCGCGCATGCTGCCGCCGGGCTTCTCATGCAGGCCGCCGCGCCAGCGGCAGCGGCGCGCAGCGGCGGCAGCGGCTGACCGCCTGCCGGGCGCCGCCGCTCGCGACTCAGTCGCTGTCGAGGAAGCGCAGTGCGCGGTTGGCACCCAGGGCGGCCAGCGTGCAGGCGGCGCCCGAGAGCAGGTACACGCTGACGTAGGCCAGACCGAAGTTGGCCGACAGGCCCAGCACCACCAGCGGCGCGAAGGCGGCGCCGAACAGCCAGGCCAGGTCGGAGGTCAGCGCTGCGCCGGTATAGCGGAACTTGAGCGGCAGGTTGGCAGTGACGGTGCCGGAGGCCTGACCGTAGGACAGGCCGAGCAGCGTGAAACCGAGCAGGATGAAGAGATCCTGGCCTAAGCGTCCGCCCCCCAGCAGGATCGGCGAGAAGCCGCTGAACACGGCGATCATGGTGGCAAGCCCGCCCAGCATGCGGCGCCGGCCAATGCGGTCGGCCAGCACGCCCGAGGCCACGGTACCGCTGGCGGCGAGCACGGCGCCGACCATCTGCACCACCAGGAACTCGCTGACCGAGCGCACCGAATACAGCGAGATCCAGGACAGCGGGAAGATGGTCACCAGGTGGAACAGCGCAAAGCTGGCCAGGGCGGCGAAGGCGCCGACAATCAGGTTGGCGCCCTGCGAGCGCACCAGTTCGCTGACCTTGGCGGGCTCCAGTTCGTTGGCATCGAGCAGACGGGCGTATTCCTCCGTGGACACCAGACGCAGGCGCGCGAACAACGCCACCACGTTGATCGCGAAAGCGACATAGAAGGGATAGCGCCAGCCCCAGTCGAGGAAGTCGATGTTGTCGAGGTTGGCCAGCAGGTAGGCAAACAGCCCGCTGGCGATCAGGAAGCCGATCGGTGCGCCGAGCTGGCCCAGCATGGCGTACCAGCCGCGGCGGTGCTGCGGCGCGTTGAGCGCGAGCAGCGAGGGCAGGCCATCCCAGGATCCGCCCAGCGCGATGCCTTGCGCGATGCGGAACAGTGACAGCAGCACGATCGAGGCGCCGCCCAGGCGGCTGTAGGTCGGCAGGAAGGCGATGCCGGCGGTGGATACGCCGAGCAGGAACAGTGCCGCCGTGAGCTTGCCTTCGCGCCCGAAGCGCTTTTGCAGGGACATGAAGGCGATGGTGCCGAAGGGACGCGCGATGAACGCGAAGGCAAAGATGGTGAAGGCGTACAGCGCCCCCTCCAGCCGCGATACGAAGGGGAAGAACACTGCCGGGAAAACCAGGACCGACGCGATCCCGTACACGAAGAAGTCGAAGTACTCGGAGGCGCGGCCGATGACGACGCCGATGGCGATCTCGCCCGGCTCGATGTGCGCGTGCTGGTCGACGATCTGGGTGCTGGTGCTCATGTTGACCTCTTCAGGATTTCCGTACGCCCATCACCGTGGCGTACCTGGGACAAAACGTCCAATCGCGGTCTGCTGCGCGAGCGCTTACCTTAGCGCGGTCGACACGATAAGCCAAACCATTCTCAACATCATGAGCATTATTAAAGCATTCCGCCCGGGTGTGCTGGCAAGCGCGGCGCTGCTCGGCGGCTGCAAGATGGTGGTCCTCGACCCCGCTGGCGACATCGCCGTCCAGCAGGCCCACCTGGTGGTGGTGTCGACGCTGCTCATGCTGCTGATCATCGTGCCGGTGATCGCGCTCACCCTGCTGTTCGCGTGGCGCTACCGCGCCTCCAACACCGACGCGCGCTACGAACCGGACTGGGATCATTCGACCTCGCTCGAACTCATCATATGGGGCGCGCCACTGCTGATCATCATCGCACTCGGCCTGCTGACCTGGATCGGCACGCATACCCTTGACCCCTACCGACCGCTGCGCCGCATCGATGCCGATCGCACGCTGCCGCCGGGCCTGGCGCCGCTCGAGGTCGACGTGGTGGCGCTGGACTGGAAATGGCTGTTCATCTACCCGGAACAGCACATCGCCACCGTGAACGAGCTCGCAGCGCCGGTCGACCGTCCGATCCGCTTCCGCATCACCGCCTCCAGCGTCATGAACGCCTTCTACGTGCCGGCCCTGGCGGGGCAGATCTACGCCATGCCGGGGATGGAGACCCGTCTCAACGCGGTGATCAACCAGGCCGGTGAGTATCAGGGCTTTTCGGCCAACTACAGCGGCGCAGGGTTTTCCGACATGCATTTTCGTTTCCGCGGACTGACGGCAGCCGGCTTCGAGGCCTGGGTGCAGGGCAATCGCGATGCCGGCGGTGCACTGGAGGCGGCGGAGTACCTGCGCCTCGAGAAACCCAGCCGCAAGGAGCCGGTGCGCCGCTATGCCACGGTGGCGGCCGACCTGTACGACCTGATCCTGAACCGTTGCGTCGACGGCAGCCACATGTGCGCCAGCCAGATGACAGCTGCCCTCCCGAGCCCGAACACCAACACGCGCTGACCATGGAAGCCACCACCACTCCCGACGACCTGTTCCTGGGACGCCTGTCCTGGGACGCCATCCCCTACCACGAGCCGATCCTGGTGGCGACTTTCGCCATGGTCGTGCTCGGTGGTCTGTTCGCGCTGGGGGCCCTGACCTGGTTCCGCCTGTGGGGCCCGCTGTGGCGCGACTGGGTGACCAGCATCGACCACAAGAAGATCGGCATCATGTACGTCATCCTGGCCGTGGTGATGCTGCTGCGCGGCTTTGCCGATGCCCTGATGATGCGCGCCCAGCAGGCCGTGGCCTTCGGCGACAACGCGGGCTTCCTGCCGCCGCACCACTACGACCAGATCTTCACCGCACACGGCGTGATCATGATCTTCTTCGTCGCCATGCCGCTGGTGACCGGCCTGATGAACTTCGTGGTGCCGCTGCAGATCGGCGCGCGCGACGTGGCCTTCCCCTTCCTCAACAACTTCAGCTTCTGGATGACCACCTTCGGCGCGGCCCTGGTGATGGTCTCGCTGTTCGTCGGGGAGTTCGCGCGCACCGGCTGGCTGGCCTACGCGCCCCTGTCGGGCATCGCGGCCAGTCCCGATGTCGGCGTGGACTACTACATCTGGTCGCTGCAGATCGCCGGTGTCGGCACCCTGCTGTCGGGGGTCAACCTG
>JAGWIJ010000161.1 GCA_028873535.1 Pseudomonadota bacterium
CTCCTCCCCCGCCGCCGCCGCCTCCGCCCCCGCCGCCGCCGCCGCCGCCCAAGCCGGTGATGGAAAAGATCACCCTCAAGTCGACCGACCTGTTCGCGTTCGACAAGGCGGTGCTCAACAAGGCTTCGCCGCAGTTGGAAGAGATCGCACAGCGGCTGAAGGACCATCCTGAAATCACCCAGGTCAAGGTCACCGGCTACACCGATCGTCTGGGCAGCGACAAGTACAACCTCAACCTGTCGGAACGCCGCGCAGTCGCCGTCAAGACCTACCTGGTCTCGCACGGCATCGCTGCCGACCGCATCACCACCGAAGGTCTGGGCAAGGCGCACCCGGTCACCACCGATTGCAGCCCCAAGCTCAAGCACGCCAAGCTGGTGCAGTGCCTGGAGCCGGATCGTCGCGTGGAGATCGAGCCGATCACCATCGAGGTGAAGGAATAATCAGGTCCTGACCTGATGTTCAGACGGGGGACGCAAGTCCCCCGTTTTTTTTCGTCCCGCGTGCGTAAAGTTGGCGCTCCGCTTGCCCACCACGCATGAAAAATGTCGGTCGGCGGTCAACGCGCCGATCAAAGCCTCCGTTATCGGTGACAGGCGCGCCAGAACCAGACCAGCCCTACCGACACTCGAAACGGAGAACCACCATGAAGTGCACCCCGCTGCTGATCGCCGCCCTGATGGGCGCCCTGGCCTCTCCCGCTATCGCCCAGAATGCGCCGCCCCCGGTGGACCAGGTCCGCCAGGACAATCGTGACATCCGCAAGGACAGCCACGAGATCCGTCAGGACAATCGCGACATCCGCACCGACCGCCAGGACCTCGCCAAGGATCGCGGCGACATCGCTCGCGACGTCACAGAGCGCAACGCCGACCAGCGCGCCGAAAACCGCGACATCAAGGAAGGCAAGTTCAAGGCGGCACGCCGGGAAGAAGCCGCGCGCGAAGCCGAGAACCGCGACATCCACCACGACCGCAAGGACGCCCGGCGCGATGCGCGCGACCTGCAGCATGACCGCAAGGCGCGCACTGCCGAAGCGCACGACCGCCAGCACGACGTGCAGGAGCGCAACGCGGCTGCCGCCAAGGTCAACTGATCACACCCGCTGCCGACAGGGCATAATCGCCGCAAGCCCAACCACCGCGCGACTGCGCCCTGTCTGCTCCATGTCCCGACTGCTGCATCCCGATTGGGTGATCCCGATCGAACCCCGTGGCCAGGTGCTGAACGATCACGCCGTGCTGATCGACGGCGATCGCATCGCAGCCATCCTGCCCCTGACCCAGGCGCGCGCGCGCCATCCTGATGCCGAGATCGAGCGCCTGCCCGGTTGTGCGCTGCTGCCCGGTCTGGTCAACGCGCATACCCACGCTGCGATGAGCCTGCTGCGCGGCTTCGGCGACGACGTGCCGCTGATGCGCTGGCTCAAGGACCACATCTGGCCCGCCGAGGCTCGCTGGGTATCGGAGGCGTTTGTCGAAGACGGCACCCGGCTTGCCTGCTGCGAATTCCTGTTTGCCGGCGTCACCACCTTCAACGACATGTATTTCTTTCCGGAGGCCGCCGCGCACGCGGTCCTGGAGAGCGGACTGCGCGCCACCATCGGCATCGTGACGCTGGACTTTCCCAGCCCCTATGCCTCCGACGCCGCCGACTACCTGGCCAAAGGCTTCGCAGCACGCGATGTCCTGCGCGACGCGCCCAGATTGAACTTCGCCCTGGCACCGCACGCACCCTACACGGTGGGCGATGCCACCTTCAGCACGGTGATGACCTATGCCGAGGAACTCGACCTGCCGGTCCATCTGCACGTCCACGAGACCGCCCACGAGATCGAGCAAAGCCTGCAGCACCATGGCGTGCGCCCGATCGCGCGGCTCGCCGCCCTGGGCGTACTGGGTCCGCGTCTGATCGCCGTGCACAGCGTCCATCTCACCGACGAGGAGATCGAGCTGTACGCGCGCCATGGCGTCAGCGTCGCGCACTGCCCGCATTCCAACCTCAAGCTCGCCAGCGGCATCGCACCCCTGGCGCGCCTGCGCGCGGCCGGCGTCAATGTCGCCATCGGCACCGATGGCGCCGCCAGCAACAACCGCCTCGACGTGCTCGGCGAACTGCACACCGCCACCCTGCTCGCCAAGGGAAGCAGCGGCGACGCCGCCGTGATCCCGGCCGCCGAAGCACTGGAACTGGCCACGCTGGGCGGTGCACGTGCCCTCGGCCTGGAGAGCCAGATCGGCAGCATCGCGCCGGGCAAGCAGGCCGACCTCATCACCGTGCGCCTGGACGAGCCCGACTGCCTGCCGGTGTTCGATCCGATCGCGCAGATCGTCTACAGCGCCGGACGCGCCCAGGTGCGCGACGTCTGGGTGGCCGGCGAGCGCCTGCTGGCCGACCGCCAGCCCACGCGCATTGAAATCGACGCCATCCGCCACCAGGCCCGGCACTGGGGCCGCCGCCTGCGCGACGAAACCTGAGCGCCGGCCTTCGCCCCGGCAGCCCGGGACCACACCGCGCGAACCGGCGTATCCTCTTGATCCCACACCCAGCGACACCGTCATGAGCCAAGCAGTGAACGACAGCACCGGCAGCGCCAACCGAGATCCCGCCGAACTCGAGAAGTTCAGCGCCCTGGCCCACCGCTGGTGGGACCCGAACAGCGAGTTCAAGCCGCTGCACGACATCAACCCCCTGCGCCTGGAACTCATCGAACGCACCGTCGGCGGCCTGCGCGACAAATCGGTGCTCGACGTCGGCTGCGGCGGCGGCATCCTGGCCGAATCGCTGGCCGGCCGCGGCGCCAACGTCAAGGGCGTCGACCTCGCCGAACGCCCGCTCAAGGTGGCGCGCCTGCACCTGCTCGAAAGCGGCGCCAAGGTCGACTACGAACAGATCGCTGCCGAAGACCTGGCGGCACGCCAGCCGCAGTCCTTCGACGTGGTGTGCTGCATGGAAATGCTCGAACACGTGCCCGACCCGGCGCAGACCATCCGCGCCTGCGCCACCCTGGCCAAGCCCGGCGGCCACCTGTTCTTCTCCACCCTCAACCGCAATCCCAAGAGCTACCTGTACGCCATCATCGGCGCCGAATACGTGCTGCGCCTGCTGCCGCGCGGTACCCACGACTGGGCGCGCTTCATCCGTCCGTCCGAACTCAGCCGCATGTGCCGCAACGCCGGCCTGCAGACCGGCGCGCTGACCGGCATGAGCTACAACCCGCTCACGCGCAGCTACAGCCTGGGCAAGGACGTCAGCGTCAACTACCTGCTGGCCTGCCGCGCATGAGTGCTGTCGATCCCCCCGTGCGAGGCGTGCTGTTCGACCTTGACGGCACGCTGGCAGACACCGCGCCGGACCTCGGCGGCGCACTCAACGAACTGCTCGAACGCTACGGTCGCGACCTGCTGCCGCTCGAACGCCTGCGCCCGGTCGCCTCGTCCGGCGCTCGCGGCATGCTCGGCGAAGGCTTCGGCATCACGCCCGCCGACCCCTACTACGAAGAATTGCGCGAGGAGTACTACCAGCTCTACGAATCGCGCCTGTGCCGCGACACCCGCCTGTTCGACGGCATCGACGAGCTGATCGCCACGCTCGACGCACGCGCCATTCCCTGGGGCATTGTCACCAACAAGGTCACGCGCTTCGCCATGCCACTGGTGGCCCAGCTGCCGGCGCTGGCAAGCGCGCGCTGCCTGGTCTGCGGCGACACCTACGATCGCCCCAAGCCCTATCCCGACCCCCTGATCGGTGCCGCCAGCCAGCTCGCGCTGCCGCCGGCCGAGCTGATCTACGTCGGCGACGACGAGCGCGACATGCAGGCGGCACGTGCCGCCGGCATGCCCGGCGTGGTGGCGCGCTACGGCTACCTGGGTCTGGATGCCGCGCCGCCCGAGGAATGGCCGGCCGCACACCACATCGAAACACCGGGCGCCCTGCTGCACCTGTTCGACTGTCAGCGGCGTAGAATCCACCGCCAATGATCCTCACGGGGCCGCCCGCCATGCAACTCAATGCCGACCTGCTGCAGCGCGCCGTCGTCGACAGCACCGCCCGCCCCTGGATGCCCTCCCCGGCCGCCGGCATCCAGCGCCGCCAACTGGAACGCGACGGCGAAGAAGTCGCGCGCGCCACCAGCGTGGTGCGCTACTTGCCCGGCTCGCGCTTCGGCGCCCACGTGCACGGCCTGGGCGAGGAGATCTTCGTGCTCGAAGGCGAACTCTGCGACGAGTACGGCAGCTACCCGGCCGGCACCTGGATCAAGAACCCCGCCGGCAGCAGCCACGCACCGTATACCGATAGTGGCTGCCTGCTGCTGGTCAAGCTGCGCCATCTGCAGCCCGAAGACCAGGAACGCCAGGTGGTGAACTGGCGCGACTGCCCTTGGCAACCAGGCCGTGCCCCTGGCGTGGACGGCCTGGTGCTGTCGCGCTACGGCAGCACCCAAACCGGCCTGGTCCGCTTTGCACCCGGCGCGAGCTCCACGCCACACAGCCATGCCGGCGGCGAAGAAGTCTTCGTGCTCGAAGGCAGCTACCAGGACGAGTACGGCCACTACGGAACGCACACCTGGGTGCGCAGCCCGCATGGCTCCAGCCACCTGCCCTCCAGCGCAGAAGGCTGCCTGCTGTTCATCAAGACCGGCCACCTGCCCACCCAGGCCCACGCCTAGAAGCAAGCCCTGGCACAGGCCTTGTGTCGGGTGCACCCCAGCCCCATTTGGGGGATAATGAAGCTTCCGGATGTTGGCATCCGGGCTGTACCGATCAACGGGGGCGACCTGGTTTCGACGTGGGTTGCGAAGCAGCGCAGGGCATACCGAGGACCAGGCTACCTCGTAAATCCATCTGGAACACGCAATAGTCGCCAACGACGAAAGCTACGCCCTCGCCGCTTAATCGGTGAGGCTGTGCACCGGTTTTTTCCTGGGCCGGAGTTTGGGGCAACCCAGACCGCACAGTCATTTACAGGAAAATCGGACACGTCGGGGCTACTTCGGCGGGTCTTAAATCCAAGGTAGCTCGCTCTGTCGCAGTCTGTCCGTGGACGACGCCAGCGTTAAACCAAATCACGTGGCTAAGTATGTAGAACTGCCTGTAGAGGGCTTGCGGACGCGGGTTCGATTCCCGCCGCCTCCACCAAAATGCAAAGGGGCTGCCGAATGGCAGCCTCTTTGCATTTTGACGACGGTGGCAGGATGAGGAGCCACTTTCGCGTTCGACAACAGCCGTCCAGTGGACGGCTGTTGGACGCCAGCCGCGCCAGCGGATGGCGGGCCCGAGCGCGTAGCGAGGGCCGAGGGATCGCCGTAAGGCGAGACCGAGCATTCCCACCGCTCTGCAAGGCACATTCGCGTCACGACTCCAGACCTCCGAAGATGTGGCATGGTTCCTCTTGCCGGTGAAAGGCACGGTTCGACCCGCTGCACGCCACAAGGAGCGCTATTTGGCGGCCGCTATGCAGCGGGAGCTGCCGCAGATCGTCATCGGCGGCAGCAACGGTGTCGACCAGGATGCCGACATCAGGGCAACGCCCATCCAACATGCTTCTCGGACTTCATTCGGAAACTTGGCCGACCTTGCCCCACCGCGTCGGTTCAAGAAGACCGGGCGACCTTTCTCCGCGAAGGCCAGCTCGGGCTGGTGACCTAGGCTTTCCGTTCGTTCGGGGCGCGCCGCTGCCTCGGCAGGTCGCGGCAGCTGCCTC
>JAGWIJ010000162.1 GCA_028873535.1 Pseudomonadota bacterium
GTCGGCAGGCCGTGCCGGGCGCGACATGAGGCGCGGCCGGCCGACGCGGCCGACGCCGTTCCGGCAGCGCAACAAAAGCTGAAGAATGTCATGAGTGCGCTGCAGCAAGCATGCTAAAATGCTGGGTTGATTCCATTTGGAGCCGCTTCATGGCCCGCGCAGTCCGAAATATTGCCATCATCGCCCACGTCGACCATGGCAAGACCACGCTGGTGGACAAGCTCCTCCAGCAAACCGCCACCTTTGCCGCCCACCAGGCGGTGGTCGAACGCGTGATGGACAGCAACGACCTGGAGCGCGAGCGCGGGATCACCATCCTGGCCAAGAATTGCGCTGTCCAGTTCGAAGGCACGCACATCAACATCGTCGACACCCCGGGCCATGCCGACTTCGGCGGCGAGGTCGAACGCGTGCTGTCGATGGTTGACGGTGTGCTGCTGCTGGTCGATGCCGTCGAAGGGCCGATGCCGCAGACGCGCTTCGTGACGCGCAAGGCGCTGTCGCTGGGCCTGAAGCCGATCGTGGTGGTCAACAAGATCGACCGTCCGGGCGCCCGTCCCGACTGGGTGGTCAACCAGACCTTCGACCTCTTCGACAAGCTCGGTGCCAACGACGAGCAGCTCGATTTCCCGGTGGTCTACGCCTCGGCCCTGCAGGGCTATGCCAGCCTCGATCCGAAGGAGCGCCCGGACGACATGCGCGCGCTGTTCCAGGCCGTGCTGGAACACGTGCCGGACCGTGCCGGCGATCCCGAAGGCGGCCTGCAGCTGCAGATCACCTCGCTCGACTACTCGACCTTCGTGGGTCGCATCGGCATCGGCCGCGTGCGCCGCGGCCGCATCCGTCCCAACCAGGAAGTGCTGGTGATTTCCGGACCCGATGGCACGCCCAAGCGTGCCAAGGTCAACCAGGTGCTGGGTTTCCGCGGCCTGGAGCGGGTGCCCTTCGAAAGCGCCGAGGCGGGTGACATCATTGCCATCAACGGCATCGAGGACATCGGCATCGGCCTGACCATCACCGACCTCGACCACCCCGAAGGGCTGCCGCTGATGACGGTGGACGAGCCGACGCTGACCATGAATTTCCAGGTCAACACCTCGCCGCTGGCCGGTACCGAAGGCAAGTTCGTGACCAGCCGCCAGATCCGCGAGCGGCTCACCAAGGAACTGCTGAGCAATGTGGCGATGCGCGTCGAGGAGACCGACGACACCGACGTGTTCCTGGTGTCCGGTCGCGGTGAACTGCACCTCACCATCCTGCTCGAGAACATGCGCCGCGAAGGCTACGAGCTGGCCGTGTCGCGTCCGCGCGTGCTGATCCGCGAGGTCAACGGCGAGAAATGCGAGCCGATCGAAATGCTCACGGTGGACGTCGAGGAGGGCCACCAAGGTGCGGTGATGCAGGCCCTGGGCGAGCGCCGCGGAGACCTGCAGGACATGGCGCCGGACGGGCGCGGCCGGGTCCGCCTGGACTATCGCATCCCGGCCCGCGGCCTGATCGGTTTCCAGTCCGAATTCCTCACCTTGACGCGCGGTACCGGCCTGATCAGCCACGTGTTCGACGACTATGCCCCGCTGCGCCCGGACATGCCGGGCCGCCGCAACGGCGTGCTCATCTCTGCCGAGCAGGGCGAGGCCGTGGCTTACGCACTGTGGAAGCTGCAGGAGCGTGGCCGCATGTTCGTGTCGCCGGGTGACCGGCTGTACGAAGGCATGATCATCGGCATCCACAGCCGCGACAACGATCTGGTGGTCAACCCGATCAAGGGCAAGCAGCTCACCAACGTGCGCGCCTCCGGCAAGGACGAGGCGATCGCGCTGACGCCCCCGGTCGAGCTCACGCTCGAGTCGGCAATCGAGTTCATCGACGACGACGAGCTGGTCGAGATCACGCCCAAGTCGATCCGCATCCGCAAGCGCTTCCTGCTCGAGCACGAGCGCAAGAAGGCGGCGCGCGGCATCGAGGCCTGAGCCCAGGACCGTGATGGTGCCGGCCAACACGATCCTCGTGCTGGTCGGTGTCGCCGCCCTGCTGCTGCTGGGCTGGCTGGTGCTGCGGCTGGAGGGCAGCCTGCGCCTGCTCGACCGCTCCTCGCAGTCGCTCGAAGGCCGGATCGGGCAGGGATTGCGCGATGCCAACCAGACCTTTGCCGATGTCCTGCAGCGGCTGGCGGTGATCGACGTGGCGCAGCGCCAGCTGCATGAGCTGACCCGGGAAGTGGTGGGACTGGAAGCGCTGCTGGGCGACCGCAGTGCACGCGGTGCCTTCGGCGAGATCCAGCTGCAGGGCCTGGTGGAAAACCTGCTGCCGGCGGGACTTTACCGCTTCCAGCATGTGCTTTCGACCGGTGCGCGCGCCGACTGCCTGCTGATCCTGCCCGAGCCGACCGGCGCGCTGGTCGTCGATGCCAAATTCCCGCTGGAAAACTTCCGCCGTGGGCAGGATCCCGAGCTTTCCGCCGAAGCGCGCGGCGAAGCACGGCGCCGCCTGCGCAATGATCTGCGCGGACACATCGACGCCATTGCCGACAAGTACATCCTGCCCGGCGAGACCGCCGACCTCGCGATCATGTTCCTGCCGGCTGAGGCGCTGTTTGCCGAGCTGCACGGCGCGCTGCCCGAGCTGGTCGAACATGCGCAGCGGCGCCACGTCTGCGTGGCCTCACCCACCACCCTGTTTGCGATCCTGCACAGCGCTGCCGCGGTGATCAAGGATGCGCGCACGCGCGAACAGGCGCAGCACATCCGCACCGCGCTGGCGCAGCTCGCCGCCGACTTCGGCCGCTTCGATCAGCGCCTCGACAATCTGACCCGCCACCACGCCCAGATGGGACGTGACCTGGAGGAGCTGGCCATCACCGGACGCCAGCTCAGCCGACGCTTCCGCCAGGTCGAGGGCGGCGAACCACCGGCCTGATCCGGCATCCTGAGGCTTGGCCAGGGAGGTCGGTGAAGTGATATCCTGCGCTGGACGAACGCGAGGGACGGGCTTGATCAAGAACGACGAGATGCTGTTGCGCGAGGCACTTGCCGATGCCAGGACCGTCGGCCCCTTGGCGCGTGCCGCGCTGGTGGTGGCCCGCCATGCCGATCCCGCGCTGGACGTGGAGCGTTACGCGGCGTTGATCGAAGGCGATAGCGCCACGCTGCGCCAGCAGGTTCCCGCCGACGCTTCGCGCGCGACGCTGATCGCGCGCCTCAACCATTTCCTGTTCGAGGAACGCGGCTACCGCGGCAACCACGAGCACTACTACGATCCGCGCAACAGTCTGCTCAATGCCGTGATCGATCGCCGGCTGGGGATCCCGATCACGCTGTGCATCCTCTACCTGGAAATCGGCCGTGGCCTGGGACTGCCGCTGGAAGGCGTGGCCTTTCCCGGTCATTTCCTGGTCAAGTGCCCGATGGACCGCGGCATGGTAATCCTCGATCCCTTCAATGGCGGCGTGAGCCTGTCGGAACAAGGCCTGCGCGAACGTCTCGAACAGCAGGAGCTCAACCTGCACGAGCGGCCCGAGGTGCAGGATTGGCTGCGCCCGGCCGATCGCAGGGCCATCGTTGCGCGTCTGCTGCGCAACCTCAAGCGCATCTATGCCGATGGCGGTCAGATCAGCGATGCGATCAAGGTGCTCAGCCTGCTGGTGGTGGCCGATCCCGGCTCGGCGCGCGACTTGCGCGAGCGCGGCAACCTGTTCCGTCGCATGGAATGCTGGGGTGCGGCCGTGAGCGACCTGGAAAGCGCGCTGGCCTTGGGCGGGCTGGGCGCCGACGAGGCCGAGGAAACGCGCCAGGTGCTGGTGGAGCTGCGTGCCAGGCCGCGCCTGCTGCATTGAGCCGCAGGCGTGATCATACTGGGCATCGCCGGCTGGTCCGGCAGCGGCAAGACCACCCTGATCGAGCGGCTGATCCCGCTGCTGCAGGCACGCGGCCTGGTGGTCTCGGTGCTCAAGCACGCCCACCATGGATTCGACCTCGATACCCCCGGCAAGGACTCCTGGCGCCATCGCGAGGCCGGCGCCTACGAGGTGCTGGTGAGCTCGGCGCAGCGCTGGGCACTGCTGCACGAAGTCGGCGCTGCCGCGGAACCCGGGCTCGAACAGCTGGTCACCCGCCTGTCGCCGTGCGATCTGGTGCTGGTCGAGGGCTTCAAGCGCGAGGCAGTGCCCAGGATCGAGGTGCGGCGCGCTGCCCGGCCGGCGCCCTTGCTTGCGCCGACCGATCCGTGGATCATCGCCATCGCCAGTGACCGGCCGCAGCAAGATGAAACCCTGCCGGTGCTCGATCTGAACGATGCCCCGGCGCTGGCCGGATTCGTCATGGCCTGGCTGGAGCAGGGCGGACGTGCGCCAGGTGGCGCGGCGCCGGGAGAACGCGAATGTTGACCATACGATTTTTTGCACGCCTGCGCGAAGAGACCGGCAGCGCCGAACGCGCCGTCGAGCTGCCGCGCGAAGGCCTGACGGTGGCCCAGTTGCGTGGCTGGCTGCGCGGCCAGGATGCGCGCCTGGCGGCTGCGCTCGACGATGGCCGCGCGGTGCGCACGGCGCTCAACCGGCGCATGTGCAATGGCGATGCCACCGTGCAGGATGGCGATGAAGTCGCCTTCTTTCCGCCGGTCACCGGAGGCTGAGGTCCGATGCCGGCGCTGATCAGCGTGCTCGTGCAGTCCGCGGCCTTCGATCCCGGCGCCGAGCTCAATGCTTTTGCATCCGGGTCGGCACAGGCGGGGGCGGTCGCGATGTTCACCGGCCTGGTGCGCGACCTCAATCTGGGCCAGCAGGTCCAGGCGATGCAACTCGAACACTATCCGGGCATGACCGAGCAGGCGCTCGCCGACATCGCGGCGGCTGCCGCTGCGCGCTGGTCGCTGATCGCGGCGCGCGTGATCCACCGCCACGGCGAGCTGCTGCCGGGCGAGCCCATCGTTGCCGTGCTGTGCGCCGCGGCGCATCGTGGCGATGCCTTTGCCGCCTGCGAGTGCATCATGGATCGGCTCAAGACCGAGGCGCCGTTCTGGAAGCGCGAGCACACGCCGGCCGGTGCGCGCTGGGTCGATGCGCGCGACAGCGACGAGCGTGCCGCACGCCGCTGGGATGCAGCGGCCGGGCAGGACGACGAACATGGCTGAGGCACTCGACCGCGTCTACGACAGCCTGCTGCTCGATCACATCCGCACGGCGCGCAACTATGGGCTCGAGCCGGGCGCCGCGCCGGTCTGCGAGATGTCGAATCCGATGTGCGGTGACGTGCTGCAGTTGCAGGTGCGTGCCGAACACGATCGCCTGGTGGCGGTGCGCTTCAGCTGCGAATGCTGCGGCATCGCGATGGGCAATGCCTCGCTGATGACCGGGATGGTGGCCGGCACCGTCATCGCCGATGCGCGCGCGCTGGCGGCGCGCGCACTTGGCGTGCTCGACGGATCGCGCACGGATGCCGCGGAGGGTGAAGGCTGGGCGCTGCTCGCGGCCATCCGCGCCAACCTGCCGGCGCGCCTGACCTGCGCCTCGCTGGGCTGGCAGGCGCTGCTGGC
>JAGWIJ010000042.1 GCA_028873535.1 Pseudomonadota bacterium
CACCCAGCTCGCTCCACGCCAGACGCTCCAGCGAGGCCGCTTCCTGGCGACAGGGACCGCACCAGCTCGCCCAGACGTTGATGACCAGCGGCTTGCCGCGGAATGACGACAGCTTGCGCGGTGGTCCGTTGAGGCCCTGCAGCGTTGCTTCGGGCAGGATGCCGCCGATCGGTACCTCGCCCGGCGCCGCCTGGCAGGCGGCAGACAGCGCAAACAGCGCGGCGGCGGCCAGGGCGCGATAGCCGGACCAGGCGGTGCCGGGGTGGCGTGGCAGGAATGGGAGAGGGCGTGTGTCCATGATGGCCGGGCGTCTGCCCGGTGCCTGAAGCGCAGCTGCCATCATAGCGCGAGCCGTCAGCGCTGACGCCCATGTCCAGCAGTGTTCGCAGCCCTCACGCGCACCGATGCAGCGGCTGGCCGGCGTCGAGGCAAGGACCAGCCGCTGCCCTGAGTTGGTGCTCAGGCCCTGGTGAACAAGGCGCTTGCCTGTTCCAGCGGCTCCGGCCGGTGCAACAGGAAGCCCTGTGCGAAGTCCACGCCAAGCGCACGGATCTCCTGCAGGATGGCCGTGCTGTCGACGAATTCCGCCACCGTCAGGACCCCGGTCATGCTGGCGACCTCGACAAAACAGCGAACTGCCGCACGATCCAGCGGGCTGTCCAGCACGCCCTGGATGTACTGGCCGTCGATCTTGAGAATGTCCACGGTCAGCGACTTCAGGTAACCGAACGAGGACGCGCCCGCGCCGAAGTCGTCAAGCGCCGTCTTGACCCCCAAGGCACGTATCTGTTCGATGAACAGTGAGGCATCGGCCAGGTTGGTGACGACCGCGGTCTCGGTGATCTCCAGGCAGATGCGCTGCAGGACCCCGGGTGGCAGGGCCCGGAACAGGTCGATGGTGTGGCGATGGAAGGCACGATCGCCGATCGACTGGCCGGAAACGTTGATGCACAGCATCTCGATGGATTCGAGGTCGGCCTGCGTGCACAGCCATTGGGTCGCCAGCTTGAGCACGCGTCGATCGATCCGCGTGGCGAGGTGGAAGCGCTCGGCCGCGGGCAGGAATGCGCCGGGTGTCACGATCTCGCCGTCCTCGCCGCGGATGCGCGCCAGCACTTCGGCATGCAGTCCCTGGTGCCCCGGTGCGACCGGCACGATCTGCTGAAAATAGAGCAGCAGACGGTCTTCGTCCAGCGCACGTCCGATCCTTTCGGCCCACTGGATCTCGCCGTGCCGATCACGCATGGCGAGATCAGTGTCGAACCACACGTGGACGCGATTTCTGCCAGCTTCCTTGGCGGCGTAACAGGCGGTGTCGGCGGCCTGCATGATGCTGGCCGGCGTGGGCCAGCGTCGGTCCAACGGAACCAGGCCGATGCTGGCGCCGATCCGGAAGCTGCGCCGGTCGTGGACAAAGCGGAACTCCTCCATCTGCTCGCAGATCTTCTGCGCCACCCTCAGTGCCTTGTCAGTGGTGCAGTGCTCGAGGATCGCGCCGAATTCGTCGCCGCCGAGGCGCGCCAGGGTGTCGCGCGTGCGCAGCGTCTCCGCAAGGATGCGCGAGACCTGCTGCAGCAATTGATCGCCGACAGCGTGTCCGCAGGCATCGTTCACCAGTTTGAACTCGTCGAGGTCAACGTAGAGCACGGCGTGCTGGGACCCGTCCTCGTGCGCACCCAGCAGCGTCCGACGCAGCCGTGTCTCGAATTCAGTGCGATTGAGAAGGCCGGTCAGGCCGTCGTGGGTGGCCTTGTAGCTCATTTCGCCGGCCAGGCGCCGCTGCTCGGTCACGTCGTGGAACACCAGCACCACGCCCAGCATTTCCCCGTGCGCATTGCAGATCGGGGCCGCGGAATCCTCGATGCCGAATTCCTTGCCGTCGCGTGCAATCAGCACGCTGTGGCTTGCCATGCCCACGACCTTGCGGCCGGCGAGGCACGCTGCCACCGGGTTCGGCGCGGCCTCGCGCGAGTCCTCATGTACAACGTGGAATACCTGCGGCACGGCGCGCCCCCGCGCTTCGCCGAGTCGCCAGCCGGTCATGCGCTCGGCCGCGGGGTTCATCCAGTCGATATTGCCGCCCAGGTTTGCCGTAATGACGGCGTCGGCGATCGAGCCCAGTGTGACCGCCAGCAGTTCGCTTTGCTGCGCCAGTGCGCGCTCCGCACGCAGGCGCTCGCTGATGTCACGGGCGATCTTGGAGACGGCGAAGATGCGGCCATGCTGGTCACGCACCGCCGACAGGGTTACCGAGACGTCGACCAGCGTGCCGTCCTTGCGCACGCGCTGGGTCTCGAAATGCGACACGATTTCACCGGCCTGGATCATGCTGATCAGCCGGTCCTCCTCGTGCAGGCGCTCGGACGGGAACAGCAGCGTGATCGGCTGGCCGACCATCTCGTCCGCGCAATAGCCGAAAATGCGCTCCGCACCGCGGTTCCAGCTCAGGATGATGCCATCGACACTCTTGGCCACGATCGCGTCGTCACTGTTGGAGATCACAGCCGTGGCGAGTGCCTGTTCGATGTCCGCCACCGCCGGGGCATCACGGCGCATTTCGTCGAGAAGGGCAAGCGCCCGGGCGTCTCGCCGGTGTGCTGCGCGCTCCAAAGGGTTTTCTTCGCTTGTCATGACGGGTCCTTCAACCAGGGGCCGGCGAGGCTGGCCGGCAGCGTCATGCTCCCCAGCGCGCGCGCCCGGATGCCCGGCGCGCGCGATTCGTCGGCTCCGGAGAACCGGGCATGCATGCAATGTTTGGTGACTGCAATCTAACGCAGGCCAAAGCTTCGCAGCAATCAATTTACTTTTGCTCCTCTTCAAGTCCACTGCACCAGCAGGGCGCGCGCCTTGCATCGATGCGCTTCGTTTGCGTGCATGGTGTCAGACGAATAAAGCGTTTGCAAGCGCGTAATGCGATTGAAAAATCATCAATTTTCGCTGGCATGTGGATTGCTTGAGGCCACATCAATATCGCGCTCGAAACTTTGCAGTCACATTAACCGGGAGCAATTGCGAAATGGTGCGTAACGATTGGAGTCGGCGCAGGTGGATCAAGAGTGCCACATCGCTGGGCGCAGGCGCGCTTGTGGAAGGCTGGCCGTGGCTGGCCCATGCCGACGCGCCGATCACCATCGGCTTCCTGTACGTGGGCGCACGCGACGACTATGGCTACAACCAGTCGCATGCGGAGGCGGCGGCCGTGGTCAGGAAGATGGCCGGCGTCAAGGTGGTCGAGGAGGAGAACGTGCCCGAGACCCAGGCCGTGCAGAAGAGCATGCAGGGCATGATTTCGCAGGATGGTGCGACCCTGCTCTTCCCCACCTCGTTCGGCTACTTCGATCCGCACATGCTGGCCGTGGCGGCCAGGAACCCCGACGTGCGCTTCGCGCACTGCGGCGGCCTGTGGACCGAGGGCAAGCACCCGAAGAACACCGGCAGCTTCTTCGGCTACATCGACGAGGCGCAATACCTGAACGGCGTCATCGCCGGCCATGCCAGCAAGAGCCACAAGCTTGGCTTCATCGCCGCCAAGCCGATTCCGCAGGTGCTGCGCAACATCAATGCCTTCACACTGGGCGCACGCGCGGTCGATCCCAAGATCACCACCACGGTGATCTTCACGGGCGACTGGTCGATGCCGGTCAAGGAGGCCGAGGCCGCCAACAGCCTGGCCGACCAGGGGATCGACGTGTTCACCATGCACGTCGACGGTCCCAAGGTGATCGTCGAAACCGCCGCCAAGCGCGGCAAGATGGTGTGCGGTTACCACGCCAGCCAGGCCAGGCTCGCGCCCCAGGCCTACCTGACCGGCGCCGAGTGGAACTGGATCACGCCCTACAGGATCATCATCGACGCCGCGCGCAGCGGCAAGCCGCATCCGAACTTCGTGCGCGGCGGCCTCAAGGATGCGTTCGTCAAGACCTCGGCCTACGGTCCCGCCGTTGCCGAGGCGGCGCGCAAGCATGCCGATGGTGTCAAGGCCCGGATGCTCGCCGGCAAGTTCGACATCTTCAGCGGCGAGATCAAGGACAACAACGGCAAGGTGGTCATCCCCAAGGGCACCACCCATCAGCAGACGGCGATCGAACTCGAGTCGATGAACTACCTGGTGGAAGGCGTGATCGGCAAGATCTGATGACGCCGCCGGCGGCGCGTCGAGGAGGGGGTATGGCGGGTTCACGCAATTGGCAGCCCACGGCAGAGGCGTTTGCGCTGCCCTTGCTGTCGCTGGCTGGCGCGCTGGTGCTGTTCGGGATCTTTGTCGCGCTCGGGGGCCGTGATCCGGTTGCCGTGTGGCGCCTGCTGTTCGTGGGCGCCTTCGGCGATGCCTTTTCCTGGCAGAACACCCTGCAGCGCTCGGCTCCGCTGATGCTCACGGCCTTGTGTGTGGCGCTGCCGGCCCGCGCCGGGCTGGTGATCATCGGCGGCGAAGGGGCGCTGGTGCTCGGCGGCCTCGCGATGGCGGGCCTGCCCTACCTGTTCACGCCGCCGGCGGGCTGGATCGGGACGCTGCTGCTGCTGGCGGGTGCAGCGGCCGCAGGTGCGTGCTGGATCGCACTGGCCGGCTGGCTGCGCGTCTGGCGCGGCGTCAACGAGACCATCAGCAGCCTGCTGCTGGCCTACATCGCCATCGCCGTCTTCAAGCAGCTGGTCGAAGGTCCCTTGCGCGATCCCGCCAGCCTCAACAAGCCATCGACGCTGCCGCTGGCGGAAAGCCTGCGCATCGGCAGCATCGGCAGCTACGACGTGCACTGGGGACTGGTCTGGGGCATCTGCCTGTGCGTTGCCGCGGCGTTCTGGCTGGGCTTCAGCGTGCACGGCTTTGCCACCCGGGTGGCGGGCGGCAATCCGCGCGCGGCCCGGCTGATGGGGCTGCCCACCGGCCGGCTGGTGGTGACCGCATGCGCGCTCGGTGGCGCCTGTGCCGGACTTGCCGGCGGCATCGAGGTCGCCGCGGTGCACACCAATGCCAACGCCGCGCTGATCGCCGGCTTCGGCTATACCGGCATCCTGGTGAGCTTTGTCGCGCGCCATCAGCCGCTGGCGGTGATTCCGGTGGCGATCCTGTTCGGCGGCTTCGGCGCCGCCGGCAGTCTGTTGCAGCGACGCCTGGGCCTGCCCGATGCCGCCGTCCAGGTGCTGCTGGGCTTCGCCTTCGTGCTGATCCTGGCCAGCGAGTCGCTGCGTGGCCGTCTGTTCACGCTGCCGGCCCCCTTGCGCCGGCGCACCAGCATCGCCGCCGTGGCGGGCGCGCGATGAGCGCGCAGGCCTGGCTGGATGTCCTGATCGCCGTCATCGGCGGCGCCGTGCGCGTCGGCACGCCCTTCCTGTTCGTCAGCCTGGGCGAATGCCTGACCGAGAAGGCCGGGCGCATCAATCTCGGTCTGGAAGGCGTGCTGGTACTGTCGGCCATGAGCGGCTTCGGCGCGGCATGGCTGAGCGATTCGGTGTGGATCGGCGTGCTGTGTGCCGGCCTGGCCGGGGCCGCGCTCGCGCTGGTCCATGGTGTGGCGTGCTCGCTGCCACGCGTCAACGACGTGGCGGTCGGCATCGGCATCATGCTGCTCGGCACCGGACTGGCCTTCCACCTGGGCAAGCCCTTGATGGAGCCGCAGGCGCCGCAGATTCCATCGCTGGCACTCGGCGGCTGGAGCAACTCGGCGGCGGTACAGGCGGCGCTGCGCATCAACGTGCTGTTCCCGCTCGGCGTGGCACTGGCGGCGCTGTTGCAGTGGGGTTTCGCCAACACGCGCTGGGGTCTGCTGGTGCGCATGGTGGGCGATTCGGCCGACGCCGCGCGTGCGCTCGGCACTTCGGTGAACGGCGTGCGCATCGCCGCCACGGTCGCCGGTGGCTTCATCGCGGGGCTGGGCGGAGCCTCCCTGTCGCTCTACTACCCCGGCAGCTGGAACGAAGGCCTGTCGAGCGGGCAGGGCCTGATCGCGGTGGCGCTGGTGATCTTCGCGCGCTGGAGTCCCCTGCGCTGTCTGGCGGCCGCCCTGCTGTTCGGCGGCGCCGGCGCGATCGGGCCGGCGCTGCAGTCGGTCGGCGTGGGCGGCGCCTACTACCTGTTCAATGCCCTGCCGTATGCGCTCACGCTGCTGATCCTGGTGCTGAGCTGCTCGCCCACCCGCAGCGCGCGTGGTGCGCCGCTTGAGCTTGGCGTGTCGCGATGAGAGCGCCGCCGGACACCGTTCCGATCCTGTTCCGAGGAGTAGTGCCATGCCGGTGATCGCTGCGTCCCCCTACCCCTGGCCGTGGAATGGCGACTTGCGTCCCGGCAACACGGCGCTGGTGATCATCGACATGCAGATCGACTTCTGCGGCATCGGTGGCTATGTCGACAAGATGGGCTACGACCTTGCGCTCACGCGCGCGCCGATCGGGCCGCTCCAGGGCCTGCTTGCGGTGGCGCGCGCCAGGGGCCTGCACGTCATCCACACGCGCGAAGGTCACCGCCCCGACCTGTCCGACCTGCCGCCGAACAAGCGCTGGCGGTCGCGGCGCATCGGTGCCGGCATCGGCGACGACGGTCCCTGCGGACGCATCCTGGTGCGCGGCGAGCCGGGCTGGGAAATCATCCCGGAACTGGCGCCCTGGCCCGGCGAGCCGGTGATCGACAAGCCGGGCAAGGGTTCCTTCTGCGCCACCGACCTTGAGCTGATGCTGCGCGTGCGCGGCATCGACAACCTTGTGCTGACCGGGATCACCACCGACGTGTGCGTGCACACCACCATGCGCGAGGCCAACGACCGCGGCTTTGAATGCCTGATCCTGGGCGACTGCACCGGCGCGACCGACTTCGGCAACCACCAGGCCGCGCTCAGCATGGTGCAGATGCAGGGTGGCGTGTTCGGCGCCGTGGCCGATTCACCGGCGCTGATCGACGTGCTGAACACCCTCTGAGGATCCGACCGATGCCCGCCCTGGCGCTGCAGACCTTCCGGCTGTCCAAGCATTTCGGTGCCTTTACGGCACTCGATCAGGTCTCGCTCGACGTGCGTCCCGGCACCGTGCATGCCCTGCTGGGCGAGAACGGCGCCGGCAAGAGCACCCTGGTCAAGTGCGTGGTCGGCTACTACCGTGCCGACGAAGGTGCCGTGCTGATCGACGGCCGCGAGACCGCCATTCCCTCGCCGACCACGGCGCGCGCACTTGGCATCGGCATGGTCTACCAGCATTTCACGGTGGTGCCGGGCATGAGCGTTGCCGAAAACCTGCTGCTGGCGCGCGGACGCGTGCCGGCGCGCATCGACTGGCGCGCGGTGCGCGCCGAACTCGAGGCCTTCATGGCCACCACGCCGTTCCGGCTCGATCTCGATGCGCGGCCGCTGGAGCTGGCCTCAGGCGAAAAGCAGAAGCTCGAGATCCTGAAACAGCTGCTGCTCAGGCCACGCCTGCTGATCCTCGACGAGCCCACCTCGGTGCTCACGCCGCAGGAGGCCGATGAAGTGCTGGGGGCGCTCAGGGAACGCGCGCACAGCGGCGACTGTTCGGTGCTGATGATCACGCACAAGTTCCGCGAGGTGAGCGCCTACGCCGATGACGTGAGCGTGCTGCGCCGCGGCCGTCTGGTATGCAGCGGGTCGGTCGCCGACAGTTCGCCGCAGCTGCTCGCGCAGGCGATGATGGGCGAGGGGCGCGTCGCGCCGGTCACCGTGGGCCGTCTCCAGGTGGCGGCGCCGGGAGCGGTGCGGCTGCAGATCGAAGGCCTGCGCGTGATGGGCGACCGCGGCGAAGAGGCCGTGCGCGGCCTGGACCTGCAGGTGTGCAGCGGCGAGATCGTGGGGGTCGCCGGCGTGTCCGGCAACGGGCAGCGCGAGTTCATGCAGGCACTGGTCGGCCAGCGGCCGCGCCTGGCTGGCAGCGTGACCCTGGAAGGCCGGCCCTTCCACGCGCGCCGCGCCGAGAACCGCAGCCAGCGCGTGCGCAGCCTGCCCGAGGAACCCCTGCTCAACGGCTGCGTCGGCGAACTCAGCGTCGCCGACAACATGGCACTGCGCGAATTCGATCAGAGCCCCTTCGCCTGGGCCGGCTGGGTGCGCTGGCGCCGGCTGGCGGCGCGCGCGCGCGCCTGGATCGAGGAATACGGGGTCAAGACCCAGGGCGAGGGCGCGATGATCCGTACCCTGTCGGGGGGCAACGTCCAGCGCGCCGTGCTGGCGCGCGAGCTGTCCGGCGAGGCGGACCTGCTGCTGGTCAGCAACCCGGTGTTCGGACTCGACTTCGCTGCGGTGGCGGAAATCCACGGCCGGCTGCTGGCCGCGCGTGACGCCGGCTGCTCGGTGCTGCTGGTCAGCGAGGACCTCGACGAACTGCTCGAACTGTCGGACCGTATCGTGGTGATGAGCGGCGGGCGCATCGTCTTCCAGACCCCGGCGCGCGACGCGCGACGTCACGAACTGGGCGCGTGGATGGGCGGCCGCCACGAAACGGCTGCAGCGCCGCAGGAGCGCGCCGCATGAGGACGCCTGTTGCCGGCAGTGCGCGGCTCGAGATCGATGCCCGTCCATTTGTCTTCCAGGCGCCGCTGTATGCCACCGCGCTGGTGATCATCGACATGCAGCGCGACTTCATCGAGCCGGGCGGATTCGGTGCCAGCCTGGGCAATGACGTGGGCCGCCTTGAACCGGTGATCCCGGTGGCGCGCCGCATGCTCGACGCCTGGCGTGCCTTCGGCGGCCTGGTGGTCCACACGCGCGAGGCCCACCGCCCCGATCTGGCCGACTGCCCGCCGGCCAAGCGCCTGCGCGGAAACGCCAGCCTGCGCATCGGCGATCCGGGGCCGATGGGACGCATCCTGATTGCCGGCGAACCAGGCAACCAGATCATCGACGCGCTGGCGCCGATTGCCGGCGAACTGGTCTTCGACAAGCCGGGCAAGGGTGCTTTCCATGCCACCGGCCTGCACCAGCAACTGGCCACGCGCGGCATCAGCCACCTGCTGTTCATGGGCGTCACCACCGAGGTCTGCGTGCAGACCTCGATGCGCGAAGCCAACGATCGCGGCTACGACTGCCTGCTGGTCGAGGATGCCACCGAAAGCTACTTCCCGGAATTCAAGGCGGCCACCCTGGCGATGATCACCGCGCAGGGCGCCATCGTGGGCTGGACCGCGGCGAGCGCGCGCGTGCTGGATGGCGTGCATGCATGAGCGGCCTCGAGCAGAGGGGCATTCGGTGAGCACGGTGCCGCTCACGCTGGCCGACTGGCGCGCGCTCTATCGCGGCGGCAAGGCGCGTCCGCGCGAGTTGCTGCTGCCCTGGCTGGCGCGCCTGGAGGAGGGCGATCCGGCCTGGATCGTGCGCTGCCGCCCCGAGGATCTGAAGGCGCAACTCGAATGGCTGGAGCGCAGCAGCATGGAAGCGCTGCCCTTGTACGGGGTACCGTTCGCGGTCAAGGACAACATCGATGTGGCCGGCCTGCCCACCACGGCAGCCTGCCCGGCTTTCAGCCATCTGCCTGGGCGCCACGCCACGGTGGTGCAGCGTCTGCTGGACGCGGGCGCGGTGCTGATCGGCAAGACCAATCTCGACCAGTTCGCCACGGGACTGGTCGGCACGCGATCGCCCTTCGGTGCCGTGCCAAACACCTTCGTGCCGGACTATGTCAGCGGCGGGTCGAGCTCGGGCTCGGCCTCGGTGGTGGCGCGCGGTCTTGCCGCCTTTGCGCTCGGTACTGATACCGCCGGGTCCGGGCGTGTGCCGGCAGGATTCAACAATCTGGTGGGCCTGAAGCCGACGCCTGGCAGTGTGCCGATGCAAGGCGTGCTGCCCGCCTGCCGGACCCTGGATGTGGTCTCGGTGTTCGCGTTGACGGTGGCCGATGCCGCCGAGGTGATGGCGCTGATCGAGGGCGCGCAGGGTGAGCCTGCGTTCCAGGGCTGCGCGCCGCGCCTGCCGTGGTTCGGCGACGACCAGAGCGCGCTGCGTGTGGGCATTCCACAGGAGCCGGCGTGCGACCGCGCGCTGGGCTACGCCGCGGCCTGGGAGCAGGCCGTCGGACGTGCCAGCGCGCTGGGTCTGGCTTGCCGGACGGTCGACATGGCGCCGCTCGATGCAGTGGCACGCCTGCTGTATGAAGGCCCTTGGGTCGCCGAACGCTACGCCGTGGTGCAGCCATTGTTCGAGGAACACCCCGAGCTGCTCGATCCGGTGGTGCGCCAGGTGATCGGCAAGGCACGCCAGCACGACGCCGTGGCAGCTTTCCGCGCGCGCTACCAGCTGGAAGACCTGCGCCTGCAGGCCACGGCGATGTGGCGCGATATCGATGTGCTGATGGTGCCGACAGCGCCGACCTGTCCCAGCCGCGGCGCGGTCGCTGCCGAGCCGGTGCTGCGCAACAGCGAACTCGGGCGCTACACCAATTTCGTCAACCTGCTGGGCTGGTCGGCTGTGGCGCTGCCAGCGGGGATGGCGGCTTCCGGCCTGCCGTTCGGCATTACGCTGATCGCGCCTGGTGGCTGCGATGCTGCGCTGGTCAGGCTGGCTGCGCGCTGGGAGGCTGCGAGTGAGCTGACGCTGGGCTGCCGCCTGCGTGCGCCCCTGCCGGCTGACCGTGCGCTGCGCCGCCTGCCCGCCGCGGCAGCGGTGATGCCGCTCGTGGTGGTGGGTGCCCACTTGCGCGGCCTGCCGCTGCACGGCCAGTTGCTGGCGCGCGGCGCGCGCTTCGTGGCGGCGGTGCGCACGGCCGCGCATTACCGCCTTTACCGGCTGCCCGGAGGAGCGCCGGACCGTCCTGGCCTGATCCGGGTGGCGTCCGGTGGCGTTTCGATCGCCGTCGAGGTCCACGAACTGCCGGTCAGCGAAATCGGCAGCTTGCTGCAGGACATCCCGTATCCGCTCGGGCTTGGCCGGGTGGAACTCGAAGACGGCCGCAGTCTGCCAGGCTTCATGTGCGAGGGCGCCGCCGTGGCCGGTGCCGAGGACATCAGCGCCTTCGGCGGCTGGCGCGACTGGCTGGCGGCGCGATGAATCCGCAGGACATCGATCACCCGGCGATCCTGGCGGAAATCCGCGCCCGTTTCGAGGCCTACGAACAGGCCCTGATGCGCAATGACGTGGCGAGCCTCGATGCCTTTTTCTGGGACGACCCGCGCGTCACGCGCTATGGCCTGGCCGATCGCCAGTGGGGCAGTGCGCAGCTGCACGCGCACCGGCTGAGCGTGCCGGCGCCGCGCTTCACGCGCGAACTCCAGCATTCGCGCATCACCGTCTGGCGCGACGACCTTGCCGTGGTCCAGGTGGAATTCGTGCGCAGCGACACGCTGCTGCGTGGCTTCCAGAGCCAGGTCTGGGTGCGCTTCGCCGACGGCTGGAAGATTGCGGCGGCGCACGTTAGCATGATCCCTTTCGCCGACTGAGGCCCTGGCCGCGCCGAACGGGCGCCACCGGCGGCGCGTCGTGCCCAGGGAAGCTCGATGGATCGTCCGCCCGCGCAGTACTGGTTCCCAGCCAAACGCTTCGGCTGGGGTTGGGGGCCCCCCCGCTGCTGGCAGGGATGGGCGGTGGTGGTGGTCTATGCCGCCGTGAATGTCTTCGGCGGCGCGCTGCTGCTGCCCTATCTGGGAGTGTCGGCCGAACTGCTGTTGCTGGCCGTGACGACGGCGGTGTTCATCGCCATCTGCTGGCTCACCGGCGAGCCGCCGCGCTGGCGCTGGGGCGGCCGCGACTGAGCGCACACCGTCGGGCGCGCTAGAATGCCGGCTCCGAACTCCTGCAACGGAAGCTGCCCCTGTCATGAAATTCATCTCCCTGCGCGTGCGCAATGCCGGCGTCCTGCACGGCTACGACAGCAACAACAAGGAAATCGTCGAAGAGATTCCGGCCGAGGAATTCATCGAAAAGCTGATCGACATCGGCCGTCTGCAGTCGATTTCGGAAAAGTACCTGCTGGTCAGTTCCTCGCACGGCCGCATGCTGTACTGGGAGTATGAGGGCGGCTTCGAGGCGCTCAAGGCGCGCCTGGCAAAGGCCGGCCTGCTGCTGGACTGAGCCGGCGCCGGGCCCTCAGCGTCCCGGCCGCGGCGGCTCGGCAGCGAGCAGGCGGATCGCGCCGCTCACGATCACGGTCACCGTGGTGCGGCCCTGGGTGATGGTGAGCCCGGATGGCGCCGCTGCCGCCGCCATCGCCAGATTGAAGCGCGGCCCGGCCAGCGGCACGCTGTCGACGACGGCGCCGCGATCGCTGCCATCATTGATGTTGACCTGGCTGACCTCGTAGCGTGCGTAGCCGAAGCCTTCCGCCGCGTCGTGCGCCTTGGCCTGGAATTCCTCGATGGCCTGCCGACGCAGCGTGCTGCCCAGCGCGCGTCGTGTCTCGCGCCGCAGGTTGCTGCTGACGCGCTCGATGGCCACATCGCTGCTGACCTTGCCGAGAAAGCGTTCCAGCGCTTCCAGGTCCTGCGACTTCAGGACCAGGGTCGCACGCGTCACCCAGTGTTCGGGAATCCTGGCCTGGTTGTTGGCGTTCAGCTGCTCGTCGATGTGCATGCTCTGGTAGTCGCGCGTCTCGAAGCCGATGTCGGCCGCCTTGGCCGTCTGCGCCAGCGTTTCCACGGCGCGGTTGACGGCGGTCTGGGTCAGCGCGCTGCTGCGGTCGCTGCGCTCGATGGTCACGCTGGCCTGGAACTCGTCGTTGGGCACCTCGCGCTCCGCCAGCGCGGACAGGTTGAGGTAGGACCCATGGTCGCGCTCGGCGTCGGCGAGCGCCGGCGTGGACAGCAACAGCAGGGCTATGCAGGACAGGCGGCAGCAGAGGGTCGCTCGCATGGAAGTCTCCTTGGGCACGGGTGCGGTACGCGCACGCGTCCGCCGTTCGGACTAGGACAGGCGCGCATGCCGCTGGGTCTCGCGTAACGGTAGCGATCCTATCATCGGGCATACCGGATCTGCGCCTCGCGGCGCGAGCCGAATGTCAAGGGCTGAAGGATTCACGCCCGCTTGAAAACCGCTAGTGGGAGAACCATCCATGCACAAGATTCTTGTTCGATTGCTGCCGGCCGCCGTTGCGGCTGCCCTGGCTGCCGCTGCCGTCGGTCCCGCTGCCGCTGCCGACCTGCTTGGCACCGGCCAGACGGTGACCCCTACTGCCGCACCCGGGGCCACGGTCACCGATCTCAATCCTGGACTGACCCCGGTGCCGGGCGTGAACATGCTGCCCAATCAGGACGTCACCAAGTTCCTCGCCGGACAGCCTGAAACCACGCTGCTGAGCCCTGATGGGAAGACCCTGCTGGTGCTGACCAGCGGCTACAACGGATTGGCCGATGTCGACGGCAATGTCGTCCCGGCCTATTCCACCGAGTACGTGTTCGTGTACGACGTCACGCGCGCCACCCCGGCGCTGGCCCAGGTGCTGCAGGTGCCGTTCACCTATGACGGCCTGAGCTTCGCACCCGACGGCAAGCGCTTCTATGTCAGCGGCGGGCACGACAACGTGGTCCACAGTTTCAACCTGGGCAGCGACGGCAAGTGGAGCGAGCCGGCCACGCCGATCAGCATCGGTGCCGCTTCGGTCTACCCCAGCCAGGCCGACCCGCAGGTGGCCGGCATCGCCGTGAACGCCGATGGCTCGCGCCTGGTGGCTGCCAACTATGAAAGCGACGCCATCAGCATCGTCGACACCGCCACAGGCACGCTGCTGAGCACCTTCGACCTGCGTCCTGGCAAGATCGACCCGGCCCAGGCTGGCGTACCGGGCGGCGAGTTCCCGTTCTGGGTGGCGGTCAAGGGCAAGTCCACCGCCTACGTGTCGAGCCTGCGCGACCGTGAGATCGTGGTGGTCGATTTCAGCGCGGCACCGCGCGTGCTGGCACGTGTCGCCGTCAAGGGCAACCCCAACCGCATGCTGCTCAACCGTGCCCAGTCGCTGCTGTTCGTGGCCAGCGACAACAGCGACACGGTCGACGTGATCAACACGCGCACCAACCGCGTGGTGACCAGCATCGCCACCGCGGGCCCGGAAGACCTGTTCCACGGCCGTGCGCCGGTCGGCAGCAGCCCCAATGGTCTGGCCCTGTCGCCGGACGAAAAGACCCTGTACGTGACCAACGGCGGTTCGAACTCGCTGGCGGTGATCGCGCTCGATGACGAGGGCCACGGCGAGGTGCAGGGACTGATCCCCACCGGCTGGTACCCCAATTCGGTGACCGTCAGCCAGGACGGCCGCACGCTATACGTGGCCGATGGCAAGCGGCTGGAAGGCCCCAACCCCGGCAACTGCCGCAGCAACGACGGCCATATCCCGGCCCAGTACACGCCGTCCGGCTGCCTGCTGCCGACCGACTACAACGGCGCGCAGAACCAGTACATCCTGCAGCTCAGCAAGGGCGATCTGCTGACCATCCCGGTGCCGGATCAGGAGCAACTTGAGGGCTTGACCCGCCAGGTGGCGCGCAACAACGGCTTCAACCTGCAGCTCAGCGGGCATGCCCAGAGCGTGATGGCGCAGATGAAGGACAAGATCCGCCACGTCATCTACATCATCAAGGAAAACCGCACCTACGATCAGGTGCTGGGCGACCTGCCGGTGGGCAATGGCGATGCCAGCATCACCCAG
The DNA here is from genome assembly GCA_028873535.1 of Pseudomonadota bacterium. Lineage (GTDB taxonomy): Bacteria > Pseudomonadota > Gammaproteobacteria > Burkholderiales > Ferrovaceae > CAIVHB01. The sequence goes on from JAGWIJ010000042.1 coordinate 14,560, forward strand.
TTCCCGCAGCCCCTGACGCCCAACCTGCATGCCCTGGCGACCGAATTCGTCGACCTCGACAATTTCCATGTCGCCGGCGACGTGAGCATGGACGGCTGGCAGTGGAGCACCGCGGCGCGCACCAGCGATGCCAACGAAAAGGCCTACATCATCAACTACGCGGGGCGTGGCCTGAGCTACGACAGCGAGGGCGACGCGCGCGGCAGCATCACGGTGTGGCTGCCCACCGCGGCGCAGCGCCAGCAGACCGATCCCTCGGTGCCCAATGATCCCGATCTGCTGCCGGGTCCGCGCAACGAAGTCGAAGTGGACGGCCCGGCCGGTCAGCTTGGCGCCGGCTACCTGTGGGATGCGGCCCTGCGCGCCGGCAAGTCGGTGCGCGACTTCGGCGTGTTCGCCGACGAGATCGCCGGACAGTTCCACACCCTGATGGCCACCCCGGCCGGACAGGATGTGCTGCGCGATCCGCGCAAGAGCGGCACCACCGTGGCCATCCCGACGGTGGCGGCGCTGGCCGGCAACATCGATCCCTACTACCGCAGCTGGCAGACCTGCATGCCCGACTTCTGGCGCGAGCACGAGTGGGCGCAGGACTTCGACAGCTGGGTCGAGGCCTCCGACAAGTCCGGCCAGGACAAGCTGCCCAACTTCGAGATCATGCGCTTCCCGCAGGATCACACCGGTTGCGGCGGCCACGGCCTGGATCACGTCGATACGCCGGAACTGCAGGGTGCCGACAACGACTACGCGGTCGGCCTGCTGGTCGAGAAGGTGGCGCACAGCCGCTTCGCCGACAGCACCCTGATCGTGATCGTCGAGGACGATGCCCAGGACGGCCCGGATCACGTCGACGCACGCCGCAGCCCGGCCTTCCTGATCGGCCCCTACGTCAAGCACAACGCCGTGGTCTCGGAGCAGTACACCACCGTCAATGCCATCCGCACCATCGAGGACCTGCTCGGCCTGGAGCACCTCAACCTGCATGATGGCGGCGCCAGCCCGATGGTCGAGGCGCTCGATCCCAAGCAGAGGGCATGGTCCTTCACGGCCGTGCCGTCGCCGATCCTGCGCGCCGAGACGACGCTGCCGCTGCCGAGCGCTGCCGCGGCCGAACTCGCGCTGCCCAAGGTGCGTTCGCGCCATTCCGGCCAGTGGTGGGCCAAGGCCTTCGAGGGCCTCGATTTCGCGCACGAAGATGCCAACGATGCCGGCCGTCTGAACCGCATCCTGTGGCAGGGCATGATGGGCGAGGAGCGCGCCTACCCCGGCGCCATGGCGCCGGCCGAGGACGACGACGCCGTCAACGACAAGGCACCGACGCCCAAGGTGTCGCTGAAGTAATCCGCGCGTGCCGCCGGCGGGGCGGGAAGCCCCGCCGGCCGCTGGACCAGGGGCCCGGATCGACGATCCGGGCCTCCTTTTTGCTGGCACCATGCCATGCGCGTGTCATGGCCCACGGGCGCGTGACCTTGCCGGGATCTGCTAGCCTTGCATTCACGGCACCGTGGCGTGCCGCAAGACGATCAGACAGGAAACACAAAATGACGACGGCGCTGTGGTGTGTGATGGTGGCCGGACTGTTGCCCTACGTGGCGGCGGTCTCGGCCAAGTGGGGGGCCAAGGGCTACGACAACCGCAATCCGCGCGCCTGGCTGGCTGCCCAGACCGGCTTCCGCGCGCGCGGCAATGCCGCGCAGGCCAACAGTTTCGAGACCTTTCCCTTCTTCGCGGCCGCCGTGCTGACAGCGACCTGGAAGCACGCGCCGCAGGGCACCCTGGATACCCTGGCGCTGGTCTTCATCGCGGCGCGGCTGCTGTACCTGGTCGCCTATCTGGCCGACTGGTCGACCTTCCGTTCCGCCTGCTGGTTCGTCGCTTTCGCCGTCACGGTGGGCATGTTCACGCTCTGAGCCCGCTTCAGGCGAACAGCTTGTCGTAGGCGGCCAGCAGCCCGCGGTGCTGCGCGCTGCCCTGCATGTCGCTGCCCAGCGCGGTCAGGCCGAAGAAGGGATCGCTGCCGTCGAGCACGGCTTCGGCCTGCCGCAGGGTATCGGCGCCGAACATCAGCGTCAGCGCGCGCCGGTAGTCATCGCCCGGCTCCAGCCGCAGCAGGTTTTCCAGGCAGCGGTAGACCTTGCGCCGCTCCGGTGCCAGCTGCCGGTAGTGGTGGATCCAGTCGCAGCCGTCCAGTGCGGCTTCCTCGTCGCCGACAAACAGGCCCAGCAGGGCCTTGAGTTCGCCCACGCGCAGTTCCTTCCACACCGTGCCTTCCGGTGCCGCGAGTCCGAGCAGTTCCCACAGCGGGCGCTCGTCATTGAGGTTGGCCGTCTGCAGATCGTCGAGCAGCGCACGCGCTTCCTCGGTGCTGATGTCCGGCAGCCGCAGCAGCGTCGGACGGATGCGGATGCCGATGCTGTTGTTCTCCCACTCCAGGTCCTCCACCGGATAGATCTCCGACATGCCGGGCACCAGGATCCGGCAGGCATAGGCGCCCTGCTCGGGGAAGTCGGCGACATGGATGTCGTGGCCGGCCTCGTGGATGGCGTTGCAAAGCCAGGCATAATCCTCGGCCGTGGTGGTGCTGAAGTTCCAGTCGCAGAACGGGAAGTCCGGCTCGTCACCCAGGAAGGCCCAGTTGATCACGCCGCTCGAGTCGACGAAGTGGATTTCCAGATTGGCGGCCGCCGTGATTTCCTCCATGTCGAAGCCCGGCTCCGGGAAGCTGCGCAGCGCGTCGAGTGCGCGCCCCTGCAGCAGTTCGGTGAGGGCGCGTTCGAGCGCGATCTCGAAGCGCGGGTGGGCGCCGAAACTCGCGAAGCAGCCCTGGTCCTCGGGATGCAGCAGGGTCACGTTCATCACCGGGTAGCGGCCACCGAGCGAGGCGTCGCGCACCAGGATGCCGAAACCCGCGGCACGCAGTCCCGCGATGCCGGCGGCGATGCCCGGATAGCGCGCGATCACCGACTCGGGCACTTCCGGCAGGCACAGTGCCTCGCGGATGATGCGGTACTTGATGTGGCGCTCGAAGATCTCCGACAGCGCCTGGGTGCGCGCTTCCATCACGGTGTTGCCCGCCGACATGCCGTTGCTGACGTACAGGTTGCCGATGATGTTGACCGGAAACCACACCTGCGCGCCGTCACGCAGCCGCGTATAGGGCAGGGCGCAGATGCCGCGCTCGACATTGCCCGAGTTGAAATCGACGATCACGTCGGCCGCGATCTCGCCGCCGGGGTTGTAGAACTCGTGCAGCTCCGGGGTCAGCAGTTCGGCCGGCCAGCGCTGATCGGCCCCTGGCTTGAACCAGCGCTCCTGCGGATAGTGCACGAAGTCGCGCGCCGCGCGCTCGGCGCCCAGGTAGAAGTGGGTCCAGAAATAATGCGTGCCGAGGCGCTCCAGGAACTCGCCCAGGGCGCTGGCACGTGCGGCCAGCTGCGTCGCCCCCTTGCCGTTGGCAAACAGCATCGGACACTCCCGGTCGCGCACATGCACCGACCAGATCGACTCCACCGGGTTGAGCCACGACGACTCGTCAAGGTGAAAGCCGCGCGCCGCCAGCTTGGCCTGCATGGTCGCAATGGTAGACTGCAAGGACACGTCCTTGCCGGGGATGAACGTTTCGGAAGTCATGAGCGTGCGCCGGAGGGAAAGCCGACACCGTAAGCGAAGTCGCGCGATTGCGCGAATATTGTGTGGGTCTCGCAGCAGGGGCAGGCGCCGCAGCCGGTCGCGAGGCGGTTGATCGTCACAACATCCGATCGTTCCCAGGTGCACTTGCGCGTGGTTTCGCCTTACTTTAGAGTAAGGAAATAACTTCGGAGCCTCCCCCATGACCACCGCGACGTTGACGAGCAAGGGACAGATCACGATTCCAGTGGAAGTGCGCCAGGCACTCGGTGTCGAGGCTGGCGATCGGGTGGAATTCGTCGAGGTGGCCCCGGGGCGCTACGAGTTCATCGCTGCGACCCAGCCCGTCACTGCACTCAAGGGCATGTTCGGCAAGCCACGCAAGGCGGTCTCGATCGAGGACATGAATGCCGCGATTGCCGCGCGCGGGGCTGCTGCGAAATGATCGGCCTGGACACCAATGTCATCGTCAGGTACATCATGCAGGACGATGGCAAGCAGTCGCCGCTGGCGACGCGCCTGATCGAGTCCTTGTCTGCAGAAGAGCCGGGATTCATTCCCCTGGTGTCGATGGTGGAACTTGGCTGGGTGCTGCTGTCGGCCTATGGACTCGATCGCGGCCAACTGATCGAAGCGTTCACCGGTCTGCTGCGCACCAAGGAACTGGTGGTGGAGCGCGCGGAGATCGTGTGGCAGGCGCTGCGCCTGCTGCAAGGCACGAACGCCGATTTCGCCGATTGCCTGATCGCCTGCTCCGCGTCGTCCGCCGGATGCGGGCGCACGATGACCTTTGATCGTGGCGCAGCGAAGTGCGCGGGCATGACGCTTCTGTGATGGATTTCAGGCTGCCTTGATGGCCTTGAGTGCCATGGGCTTGCGCGCCAGAGCTGCCTGATCGCGAGGGCGAAGTCGCGCGATTGCGCGAATTTTGTCGAGGCGGAAGCCTTCAGTCGGGAGCACCCTGCCATTGCGGCAAAGTGTCATCGAGTGCCACCCACGCCAGCTTGTCGGCGACATACCAATTTTCTGTTGGCTTGATCATGTCCGGGAAATCAAGAGTCCCAACCGTCACCCATATGGTTTCAGGGTCCGAGTCAAAGACAAAAGTAACCGGGCTGCCACAATTGGCGCAGTGGCTGCGCACGGCCTCCTTGGAGGATCGATGGCCGGCGAGTGTCTTGCCGCTGAAGCAGATGCTGTCTTTGGGAAATGCGGCGTACGTGAGGAACGCAGCCCCGCTGTGGCGGCGACACATGGAACAGTGGCAGTTTGCCACCTTGAGGCTGGCACCCGCGGCCTCGTAACGTACCGCGCCACACAGGCAACCGCCTCGCAAGACGTTGTTGCTCATCCAGATTCCTTGTCGCGTTTTCGGCCTGGGCGCTTGCCGGCACTGGGCCGCCATCCCGGCAAGGCGGTGGCCTGCCACACTTGTTCGCAGCAGTGTATTCCGGACGCAACGAAAAAGGGCCCAGGAGATCGTCCTGGGCTCTCGAATACGTGGTGGGCGGTACTGGGATCGAACCAGTGACCCCTGCCGTGTGAAGGCAGTGCTCTACCGCTGAGCTAACCGCCCACGTAAGCCCGCTAATCTATCACGTGGCCGGAACCTTGTCATCCCCTTCGGCTTCCTCGATGCGCGCCGGGTCGGGGGCGGCAGCACCGTCGTGGTGGCCGGCGGCATCGGTGCTGCCCCCCAGGAAGCCGTCGGCCTGCATCTGCCACAGGCGCTGGTAAAGGCCGGGCCGGGCGATCAGTTCGGCGTGGCTGCCGTCCTGGACCAGCCGGCCGGCCTCGAATACCAGCAGGCGGTCGAGGTGGGCCACCGTGGACAGGCGGTGGGCGATCACGATCACGGTCTTGCCCTGGGTGCTGCCGCCCAGGGTTTCCTGGATGGTGCGCTCGGTGATCGAATCGAGGCTGGAGGTGGCCTCGTCCAGCACCAGGATCGGCGCGTCCTTGAGCAGCGCGCGCGCGATCGCGACGCGCTGGCGCTGGCCACCCGACAGCTTGACGCCGCGCTCGCCGACCAGCGCCTCGTAGCCCTGCGCGATCTGGGCGATGAAGCCGTCGGCGCGTGCCTGGCGCGCGGCCTCGCGCACGGCGTCTTCGCTGGCGTCGAGGCGTCCGTAGCGGATGTTGTCGCGCAGGCTGCGATGGAACAGGCCGGGATCCTGCGGGATCAGGCCGATGCTGGCGTGCAGCTCGTCCTGCGCCACGCGGCGCACATCCTGGCCGTCGATGCGCACGGCGCCCGCATCCACGTCGTAGAGGCGCAGCAGCAGGTTGACGAAGCTGCTCTTGCCCGAACCCGAGTAGCCGACCAGACCCACGCGCTGTCCGCCCGGGATCTCCACCGACAGGCGGTCGAACACGGGTGCACCGCCGGGATAGGCGAACGAGACCGCATCGAAGCTGATGCGGCCTGCGCTGACCTGCAGTGGCGCGGGCAGCGCGGGATCGGTGATCTCGTGCGGCACCAGCAGCGTGCGCACGCCGTTGTTGAGATTGCCCAGGTATTCGAACAGCTCCAGGAAGCGGCGCCCCAGGCTGACCGACTCGTTGATGATCACGATGCCCAGCGTGAGTGTCAGCACCAGGTCGGCCAGCGGCAACTGGCCGGCACGCCACAGCGTGAGGGCGTAGAACAGGCTGCCCAGCTTGAGCAGTGCGAAGGCGGCGGCCTGGTTCCAGCGGATGCGTTCGGTGTAGCGGTTGGCGACGCGGATCGTCCTGAGTTCGCGTGCCAGCGCTTCGTCCAGCACCGCGCGTTCGTGTGCCATGCGCGCGAAAATGCGCGCACTCGACAGGTGGGTCACCGAATCGACCAGGGTGCCGGTGGTCTCGGCACGCGCGGCCGCCGCGGCGAGCGCGAAGGGTTGGCTGGTGCGCGCGAGCAGGAAGGAGGTGGCCAGGAAGGCGGCGGACCAGGCGCCCACCAGCAGGCCCAGCGCGCTGTGGGCGCGCAGCAGCAGTGCGGTCGACAGGATCAGCGTCACCACCACCGGCGAGATGTCGAACAGCAGTGACCACAGGATCTGGTTGACCGACAGCGCCGTCTCGCCGATGCGATGCGCCAGTGCGCCCGCAAAATTGGCGTGCAGGTAGCGGTAGGAATGGCCCTGCAGCCAGGCGTAGAGCGTGCGCAGCGCCGCCTGGCGCTGGATCGGTGCCAAGCGCAGTTGCAGGGCGCCGGCGCCACGCCCGGCGGCGATTTCCAGCAAGGCGAACAGCGCGAACAGTGCCACGGCGTGCGACATCGACGTCGACTGGGGACCGCCCTGGGCGCTGCGCACGATGCCCGACAGCGCGAAGGGTGTCAGCGCCAGCATCACCGAGTGCAGCAGCTGGCACAGTGCCATCGGCACGAACAGGCGCCAGTGCCGGCGCGCGAAGTGCAGCAGGAAGGGCAGGGAGCGTTGCGGCGGTGCCACGCTGGCAGGATTCATCGCTGATCGGGCGGCGCGCCGCCGGCTCGGATAAAATATTCGGTTTGGACCCGGATTCCGACCATCATGGTACGCACGCGTTTCGCTCCCAGCCCGACCGGCTTCCTGCACATTGGCGGCGCCCGCACCGCGCTGTTCTGCTGGGCCTACGCCCGCCGCCACGGCGGCACCTTCGTGTTGCGCATCGAGGATACCGACCTTGAGCGTTCCACCGAAGCCTCGGTGAAGACCATCCTGGACAGCATGGCGTGGCTGGGCCTGGACTGGGACGAGGGACCGTTCTACCAGATGCAGCGCCTGGATCGCTACCGGGAAGTGGCCGAGCAGCTGCTACGCGATGGCCATGCCTACTGGTGCTATGCCTCCCGCGAAGAGCTCGAGGAGATGCGCACGGCGCAGCGCGAGCGCGGCGAAAAGCCGCGCTACGACGGGCGCTGGCGCGACTCCACGGCCACGCCGCCTGCCGGCGTGAAGCCGGTGCTGCGCTTCCGCAATCCGCTCGACGGCGAAGTGGTGTGGGACGACCTCGTCAAGGGCGAGATCCGCTTCGCCAACGAGGAGCTCGACGACCTCGTGATCCTGCGTGCCGACGGCGTGCCCACCTACAACTTCGGCGTGGTGGTCGATGACCTCGACATGAACATCACCCATGTGCTGCGCGGCGACGACCACGTCAACAACACGCCGCGCCAGATCAACCTGTATCGCGCCATCGGTGGCGCGCTGCCGCGCTTCGGCCATCTGCCCATGATCCTGGGGCCGGATGGCGAGCGCATGTCCAAGCGCCACGGCGCGGTGTCGTGCACGCAGTACCGCGACGAGGGCTTCCTGCCGGAGGCCGTGATGAACTACCTGGCGCGCCTGGGCTGGTCGCACGGCAACGAGGAAGTCTTCAGCATGCAGCAGATGGTCGAGTGGTTCGCGCTGGACCACATCAGCCGTTCGCCGGCGCGCTTCGACAGCGAAAAGCTGCTGTGGCTGAACCAGCACTACCTCAAGGTGGCCGATCTCGATCGCCTGGCCGCGCTGGTCCTGCCTTTCCTGCACGAGCGCGACTGCCATCCCGAGCAGGGCGGGCCGGATCTGCGCCAGGTGGTCGATCTGGTGCGTCCGCGCGTGCACCTGATCCCTGAGCTTGCGGATGCCGCGATCTACTTCTACCGCCAGATCCATGCACATGAGGACCACATCGCCCAGCATCTGACGCCGGTCACCCTGCCGGTCCTGCGCGAACTGCACAGCCGCTTCGCCGACTGCAGCTGGGAGCGCGGCGCGCTTTCGGCGCTGTTCAAGGAGGTCATGGCAGCGCACGGCGTCAAGATGGGCCAGGTTGGCGTGCCTCTGCGTGTGGCGGTGTGCGGCGAGCCGCAGACGCCTGCGATCGATGCCGTGCTGGAACTGATCGGCCGCGACGAAGTGCGCCGCCGGCTGGCGGATACGTTGGCGCGCCTCGGGGCGTGAACAGGGTCGTCACGAACAATTCATGATCGACCGCTTGTCAGGTCGGAAAGTCTAAGTCTATAATTGCGGTTCTCTTGTGGGGGTATAGCTCAGCTGGGAGAGCGCTTGCATGGCATGCAAGAGGTCAGCGGTTCGATCCCGCTTACCTCCACCACGTAACACCGGAAGGGCCCTGATTCGTCAGGGCCCTTTCTCTTTGGCGCGCGGCATGGACACACACCAGGACACACACAGTCCGCGTGCGCGCAAGTCTCAGCGCCGTCGCAGGCGCCTGAGCCAGGGCTTGGCCAGCTCGATTGCCCCGAGCGCCTGCAGCGCGCGATTGGCCAGGCGCATCACCTTGCCGCTGCGCGGAACCGCAGTGGCGCCTGCCGACGCGGCCGGGCGTGCCATGTAGCGTTTGAGCAGGGCGCGCGCCGACAGGCCCAGCGCGGCAATGCGCAGCCCGGGCAGCAGCACGCGCTGGCGCACGCTTTGTCCCAGCTCGTGCGTGCTGGCTTCGATGCGCGCACGCCGATCCATCACGGCGCGCTCGGCGGCGGCGATCTGCGCCTCGAGCGAAGGTGGGCCCTGGCCGGGTTCAGTTGCCGTCATGGGGCGGCTCCGCGTCGCTGACCGGGATCACGGTGCCGGCCGGGGCCGGTCGCGGCGCCAGCGCACGCCGGGTGGCTGCCCAGCCGATGCCGCCGGCCAGCGCGACGCTGTGGCGCACACACCACAGCGCCAGCAGCAGGTTGGCGGCCACCACCAGGAGCACGGCCAGGAAGGGCGGCATGCCGGCCTGGATCGCGCCGAGTGCCACGCCTGCCAGCAGCGCCAGCCAGGCGCTGACCAGCAGCAGGGCCGCCGCCACGGCCAGCACCAGGATGCGGAACAGGTGCTGGCCGTTGCGGCGCGTTTCCAGTTCGGCCAGATGCAGCACGTCGTGCACCAGGCCGAGCCACTCGGCGCGCAGCGCGCTCAGCTGACGCAACAGGCCGGAACCGGAAGGTGGGCTCATGCGCTTGACCGGCTGGCGGGCAGCGCCAGGCTCAGCTGGACTTGCGGCTGCGCGGCGATGCCGCCTTGGGCTTGGCAGCTGCCGCCGGCGCGGCTTCGGCAGCCGGCTTGGCCGCCTTCGCGGGCGCCGGATCGCCGCCTTGCTTGATGCGACGGATGATGGCCTCGGTGATTTCGACGGTGGTGGCCTTGCCGCCGAGGTCGCCGGTGCGCACGTTGTCGATCACGGTGGTGTTGTGGATGGCATCGCGCAGCCGCGTGGCCAGATCCTGGCGGTCGACGTGGTCCAGCATCATGGCGGCGGCATACAGCAGCGCGATCGGATTGGCGATGCCGCGCCCCGCGATGTCAGGCGCCGAGCCGTGCACCGCCTCGAAAATGGCCGCGTGCTCGCCGATATTGGCGCCCGGCGCCATCCCGAGGCCGCCGACCAGGCCGGCGATCTCGTCGGACAGGATGTCGCCGAACAGGTTGGTGGTGAGAATGACATCGAATTGCCAGGGGTTCATCACCAGCTGCATGGCGCAGGCGTCGACGATGCGCTCCTCGATCTGCAGGCGGTCCTGGTATTCCTTGCCGATTTCCAGCGCGGTCTCGAGGAAGATGCCGGTCAGCGCCTTGAGGATGTTGGCCTTGTGCACGATGGTGACTTTCTTGCGGCCGTTGCGCACCGCATATTCGAAGGCGAATCGCGAGATGCGGCGGCTGCCGGCGCGCGTGTTGACGCCCGACGAGATCGCGGCACCATGCGGATCGTTGTCGATCGGGATGTAGTGGTCGAAGCCCACGTACAGTCCTTCCAGGTTCTCGCGGATCAGCACCAGGTCGATGTCTTCGTAGCGGCCACCGGGAATCACGGTCTTGCCCGGACGCACATTGCCGAACAGCTTGAATTCCTCGCGCAGCCGCACGTTGATCGAACGGAAGCCGCCGCCTACGGGCGTGGTCAGCGGACCCTTGAGCGCGAGGCCGTTGCGCCGGATGCTGGTCAGGGTGGCTTCGGGCAGAGGATCGAGGTGGTCCTTGAGTGCCGCCATCCCGGCCGACTGCACGTCCCATGCGAACGGGGCGCCGAGTGCATCCAGAATGGCCAAGGTGGCCTTGACGATTTCCGGTCCGATGCCGTCACCTGGGATCAGCGTGGCGGGTATCAGGGCCTTGCGGGTGGTTTTTGCCATGGGAAGTCCTCGAGGGAAGAATTCTTCGCACCCCTGCCCTCCGCGGCAGGGCAGGGCGGACGGGGCTTCATGGCTTTGAGGATACATGAGCCGCTGCGGGCTGTGCTGACGCAGCTCACACAAGCGGCGATAATCCGCGGCGTCATGTCGGCCATTCCACTCGCTCCCCGTCCTGCGTCCGCGCCACCCTGGTGGTCGGGTCGCATCCTGCTCGCCATCGTCGCGATCGTGGCCGTGCTCACGCTGGGCTGCCTGCCCCTGGTCGACGAGGACGAGGGCGAGTACAGCGAAATCGCCAGCGAGCTGGCACGCTCGCCGAACTGGCTGGCGCCGACGCTCAACGGTCATGCCTTCTACGAAAAGCCGATCCTGCTGTTCTGGCTGCAGGCGCCGTTGGTGCGCCTGGCAGGGCCGGCCGAATGGGCGTTCCGCCTGCCCAGCGCGCTGTGTACCGTGGCCTGGGCCGTGCTGCTGATGCGCTGGTGGGGCCGACGCCGCAATCCGCGCGCCGCCACCATCGCGGCCTGGCTTGCGGTGACCTGCGCCGGCATGGTGGTGGTGGGGCGTGCTGCCACCATGGATGCGCTGGTGGTGCTGCTGCTGACGGGCACCCTGCTGGCCTTGTGGGAATGGCTGGAACAGGGCCGGCGCACGGCACTGTGGCAGGCAGCGCTGCTGGCTGGGCTCGGCGTGCTCGCCAAGGGACCGCTGGCGCTGGTCGTGCCTGGCCTGGTGCTGCTGTCCTTCCTGGCCGTCACGCCGGCCTTCCGTTCGCGTTGGCGTGGACTGCTCGACCCGGTCGCGTGGCTGATCCTGGTGACGGTGGCGGCGCCGTGGTACGTCTGGTACGGCCAGTTCAGCCAGGGCGAATTCCTGCGCTATTTCCTGTGGCGCGAAAACGTGGGCCGGCTGGGCGGCAGCCTGCAGGGTCATGGCGGCAGCGTGCTGTACTACCTGCCGGTGCTGCCGCTGCTGCTGCTGCCGCATGGCGGCGTGCTGGTGGCGCTGGTGCGCGCCT
>JAGWIJ010000163.1 GCA_028873535.1 Pseudomonadota bacterium
GATGCGCGCAGCCATGCCGTGGCCGGGGGCGTGCGCCGCGACGTCCTTCGGGTCACCCATGCCGGCCGAGGGCTGCGCCGGGGCCGGCGTGGCTTTCATCCACAGCCGCGCCAGCCAGGGCGTGACGACGAAGGCGATCGCCAGCGACAGCACCATGCCCATGCTGGCGTTGATGGGGATCGGGCTCATGTACGGACCCATCAGGCCCGAGACGAAGGCCATCGGCAGCAGCGCCGCGATCACCGTCAGCGTGGCCAGGATGGTCGGCCCGCCGACCTCGTCCACCGCACCGGGGATGAGCTGCGTCAGGCTGCGGCCCGGGTGGTGCTGCTGGTGGCGGTGGATGTTCTCGACCACCACGATCGCGTCGTCGACCAGGATGCCGATCGAGAAGATCAGCGCGAACAGCGAGACGCGGTTGAGCGTGAAGCCCCAGGCCCAGGACGCGAACAGCGTGACGGTCAGGGTCAGCAGCACGGCCGCACCGACGATCGCGGCCTCGCGCAGGCCCAGGGTCAGGAACACCAGCGCCACCACCGAGGCGGTGGCGAACAGCAGCTTGTGGATCAGCTTCTGCGCCTTGTCGTCGGCGGTGGTGCCGTAGTTGCGCGTCGTGCTCACCTCGACATCGGCCGGGATCACGGTGTTGCGCAGCGCAGCGACGCGCGCGACCACCGCATTGGCGATGTCGATGGCGTTCTCGCCCGGCTTCTTGGAGATGCTGAGCGTGACAGCCGGTACTTCGCCTTGCGCGCCGCCCGGGTGCGCGGGGCCGTGGCCGATCCACACATAGCTGGTGGGCGGCGGCGGGCCATCGCGCACCGTGGCGACCTGGTCCAGGTACACCGGCTTGCCCGCATGCACACCGACGATCAGGCGTGCCACGTCGGCCGCATTTTCGAGGAAGGGACCTGACTCGACAGTCACGCTGCGGTTGCCGCTCACGGTCTCGCCGATCGGTGCCCCCAGGTTGGCGCCCTGCAGGGCCTGGCGCAGGTCGGCCACGGTGATGCCGGAGCCGTTGAGGCGTGCCGGGTCGAGATCGACCAGCACCGCGCGCCCCGGTCCGCCGATGGTACGCACTTCGCGTGTGCCGTTCACGCGCTTGAGCTCGATCTCCATGCTGTGGGCGACGCGCTCGAGGTCAAAGGCGCTGACGGCGCGATCCTTGCCGTGCAGGGTCAGGCTGACGATGGGCACATCGTCGATGCCCTTCGGCTTGATGATGGGCGGCAGCACGCCGAGTCCGCGCGGCAGCCAGTCGGCGTTGGCATTGACGGTGTCGTAGAGCCGCACCAGGGCCTCCAGCCGCGGCACGCCCACCTTGAACTGGACGGTCATGATGGCCACGCCGGTGCGCGACAGCGAGGTGACGTGGTCGATCCCCGAGATCTGCGCCAGCACCTGCTCGGCGGGCGTGGCCACCATCGATTCCACGTCGCGTGCCGAGGCCCCCGGGAAGGGGATGATCACGTTGGCCATGGTGACGTTGATCTGCGGCTCTTCCTCGCGCGGTGTCACCAGCACGGCGAACACGCCGAGCAGCAGGGCCACCAGCGCCAGCAGCGGCGTGATCCGGGCCGCCTGGAAGTAGGCCGCAAGGCGGCCGGGTGCACCCAGCTGCGACTGGGTCGGGCTGGCGGAGGAGGGCAATCCGTTCATCGTGCACCGTCCCGGTTGAGGCCGACCGCACGCGGATTGGCGAGAATGCTGTCGCCGGCGCCCACGCCTGCCAGGATTTCGGTGCGCTCGCCGTCGACGGCGCCGGTGCGCACCTGGCGCAGCACGGCCTGGCCATTGCGGTCTCGGCCGTACACGGCCGCCAGTTCACCACGCAGCACCAGGGCCGCCGTGGGCACGAACACGCGCTCGGCGGCAGCCTGGCTGCTGCCGGGCAGCCAGGCGCGCGCGAACATGCCGGGCCGGATGCCCTTGCGCAGCGCCGGCAGCGCGAGGCGCAGTTCGACGGTATGGCTGGCCGCGTCGACCATCGGCATCACGCGGCTGCTGGTCGGCGCCAGGGACTCGCCACCGGCGATGCCCGGGATGGCGAGCGTGATGCCCGCCGGCGCGCGCAGGCCGGGCAGGGCCGACTGCGGCACCGCCACGCTGACGCGCAGGGCGGCAGGATCGTAGAGCACGGCCAGCGGCTTGCCGGGCATCGCGATGTCGCCGCTCGCCACGGGCACCTCGGCGATCACGCCGGCATATGGCGCGCGCAGCACGAACCAGCCGGTCTGGGTGTGGCTGGCGGCGGCGCTGGCCTGCTGGGCTGCGAGTTGTGCTTCGGCCGACTTCAGGCGCGCTTCGTCGCGATCGAGCGCCGCCTGGCTCACATAGCCCTTGGCAAACAGCTGCTGCTGGCGCTGCCAATCCTTGCGTGCGACGTCGAGCCCCGCCTGTGCCACTTGCACCTGGGCGTCGCTGGCGGCACTGCCCTGGACGGCGGCACGTGCGTCGATGCGCATGAGCACCTGGCCGGCCTTGACCTGATCGCCTGCCTTGACGCCGATTTCGACGATGGCGCCGGACACCTGCACCGAAAGATTGGTTTGCCGCTCGGCTTCGACCACGCCGTCGAAGCCGCTGCGCTGCATGTTGCCGCCGCCACCGACGGTGACCCACTGGGGACCCGCGGCCGGCGTTGCGGCCTCGGTGGCGCTGGCCGGCTGCACGCACAGCCAGCCGGCCAGGGCGGCCAGACACAGGACGGATCGATTCATGCCGGAACTCCTTGCAGTCCGGGCGCCTGTCGGCCCGGGGTTCATGGACGTTGAGCGTTCATTATTATCTTATTTGCGTATAAAGGCAAATAAGCAATTAGTGATATACTGGCGCGAATCCAGAACGCCGGAGTGCCGCGCATGCAAGCCACCGATCTCCCGTCCATCTCCAGAATGCAGGATCTGCCACCGGCCGCGCTGGCGCTGGTGGCGGCGTATTTCCAGGCACTCGCGGAGCCCACGCGGCTGCAGGCGCTCAATTTCCTGCGCGGCGGCGAGCGCCGCGTGGGCGAGATTGCGGAACACTGTGGCTGCACCCAGGCCAACATGTCGCGCCACCTGACCTTGCTCGGCAAGCAGGGTCTGGTGGCGCGCACCAGTCGCGGCACCAGCGCCTTCTACCGCATTGCCGACGAGGCTACCTACGCACTGTGCGATCTGGTCTGTCACAGCGTTGGACGCCGCCTGCAGGACCTGACCAGCGAGCGGGCGGCGTTTGCGCCGGCGCCGGCTGCGCCGGCGCAGCGCAAGCAGCCACGCTGAGACGCCCTGCGGCCCCGTCGGGAGACGTCGGACCGGCGACCGTCAGCGCCGCGTCGTTGCGGTGTCCGCGTCCAGGCAGACGCCCGGAAGGAACGTCAGAAAGCGACGACCTTGCTGTCGGCGCGCGAGGCGTCGGCGTGGAAATCGTTCATGCCGGCCATGGTGCAGCCTGGCGCCAGCAGGTCGACGCCGATGCCGCGCACTTCCGCGCACGGCTTGCACACCAGCACGCGCGCGCCAGGATGCGCCAGCACCTCGGCGAAACGCGCCGGCGGGCCGACTGGCACCAGCTTCTCGTGCGCGCCGCGCACCGCCACCGTCGCGGCATCGTGGAACAGCATGATGGTCACCGTATCGCCGGCCTGCAGCGCCGAGGCCGCGAAGATGAAGGGGATTGCCGCGCGTGTCGGGTCGCTCGGACCCCAGGTGCTCGAAATCGTGTAGTGCATGTCAGCTTCCTTGTGAATGGATCACCATGAGCACTGCGACCAGCGCACCGACCAGCGCAAATGCCATCTGCAGATGCGCACCGGCCAGACGCCTTGTCAGCAGTCTTCCTCCCAGCAGGCCAGCGAGAGCGCCCGCTGCGAAGGGCAGTGCCACCGGCCACGCCAAGGCACCCATGGCGGCCGCCGAGGCCGCTCCGGCGCAGGATATCATGGCGATTACGGCGAGCGAGGTGCCGATCACGGCGGGCATCGGCAAGGTGCTCGACAGGCGCAGCGCCAGCACGATCACGAATCCGCCGCCCACGCCCAGCAGCCCCGACAGAAAGCCTGCCAGCACGCCGGCCAGCGCCAGCGCGCGCGCGCACGGCCGCGTCCAGATCAGGCGTCCGCTCCGACTGTCCTGCACGCAGGGTGTTGCCGGACTGCCGGCCGCTGTGGCACCGCTGCGCGCTGCGCGCCTTTCAAGGTGGGCGTGGCGCAACATGCGGAGCGAAACGAACAGCAGCACGGCGGCGAACAGCAGGGTCAGCGGACGGTTGGGCAGGCGTTGGGCGCACCACAGGCCGGCCGGCGCAGCCAGTGCGCCGCACAGCGCCATCAGGCCGGCGGCGCGGTAGCGGACCTGGCGTTCGCGCAGCCCCAGGACGGCGCCACTGCCGGCCGCCAGCGCGATCGCGAGCAGGCCCACCGGGCCGGCTTCGCTGATCCGCAACTGCAGTCCGAACACCAGCAGCGGTACCGACAGTACGCCGCCACCGGCACCCGTCAGGGCCAGCACCAGTCCGATCACGACGCCCAGCGCACAGGTCAGCATGGCGGGCGGCTGCTGCCGGCAGGGTCTCGGCTGTGACGGTGCGCTGGCGTCAGGATGCAGCGCCCGGTGTGGCGGGCGTGCTGAATTCCTCGAAGGCGTCGAGCGCGTTGGCGGAATACATCAAGGACGGCCCGCCCCCCATGTAGACCGCCATGGCCAGGGCTTCTTCGAGCTCGCGCCGGCTGGTGCCCAGTTTCACCAGTGCCTGCACGTGGAATCCGATGCAGGGATCGCAATGCGCCGCCACGCCCAGCGCGAGTGCGATCAGTTCCTTGGTCTTGGCATCGAGGGCACCTTCGGCGCTGGCACTCTTGGCCAGCATGCTGAAGGCGGTCATGACGTCCGGCAGGTCCTTGCGCAGGGTGCCCAGGGTGCGCGACACGCCACGCGTGAGTTCGGGAAATTTGCTGCTCATGAGGGATGGCTCCTGTGCCCGCGAAGCGGGCGTTGACCGGGATTGAATCGCTTGGCGGACGCGCCGTCAGTGACCAAGGTCACGTTGCATGCGGTGCACACCCAGCCAGGCCGCGCAGGCCACGCTCAGCGCCACCGCGACCTCCGCCGTCTGCCACGACAGCACGCCAAAACCCATGATGGCACGCAAGGGCGGCAACAGCACCAGCAGCGCCAGCACGCCCGCCACGGCCAGGCTCACGTGGCCCAGCCAGGGATTGCCCTGGCGCAGGGCGGCGTGCAGGCCGCGCGCCGGGTCGCGGTTGGCGAGCACCATCAGGTACAAGGCGGCGACCAGCGCCAGGAACACCGCCGGGCGCAGTTCCGCCGCCGCCAGTCCGCCGGCCTGCGCCGTGGCAAAGCCGGCCA
>JAGWIJ010000164.1 GCA_028873535.1 Pseudomonadota bacterium
TATCTAAACACGAACCCTGATAGGTCTTCCTAACGCCGCTTAGGGAACTCGCAAGGGGGCGCTCGATTTGGAGTTGTTCTGATGCAATCTGCAAAGACTGCTGCGCGCCTGGGGCGGCGGAGACTCCCTTAAGTTGACCAGACGAAATCGTTCGCCCCAAGTATCCGTCTTGCTGCTGGTCGGGAGCACTTGGATGCATCACATCGCTTGCTGTCATGTATCCCAGACCGCCGGCCATCCCGGTAACGCCGGCGCTGCCAATCAGTCCAACTCCATTCGCCGGTGTTGTCATTAGCGAACCTGAAAGGCCGTCCGCCCCCAAGATATCCCCTCCCCACGCATACGCCCCAAACCCAACCAACGCTGCCGTGATCAGCGAATAGCCCAGCACCGTGAAGCCGCTCTGCGAGTTCTCGCTGTAGTACAGGCGGTCCTGGTCGGTGGGCAGGCCCGGGCCGGCCCAAGGGGTGAGTTGGATGCCGGCGTTGACTACGTGCTCGGGCCGGCATGGCGATTCGCCTGCCAGTGCGCAGGTGCCGAGGTGGGTGGCGCCGGCGATCTGGGCGCCAATGGGGCTGGCGATCCACCAGTCCGGTCGCGCATAGCCGCTGACCTTGACGGTCACGGTGGACCACAGCAGCCCACCGCTGCTGTCCTCCTGCACGTCGATCCATTCGCGCGCCGCTGCCAGGATGCCGAGCTGGGCGCCGACCTGGCGCATGGCTACACCCATCGCCACGGCAACGCCGCTGGTGCTCGCATCGATGCCGCCGTGGCCGTCGGGACACTGCAGGCAGATGTCGTGGAACACGTTGTCCTTGTCCGACTTCCAGCTGGCCAAGGGGTTGATGCCAGGCAGGCCGGCTTGCTGTGCGCTTGCGCTGATGAAGCCCTGGCGGGCGATGAAGCGTTCCCCCTGGTGTGGTCCGTAGACGGCGTCTGCCACGTTGATGCGTCCGTCGATGCCGCGCTCGATGCGCAGCACGTCGACGCGCAGCGCGTTGCTGCCGGGCGCATAGCGCGCAAACACGATCGGCGGCGTCCTGGCAGGCTGGTAAAACAGACCGGACACCTGCAGGCCCGGAATGCCGAGCGCGGCGGCATTGGCATTGCGCGTGACGCGCGTCATGCCGCCATGCAGGTAGCGGATCTGGAAGCCGCTGCCGGAAGGATCCCGGGCGGCATTGGCGACGACGTTCCAGTGCAGGCGAGGGAACTGCACCAGCGTGCCGTCTGGCGCACGCTGGCTGATGCAGCGCGCCGCATCCTCGATCGCGCAGCTGGCCTGCACGATCGGCATGGCTGCAATGGTGACCGTCAGAATGGCCACGAACCCCAGGGACTGGCTCGCCGTCATGCCGCCTCGCGTTTGCACAGGCCGGCATGCCGGCAGAATCCGGAATCCCCCCCCCCCAGGGCGCGGAAGCAACCTGTCTGTGCGATGCCCCCCCCTGGGGTGCACCCGTCAGCGCCAGGCTCGGTGTCTCCCTGCCCACGTCCACAATTTACGCCAGATTTGGTGAAGGTGAAAAGTCAAAGTGAGCAAAAAAGCATGCATATTCCGCGGACTGTTGTATCGCGGTGCGGCATGACCGCGCGCCATGACCGGACTGCGGACCCGCTCAGGCCTGCAAATGACCCATTGATCTTCCTGTCCTTGCTCAGGTATGATCATGGGCTTTTCTTTCGCCGCCAATCCCGTGCGTGTCAGCACTGGCAAGGGTAGACAGGGCAGCGAAACGCTTACACAACCCTGCTTTTCCGCCCGGCGGTTTAGCCAAAAGTTCAGGTAGATCAAGACTATGGTCGTTATTCGTCTTTCCCGCGGCGGCGCCCGCAACCGCCCCTTCTTCAACGTGGTGGTGGCCGATTCGCGCAACCGTCGTGATGGCCGTTTTATCGAGCGCGTCGGCTTCTACAACCCGGTGGCCAAGGAAGGCTCGGCCGATGCCCTGCGCATCGAGCATGACCGCGTGGCCTTCTGGGTCGGTCAGGGCGCCCAGGCCAGCGATGCGGTCGCCAAGCTGATCAAGCGTTCGGCCAAGGCGGTTGTTGCGGCTCCGGCTGCTGCAGAGGCGCCCGCTGCCTGACGCACCGGTGGTGATGGGCCGGATTCTCGGCCCCTACGGTGTGCGCGGCTGGATGAATCTGCGCACCTTCACCCAACACCTCGACAGCCTGGCGGACTATCCGTCCTGGCTGCTGGCGGACGGTGATGGCTGGAAGCCGGTCGAAGTCGAAGGTGCCCATGTGCATGGCGGGCATCTGGTGGCCAAGCTGGTCGGCGTCGAAGATCGTGATCAGGCGTTCGCGCTGCGCGGTCGTGAGGTGGCGATTCCCCGGGAGGCCTTGCCTCCGGCGGAAGACGGCGAATTCTACTGGGCCGACCTGGTCGGCCTGGAAGTGGTAAATGTGCAGGGCGAGGTGCTCGGTAATGTCGAGGACCTGCTCGAGACCGGGGCCAATGATGTCCTGGTGGTGCAGGGTGACCGGCAGCGCCTGTTGCCCTATGTGGATGCTGTGGTACTTGACGTGGATCTGGCGCAGCGCCGGATTCGGGTCGACTGGGGGCTGGATTACTAGGATGCCCGTCCGGAGGCAGTGATGCAGGTCGATGCGATCACGCTGTTCCCGGAAATGTTCGATGCGGTGGCTGCCTATGGCATCACGCGCCGGGCCCGGGAGGAAGGGATCTGGTCCCTGACGACGTGGAATCCGCGGGATTTCACCGAGAACAACTACCGGACCATCGACGATCGCCCGTATGGCGGCGGCCCTGGAATGGTGATGCTGGCGCAGCCGCTGGAAAGGGCGATTGCGGCGGCAAGACAAAGGCAGCAGGCGGCCGGCGTGTCCGCCACCTGGGTGGTGCATCTGTCGCCCCAGGGGCAGCCGCTGACGCACGCCGAGGTGATGCGCCTGGCCGGGCGAGCGGGTTTGATCCTGCTGGCCAGCCGGTACGAAGGGGTGGACGAGCGGCTGCTGCGGCGCGCCGTCGACCAGGAAGTGTCGATCGGGGATTTCGTGGTGTCCGGTGGCGAATTGCCGGCCATGATGCTGATCGACGCGGTGGTGAGGCAACTGCCCGGCGTGCTGGGCGACGCCGAGTCGGCAATCCAGGAGTCCTTTGTCGAAGGATTGCTCGATTGTCCGCACTACACACGCCCGGAGGTGTACCAGGGCGAGGAAGTGCCGGCCGTGCTGATGTCGGGCAACCATGCCGAGATCGCGCGCTGGCGCCGCAAGGAATCGCTGGGCCGCACGTGGTTGCGTCGGCCCGATTTGCTGGACCGGATGTCGCTGTCGGCGGCGGATCGGAAGTTATTGGATGTGTTCCGGGCGGAACACGCTTTGAAGGAGTAGGACCATGGATCTGATTCAACAACTCGAAGCCGAGGAAATCGCCCGGCTCAACAAGTCCATCCCGGAGTTCGCGCCCGGTGACACGGTGGTCGTCAACGTCAACGTGGTCGAAGGCGAGCGCAAGCGCGTCCAGGCCTACGAAGGTGTGGTCATCGCCAAGCGCAACCGTGGACTGAATTCCTCGTTCATCGTGCGCAAGATCTCGTCGGGTGAGGGCGTGGAGCGGACGTTCCAAACCTACTCGCCGCTGATCGCCAGCGTCGAAGTCAAGCGCCGTGGCGATGTGCGTCGTGCCAAGCTCTACTACCTGCGCGAGCGTTCGGGCAAGTCGGCGCGTATCAAGGAAAAGCTCAAGGCCCGCGTGCCGGCCGCCCTGGTGGCTGCCACGTCAGCGCCGGTCGAGAGCGCTGCGCCGGAAGCGCCGGCCGCCTGACACCGGAGGCTGCCGTTCGTGGGATGCCACGGCATCCCGCGCGGATGTTCTTCTGAGCCGAACCAGCTGCCGCCATCGCCGCAGTGGCGTTCGGCTTCCTGCGTCTGGGCGCGCCGCCAGCGACTCCGACCGTTTTAAAGGCTCAGCGAATCGAGTGCCGTGTAGCTGGTATTGAGCCAGGACCTGACGCGTTGCCGGTCGAGCATGCCCAGGCTGTTGGGGCCGCGCTGATGGACGGCCCCCCAGAAACTGGCATTCTGGCGGTCGATCTTGCCCATGCTGGCTTCGTTGAGTCCGCCCAGTGCGATCACCCGGGCATTCTGCGCCAGCGCGCGGCGCATCGGCGCCGAGGCTTCGAGCGCCGAGAAGTCGCTGCCGCGCCCGTAGTTCTTGACCACGATGACCTGCGCGCCTTCGCCATAGCTGCTGAGCAGCCGATCGAGCAGATCGATGGTGTCCTGGCCGGCGTCCGCCACGTGCCAGAAATTGACCTTCACGCCAAGTTCCCGCATCACCTCGAGCAGGTTTGATTCGTGGATCCAGCGCGCCAGTGGCGCGGCCGTCTGGGCGGCCAGGTCGACGATCACGCGCGGCACCGGGCGCGCCGCCGGGTTGAGCGGCGCCAGATCTCCGGTCAGCGCGTGCGCGCCGACGTGCCCGGGATCGAGATGCTCGAACTCGCTGACCACCTCGTCCAGCCCTTCGAAGCTGTCGACCACCACCGGCGACGCGTAGTCGGCGTAGAAGCGCGCAAACGAGGTGTGCGAGCGGTCGGTGTCGAAGCCGGTGAAGGCGATGCCCTTGTCGATGAAGTACTGTGCCAGCAGCCTGGACAGCACCGACTTGCCGACGCCGCCTTTTTCCCCGCCGATGAAATTGAGTGAGCTCACGATTCAGTCCCGAGTGATGTCGATGGTGCGACGCGTCATCAGTATAGGGAGAAGTGCGCCGGGCCGGGGGCGCCGTGTGCTCAGCTCTTCAAGGCCTTCATGCAGGCTTCGTGGGTGGCGGCGCGCAGCTTCATATGGCCTTCGTAGCGGCTGATCACCTTGGGGGGGAGGAACTCGCCCGACTCGATGCGCGGAATCATCTCCTTGAACACGCCGAGCACCTTGCCGCCACGCTCGCCGCGTTCACCGAGTTCCTTCTCGATGTCGGGCTTGACCTGGGCGTAGGTGTCCGTGGCGCCGTTGGCCCAGATGTTCATCACCATGCGCATGGTTTTTTCGGCATTGAGGCAGGCCTCTTCGGGTTTGCCGTCGACATCCAGGTCGACATCGCCGGCCCAGGCCGGCAGGCCGGGCAGGGCCAGGCACAGCAGCAGGCTGGCAGCGTGAAGCGCGGGCAGGGCGCGATGGCGGGCGCCAGTGGTCATGTCAGGTATCCTCGCTGGTATCGGCGCCCTGTCCGGGCGCCTGGTCATGTGACGGCCGCATGCTGCGGTCGCTGCCGGGCAGTATAAGCCCAAGCTCACAGACC
>JAGWIJ010000043.1 GCA_028873535.1 Pseudomonadota bacterium
GCTGCTGCCGGCGATGGCACTTCGGGAACCGGCACCGACACGAAGCGGCTCTCGGCGGTGGCCGCCGACATCTGATCGCGCAGGCGCCGACGCCACTCATACAGCTTGTGCACTGCCAGCCCCTCGCGCTCGGCGTACGCTTTGGTGCTGATCCCCTCGACCTCGATCGCAGCCAGGTGGCCGCGCCAGAATTCGTCCATGCTGCTCATCACCGCCAACCTCGTACTGGTCGATGATGCCAGTGTCCGCTGCTCAGCCGCCGGCCGCGAGACTGCGGTTCATGGAGCGCTTACGGAGCGGAAGGCGCAGATAATTGCGTCGGTCCACTGGCCACCTGACTAAAGAGATATCAAAAAAACAGGAATCTAATGAACGAGCCCAAATACAACCCCACTCCGAGAATTAGGAGCCCAGCCCGCAATGCCGGCAACTCATCGGGCTGAATTACTGCATGCCCAGTGTAAATCGGACGGCCACTCATCACGGAAAAAATGAAATAAGCCCCAACTGCCATAAAGAAACCTGCGCTAAGGCCGCTTCGCATACTTCGGAAAAACGTTAACAGCGTCACTGCAATAAATATTCCAAGCAAGAGAGAAAGCACCAGCCTTGGATTTCTATTTTTCGCTGTCATGGCCCGCTCACAAGATCGACAGACGTATCCACCGCCTTACCGACAAGGGTTCCAGCTCGAGAGGCGTCACCACCAGAAAAGGCTCTGGTACCAGTAAGCTTCTTCTCAACAGCCGAACCGACTACCGTGCCAATAGCCCCATTCGGGGATCCTTGGAAGAACGCCGACACGTACGTCGTCACGTTATCGATGAACGATACGATCTTGCCAAATGTGGTTTCCGGAACCGCAAGCTCTACGGCCGTAACTGCTACACCGATTGCTTGGTTTGCTTGCACCGATTGGTTCGAACACAGGCTACCTGAGACCGATTCGCCACAAGCCGCTGCTGCGGCAGCACCGGGGGGAACCCACATCCAATTCCCCTTACCATCAGGTGTGTCAACGTAGCCCTTTCCAGCGTCCTGAGGGTTTAGGCAATTCGTGTTGTGCATGCAATCGTTAAAGAGATACTCAAGTTGCCGCGCGACTTATTTCCGCGCTTGCGCCAATAGTTCTTGCCTTTGCCGCAAAAGATTCTGCCTCGACGAGGGTTGCAAAGTGACATTCAAGCATCGTTCCTGATAGGAACCTTTCGATAGCGTCTCGCGCCTCTGATAGCCTGCAGCCTGTCGCGTCCCTGTAGAGCGCAATGAGGGTAACCGTCTGAAGCCCCTTTTTCCAAGAGCGAAGCGTCACTGTAATCATGGCACTGGAATCGTAATCGCGCGTGGAACCCGACCAGGAACTGCGCCTGTTGTGCGTGCCCCGCCTTGTATGACAACTTTCGATACGCCTAAGTCCGCGCCAACTGCCTGTGCCATCGCCCGAACTTCCTGCCACGTTGCTTCGCCTTCAATGTGCGCCCCACTGACTATGAGTGAATCCCCAACGATTGAGAGATTCCCAATGAAGCGAGCTTCACCCCCAGCCACATTGAAAGCCCCCATGACGAGACTTCCGTCGGTTTCAAGTATCCGGAGGGCTCCCGACGCAAGCTGAGCGCCGCGAATCTCGACGCCACCCACAACGGCCATCGCCGAGTCGCCGGTTGCCCCGACCCACTCCCGAAGTGTGCAATCCCCAGTGCTTATGCAAGTGCCAAGCTTGTAGCCTGGCATGTAGTCCCACAGCGCCTGCTCCCACTTGCTGGTGCAGTGGCCATCATGCATGCAGTAGTTGAAGAGATACTGAACTCGCCCCGGCACCTCTTTGCCGTAGCCAGACGGCTTTCTCCTGGCCCTTCAATCCCTTGCCGCAATTTCCCGCCTTGGGGCCGTTCCTCTTCGTGCAATTTTCCGTAGACGCCATTCTGCCGTGCGCGGGCGCACACGGGCAATCGGCCTTTCGGGTACGGTGCCGACGACGCGCTGGCCGGTTCGGCGGGCACCGTGTAGCGCCCGCCGGTGCCACCGTCAGTCGTGCCACCACGGGTAGCCAACCCGCTCGTAGTACGCCCGCGCGTAGGTCCGTTCGTCGCTGCCGTTGCTGCTGTAGCCGTCCGTGCGCGGGTTGCTCTGCCAGCTCATGATGCTGCACAGATCGGCGATGAAGCCGCGCAGCACCACCTCCGGGGCAATCTTGTCCTGCTCGCACAGCGCGATGAACTCCGGCGGCAGCTCGATCGTCAGGCGCCTGTTTTTCCGTGGCATGGTGTGGTTCCTCTGGTGTGCCCGGCCCTCACCGCGAGTGCCGCTGGCCCACCCCAGCCAGCGCCGCGCGCAGCCGGGTCAAGGGCGCGCAGCGGCGCAGCGCACCCTTGAGGCGGCGAGCACGGTGCTACCCTTCACGGGACTGCGGAACGAGCCTCTCCTCCCTCGACCAGGGCTGGGGTTGGCACTTCAGGCCGGCTTCGCCTTTGGTAGCGGCGTGCCGCTGGCTGACGCGCTCTCGTCGCCTTCGCGCTGCAGTTCGGCCAGGAAGCGGTGGCGGGCCACCTCGGTGTCGGGCGCGGCGCCCGGGACCGGTCCGGCATCCTGGCCGGCGGGTCGGCTGCTCCGGTGCAGCCGCGCCGGGTGCGTCGCGCGGTGCACCTCCTTCAGCTTGGCCAGCGATACCTGGGTGTAGATCTGCGTCGTGTCGAGCTTGGCGTGGCCCAACAGGCTCTGGATGAAGCGGATGTCGGCCCCGTTTTCCAGCATGTGCGTGGCGCACGCCACCCGGAACAGGTGGCAGGCCCCCGGATACTGGACGCCGGCCGCCAGCAGCTGCCGTTTCACCAGGTCCCCCAATGCGCCGGGGTCATAGCCCTGGCCGTCGTCAGTGAGGAACAGGATGTGCTCATCCACGCTGGTCGCAAGCTCCACGCGCACCTCGCGCAGGTACTTGTCCACCCAGGCGCAGGCGCGCTCGCCCAGCGGCACCAGCCGGTCCTTGGACCCCTTGCCCTGGCGCACCATCAGCGCGCCGCGCTCGATATCCACATCGAACAGCTTCAAGCCAGCGAGCTCGAAGCGTCGGATGCCGGTGCTGTAGAGCACCTCCAGCATGGCGCGCAATCGCAGCCCCTCCGGCGTGCCGGTGTCGCAGCTGTTCAGCACGCCCTCGACCTGGCCGACGCTCAA
This sequence comes from Pseudomonadota bacterium, assembly GCA_028873535.1. Classification (GTDB taxonomy): domain Bacteria; phylum Pseudomonadota; class Gammaproteobacteria; order Burkholderiales; family Ferrovaceae; genus CAIVHB01. The sequence goes on from JAGWIJ010000043.1 coordinate 3,178, forward strand.
CAGGCCCTTGGGCAGCGCCTTCGGCCGGGTCGGCAGGTCCAGGTCCGCCGCCGGGTTGTAAAGGATGTGATTCTGCTTGGTCAGCCACTTGAACCAGGCCTGCAGCGGCAGGATCAGCCCGAGCTGCGCGCTCACCGTCAGCGGCTGGCCGTTGGCCTTGCGGTAGTGGTAGATGTGGCGCTGGTAGCGCTCCAGGATCGGCCGCGTGATGTCCTGCGGACGGTTCAGGCTGCGCTCGTCGGCCCAGGCGATGAAGCGCTCGATGGCGTGGTGCTGGGCGGCAATCGTGCGCGGCGAGTAGCCCACCACGGCTTCCCATTCGTGGAAGGCTGCCTGGTAGCGCGTCAGCGCGTTGTGCGCGAGCACCGCCGGTTCCGCACTGACGCGCCGCCGCCGCGACGCCTTGGGCTTGGTCGTCGGCGCCGCCAGCTTGTTGCGCTTGATGCTGGGCGTGCCCATCACAGCGCCGGTACGGCAGCTAAGGAGGGACCGGCCACCGCATGACGGTACGACAGGACATCGGCTGCCTCACCCGGGCCCGGCGTACCGGCCAGGACCTCGGCAGGATCGGCCTCAGGCTCTGCCAGCTCTGGCCTGCCGTCCGCCTGGAGCGGCTGCGCTACCACCGCGTTGATCCCGTGTTGGCCCCGCGATGGCACCGCGATGGCGCTCACCTGACCCCGCGAACCCGTCGTCGTACGCCCACCCTCGCCGAAGCGCAGCACCACCTCGCGCTCGCTGACCTGCGTCGGCACCTCCACCGCCGGCCCGCTCGGCACGGCCGCTGCCGGCAGGAGAGAGGAGGCCGGAACGGCAGGCGGCAATGGCGACGCCGGCAGTGTGGGTGTTGGCGCCGGCACGGCTGCCAGCGGAGCACCCCGAACCGGCAGGTCGGCGGGTTCTTCGCCGACCACTGGCGCCGCGATCGACCCGGCCTCGGCAGCTAAGGAGGGAAGCGGCGCTCCAGCGGCATAGAGGGGCGCGCCTTCCGTGGCCACCACCTCGCGCTGGGGTGCCTGCCCCTTGCCCAACCACTCGGCCGTGCGGATCAGCAAGCCCAGGCTCTTGCCCGCCGGCGTCACTTTCAAGGCGTACTCGTTGGCGTCCATCCCCTTCGGGAACAGCAGCCGGTAACAGTCGATGCCCAGCCCCTGCAACTGCACGGCCAGCTTGGCGCTGCCCCGCTCGCCAGCCTCGTCACGGTCGAAGGCGATCAGCACGCGCGCAACGCCGGCCGCGCGGATCGCCTCGATCAGTTCCTCGGTCACCCCCTCGATGCCATAGGCACTGGTCACGTTGCGGAAGCCCGCGCACCAGAAGGTCAGCGCATCGATCAGCGCCTCGCACACGATCACTTCCTCGCACGCCCCCGGCGCGAACACCCCCCGGTTGAACAGCCCCCGGCGCGCTCCCGGCAGGTACAGGTGCTGCGCCGTGCCCGCCCGCAGGTTCGGCGTGACCTTGCGACCGTACAGGTTCACCACCTGCCCCGCGCCGTCGAACAGCGGCACGATCACGCTTCCGTTCAGGTGCTCGTGCCCGCTCTCCCGATACACCCCGAGCCGCTCCAGCCGCGCCCTGATCTCCGCACCCGCCTTGCGCGTCTTCTCCGGCAGGCGCAGTCCCAGTGTGCGGTTCGCATAGCCCAGCTTGAAGGTGTCGATGGCCTCCATCGCCGCCGCCCCGCGCAATCCGCGCGATTCCAGGTAGGCCAGTGCGTCCGGCGCCTGCTTCAGCGTCGCGTGGTAGTAGTCAGCGACCTGGCCCAGCAACTGCGCATCATCGGCTTCGAAGCTCACCGGCGCCGCCAGCACCCGCACCCGGAACTTCGCCAGCCCCTCGCCATACTCGAGCGTCCTGGCCACCGCCCGGTCGTGGGCCTCCACCAGGCGCTGATCCCCGGCAATCAAGGCCTGTATCGACACCGACTTCGGCGCCGAGAAGGTCAGATCAAGCCCCGCCCGGTGCCCCTGAGACGCCGTCTGGATCGTGCTGCCATCCGGCATCCGCCCCTCCAGCAACTGCGTGAACGTCCGGGCATCGACTTCCCCCGAGAGTCCCAGCCGGCGGGCACCATCGCCCTGCCACTGCGAAGGCGCCAGATCGCGGCTGTAGTAGTTGTCGGTTTCGGCGTAGTAGGAGCCCGCACCCGCACTGTCTTTGAGAATCGCCACACTCAGCATGATCCGGCCTCCTCAAACGCCACGTGCACCACCGGCCGATCCACCGGCGCGAACTCCACCAGGCGGACGGGCACATCGCCAGCCAACGCCACGTAGGCCGTCAGGTCCGGCAACTGCGTCAGCTCGCTCGGTAGCGCCAGCCGCTCGGTCTCGCGCTGCAGGTTGGCGCCGTGCGAGATCCCCTGCGTGCCGCTCTGCGCACTGCGCTGCACCCGGTCGATCTCGCGCTCACCCAGCCCCCGCGACAGGATCTCGGCGGTTTCCGGATCGCTGCGCGCCAGCGACAGCACCACCAGATTCCGGAAGCACGAACGAATGACGATCGCCGCCTCCCGGCCATAGCTGCGGTCCAGTTGCGCCGTGCTCTGCAAGCCGGCCAGCACGCACAGCCCGTGTTTCCGGCCGCGCGTCAGCGCACCTTCCAGGGAGTTGAGCCGCCCCAGGGCCCCCAGTTCATCGAGCAGCAGCCACAGCCGGCGCTCGCGCGCCGGTGCCAGACTCAACACGGCATTGCACAGCAGATCCACCCAGCACGCGATCAGCGGTGCCAAGGCGGCTTGCATGTCTTCCCGCCACGTGATGAACAGGTTGCCCGTCCCACTGGCCAGCCAGTCGCGCAAGCTAAAATCGCCGGGGCGCAGGTATTGGTGCGGGTTGAGGTACGTGGTCAGGATGAAGCGCGTGCTGGCCAAGGCGCGCCCGGCATCCTTGTCGAACAAGCCTTGTACCGGCGTCCCGGCCAGGAATCTTGCGAGGTCCTCGGCTGGGGCAATGGTCAGGCGCTCCAGCAGCGCAGAGGTGGAGTTTTCGCCCTGGCGCATCAGGACGCGCATGCCTTCCGCCGCCAGGATCTGCGCATAAAAATGCCAGCTCGCATCGGGGCCGTGGCCATCCGGGATCAGCGACTTGGCCAGCCGGAAGTAGTCGAAGTCGCGCCGAATCTCATTGAACACGCACCAACCCGGCGAGCGCGTATCAAAGGGATTGAGCACGATATCGCCAGCGGTGCCGAACAACGACAGGTGATGGCCTCCAGGGTCCACTACAATAGCCCGATCACCGCGACCTACAATGACTTCCAAGGCCTCATCCATCAGGGTGGTCTTGCCGACGCCGGTACTGCCGGCAAGCAAGGTGTGCAGCGTTTCATTGCGCGCAGGAAGAGCCACGCCGCCGAGCGTAATGACTTCACGCCCGGCAGCGGGCCAACCCAGCCATTCACTGAGTTGGCCCATTTGTCAGTCCCTCCGCTCGTCAATAAAACGACCGCCGCGCCGATGCAATATATCCGCACGGCGGCGCCACCACTTGCCAATCCACTGATATAGATTGACCGTATTACCGATACCGATCCACAGCAGACCGATTTCAATCCAGCCTTGCAGAGTGTGCGTATTGAAGGGCCAGGCGCTGAACAACAACACCAAGGACGATCGGATGCTGGCTTGATCTAGCTGATTCCACAGCAGCAGCCAGAGCACCAATGCCTGCAACAGGCTCAGGCCGATCAACATCACAATGCGCCAGACCCACATTTCCAAATAATCCATCACGGGATCGTTGACTTTTCTCATTTGACACGCTCCGGGTATTGTTGATTGATCGCTGCCGCCACACGTGCCGCCGCCTGCGGATTGAGCTGACTGGCCACCAAGCGAACCAATTGCAGGATTTCCTGCAACGTCGGCTCGGTGTCCGGACCGCCGCCGGACGACTCACGCTCCTGCGATTTCTGCAATGCAGCTCGCACCGAGCGCAAGATTTCGCTCAGCCCTTGCCATTCAACGTCGCGGTCAATCAGATAACGCAAATAGCTTGAGACCGTCATTCCTTCGGCGTCAGCGCGGGCGCAAATGGATGGGAACTTCTCGGCGGGAACGATGGTTTTGAGAGTTTTCCGGCTGCTCATGGAATCCTCCTGTCAATCAATACGTTGGCCTTTTTGTGGCCAAGTCGATTGCCAACGGTCATGCCACCGGCATGCGATGGTGTGTCCCTCTCCTCCCTGCCGGGCTTGCCCGGCAGGCCGTCTGCTACTGGGTGATGCAATTTCATAGCGATGACCCTCGAATCGGTTGGCCCGGCAGCCTGGGTGGACGACGAAGTGCAAAGCGAGATGCCGCCAACCCAGCCACCGGGCATCGGAGGTCAGCGCACGGGGAAATGGCCCCGGAAGAAAAATGGAAGGCGCACAGAAGCAATGCGGGAATGCAATGCAAGCGCAAAGCGCGCAAACGCAGGAGGACAGCCGATCGGCAAAGCCGACGGCATCACCCCAGGCGCGAAGCGCGGGTCTCGAACGAGATGAAGAGGGCGAAGAACACCAGCGCCTATTAGCTACGGGGCGGAAGCGATATCGCCGTGCGCAACGGGCGAAGCGTCGCGCCATGATGGGCGCCCGACCGAGGCCGGGCACCGCAATCCCGCATCAACGGCCGGGAGAATCAGGGCAGGCACCAGAGGTGCTGCCGGGACCGCCGCTGGGGACGGTCATCAGGCAGAGCGCGGACGCCCTGCGGCCCCTGAGGGCAAAGTCATTGTTTCTTCAATGTAGCGCAGGCTGGGCCCCAATGCAAGGCGGGCGTTGACTCGCAAGTTGCCGAGACCCAACAGGCCAACCTACTCAACCGAGCCCCCCCACCCCCACGTCATCGATCTCGCTCACGAGGCTCCGGATTGTTCTTCATTCGCCCTACATGGAAGCCCAACCAGCATCGCAAGCTTATTTCTTTCTTCAAGAACGACAGCAACATATTTCTTTCGATCGGAAGCAGATTTGGAAAACAAGAGCCGTTCTGCAGCGCCTATTTGTTCCCTCGCCCGCTCGACATGGGCATTGCTCTGACGCCAAGAAATGAAATCGTCCCACTCTAGCGGATATTCAACACAACCATCTACAAATCGGTCAATCAATCTTACAAGATCTGTCGGCCCAGCAACACCCTTGCTGCGAATATGAATTCGCGGCGAGTGACGAAACCATCCACGCATCGCAGCAAAGATGCTTTCGATGTTCATTCGCATCACCCTCTATCACGGCCATTTGAACAAATCGATGTGCCCACTTTGCACGCCTATTGCTTTAATCCAGTCCCCAGAAATTCGGAAGACGTTTGTACCAGTCTTTGCATCGCCTACCCATCCCCAACCTATGCGAAGGAAGTCATTCGCATTGATATCAAAGATGCTGCTTCCCCCAAGCCGAGCACGACCAAATATCGAACCGCTGGGGCCGAGTTCATCGAGTACCGCCGGCACGGCAGTATCGATCGCGTACGGAATCAAGGCACCGGCTGTAGCACCGGCGGTAGCGGTTATACCGACGAATGTACCGACGCTGCTTCCCATGTCTGCAGCTGGGACGCCGGTACCTCCGGCCTCTCGGTACATTGCTGCCAACGGAGAGATGCATGCAGAGTCCAGCGGATTGCATGCAGCTGCGGCAGCGCGAATGCCAGGGATGTCAGCTTTGGTACAGGTGCCTGGGTGGCTCAGGCAGTTAAAGAGATATCCGTAAGCGCTGGTAAACGCGCCGTTTGAAAACCGCCCCCCACTCAATGCTGAAGCCGTGCCACCAACCACTGCAGCCGCGACGACGGGCTGATATTGAGCCAAGCCCCGATAAGTATCAGACATTTCTGCAGCCTCCGGGATGGCCCCAGAGATTGCGCCATTCGCGCAAGTGCCGCCGGAAATGGAAGCCGAGGCGCATCCGGCAGTCGCATGCGTGACCACCGCCAGCGACAGATTGCCATTCGCAACAGATCCTGCAACATAAAACAGCGTCGCCGCTTCCGCACCATTCAGACCACCGTCAATGCTATTCGACTGAACCACACCTCCGACAAATCCGCCCGCAACTGCATTGGCAAAGGGCGTGATCACGTCAAACCCGAACATCCCTTCCTGGTAGCCGAATATACCTTGCCCATACGCACCAAAATTCCCAAAGCCCGTGAAATACGCTGCAGCTATGGCCATGGCCGTGCGTCCAGTATCACTATGAGCAATGGTTGTTATGGCACTTCCGAGGCCGTTCGCCAGGCCACTGGCAGTGTCGCCGACGTAACATCCCAAGTCAGAGAAAAGGTTGCCACAGAACCCGCTCGGATCCGTCATCGTCAGAGGATTGTTCCAGACGTACGAATAGCGGTTGTAACTTTGGAGGTTAGCTGGTGCCTGGACGAGCGGATCCGCTGACAGGAACTGCGCTGTTGTCGGGTTGTAGATCCGGCCATTCATGTTCACCAGGCCCACAGTGTCCATGGCTTCCTGGCCGGTGTAGTCCGGTGTGAAATTCGCTCGTGCCTGTACACCGTCGGTGCCATCGAGGTTCCGGCGCTTGCCCCACGCGTCGTAGCTGTAGGCCTCCACCGCGCCACCGATTTCGTTGGTGACCAGCACCGTGCTGCCCTGGTTGTTCTGGTGGAAATATCGCAGTGCCCCCGAGGTGGCGCCAGCCGCGGCTGTGAACTGCGCGACGAGCGTGCCGCCGGCGTAGATGTACGAGGTCGTGGAAGTCCCACCCGTCGTTACGTTCACTTCAAACTGCTGCGCCGAGACGTAGAACGTGGTCTTTGGGGCCGTCACTTCCTCGTAGCGTTGGCGCTCCGGACCGTAGTAGAACATGTCGGTGACCCCGCTGACCGTGACCGAGGAGACCATGTTGTTGGGGGTCCACGTGATGGTCGTCCCGGGCCCGCTGGTCTCGTTGCCGTTGTTGTCGTACACGAAGCTCGGATTGACGACTCCATTGATCGTGCCGGTGATGCTGGCGGGGTGATGCGGCCCAATGGCTGTCGGTGCCGGATAGGCGTACGTCCCCAGATCGCTTTTGCCGGTGAGGTTGCCCAGGGCGTCGTAATTGTAGGCCTTCGATGCAGGCCCAGAGACGGTCTGCAGGCGATTCAGGAGGTCATACCCGAAGTTCTCGCTCTTCTCGACGCCGCCCGCGATCCAAGTGCGCTGGGAGACGTTGAGGTTCTGGTCGTAGGTATAGGTCTCGTTCTGGAGTGCGATGGCGCTTGCGGCCGGTAGCGACGCAAGTCCAGGCCCCGTTGAAATTTGCTGAAGGCGACCGTCCAGATAGTAGCCGCGGCGCGTCGAGAGTCCATTTCCCAATACTTCCGCCGTGACGTGCCCGAACGGATCCAGCGACGATGTCTGCCAGAAGACGGTCGTGCCTGCCAACTCGGTCGTTGCCACGTTCGCGACGGAAGCAAGATAGCCGTTGGTGTTGTAGTTGTTCTGCACTGTCAGGCCAGTCGGATACGTAAGAGTGGACGGCCGACTGGCCCCGTCGTACTGCTGCAGGGAGGTGTAGGACAGCGACGTCGACACGCCTCCGGCGGTCGTGGACCCAAGGGCCGTCGTCGCGGCACTGGTTCGCCCCAGGGCATCATGGCATTCGATGCGGGTGTAACCCCCTGGCCATGTCCATGCGCGATCCAGCTTGCCGATCACGGCCCCGCTGCTGGCCCCGCAGTTCGAGTTGGCCTGGTCGTACTCCCAATAGCTCGTCGACGCATTGGTCGTGCCTGCAAGATCCGTGCGGCTGGTGAGGCGCCCCAGCGCGTCATAAGCCATGGTGGTCACCTGGCTTTTCGCATCGGTCTGCTGAACCAGTTGTCCGAGCACGTCGTAGGTGTACGTCCATGCCGGAGCGGTGGCCGAACCGACCGTGTCCGGATCGCTGAGACTGGTCCTGCGGCCCTTGAGGTCGAACTGCGCCACCGTCAAGGCGCCGCCGGCATTGGTCTGCACGACGTTGCCGAACGGCTCATACCCGAACGAAGTCACCGACCCGTAGACGTCTTCGACTTCGACCACCTGCCCGATGGCGTTTCGTGTCTTGGTGACAGTGTTCTGGGGAGACGCACTGTTTGCGTTGGCACGTGCGTCCGTCGTGACAGTCACCAAGCCTTCGTACTTCGTCGTGGTGCTGTTGTTGAGCGGATCCATGACTCCGGTCACTCGTCCCAGCGGGTCGTAGATCGTAGTCGTGTGAGCAGCCGCGGAGGCCGGCAAGGCGGAAGCTGCCCCGATGGGTGCAGTGCTGCCGGTGGGAGCGGCCGTGGGCTGTGACGTCGCGAGGGGCGTCGAGATCTGATTCACCCGGCCGAGCGCATCATAGGCTTGGCACGTCGCGTACCAAGTGGCGCCAACGGTATTGTCAAACGCCTGGGTCGCACTACAGACCGGCCGATCATAGGCATCGAACTGCTGGAGTGTCGCCGGGGCCACCGGAACCACCCCCAACCCCGCTTGCGGTATGCCAGACACGGTCGACGTGACCTGGTAGTAATTCGATCCACCTGACGCGGCAATTTGCGTGGGCCCAAAAAAGGTGATCGCCGTGCCATCAGCTCGAAGCTCGTTGGTCTTGCGACCGAGCGTGTCATAGCCCCAGGTCGTGACCAGCCCATTCGGGCCCTGCTCGTAGATCTGCCGCCCCCAGCGGGAATCGTAGTACCGCGTCTCGCTTTGGTTCGGTGTGATTCCCTTGTTGACAACCGTTTGCGGGAATCGACCAGCAACGTCATAGGTCGCCAGGATGATGCGGCTGGAGACCTGGAGCGTCGAACTGGTCGGCGCCGGCGCTTCCACGACCGGGGTGCCGCCCGGGTTGGGATTCGGATAGCTGGTGCCAGCGCAATTGCGCACCGTTGTGCTGCTGACATTTCCCCAGGCGTCCCGCAGATAGTCGGTTGCCACGCAGAGTGCCGGATTCGTCGGCTCGACGATCTCGTGCTGGAGCAGGCCGTTCGCATCGTAGACAAACGCCGACGTCCGCACCAACGTTGCAGCCTGCGCCGATCCAAGCTCCATGGCGCACGCCGCCAACGCCATCATGGTGGTGGACTTGAAGTGGCCAAGCGCGGTGCGGCTGAACGTGGAATACCTGCTCACTGGCTGGCTCCTCCGGCTCGTTGGGCGTATGTCACGGGCAAGCATGACGGGGCCAGAAGGGTGCCGAGAAGGACAAGCTGAATGCCGCGGTAGATGATCGTCCGTAGGCGTCGGTGACGGTCAGGCTGCCATTGCCTTTCGTTGGGCCATTGCAGTAGACGGCATAAGTCTGGAATGTCGCGGTGGACGTACCCTGTCCACTCAGAATGACGAATCCGAGCATCGCGGTGGCGCCCCCACCGGAAGTGATCGCCCATGAGTAGGTGTAAGGCGCCTGGCCGCCGGATACGCCACCGATGATCGACCCCGTCGCGTAGCCTTGCCCCGGTGTGGCACTCCCGGCCAGCAAGGTGGTGGGGGTGGTGCCGGCAACCGGAGGGGCAACCACGGTACTCACCTTCACGGTGAGACTCTGGTTTGCCGTCTGCTTGGTCGGTGTCGTCGAATCGGAAACGGTCACAGTGAAGGTGTCCGTTTCGTTGACGCCGTATCCGGGCGTCACAGACACCGTTGCCGCAGCCGCCCCACTGATGCTCGCGCTATTCTTCGAGGCCGGTGCCCAGGCGTAGCTGTAGGGCGGCGTGCCACCGCTCGCGGCGACATTGACCGTGCCCGTGAACGTCGCTGGCAAGGCGGTCGTGACCGGCGGCGCGAACGTCAGACTGGCTGTGCTGAGGCTCGCTGAAAGTGGCGGCGGCGGGGGACCGGAAGGCGCGGAAGCGGTAATCGTGACGGTGGCACTCTCATGGACGCCGGCCGCGTCCGTCACCGTCACGGTGTACAGATTGGTGTAGTTGTCACCGTAGATCACCGGTGCACTGAACATCGCGACGCTGGTTCCGGATTCGCTCATCCGCACGGGCAGGCCGGTCGTCGTCGATCCTGCCCAACTGTAGGTATACGGCGCGATTCCGCCACTGACACTGACGGTGACGGCAGGATAGGAGATGGTCGTCGGCGCAGTCGCGGCAGCCACATTCAGCGACGTGGCGCTCAATCCAACCACCAGGGGTGCCGCGGCCAATGTGGAACCTGTTCCGTCTGGTATGGTAGAGGTGACCGTTGCCTGATGCAGCCTTCCGAGTTGCCAGAGCGGGTAAGTGGTCGAGCCCACGATGTTCTGGCTTGTCGCCGTGACGATCACATCACTGAAGTCGTTCCGGGTCTCTTTCGCCCAAACTGTCCCGGTGGCAGGAACTGTCCAGGCGGCCCCGCCATTGCCGAATGCGCTGCCTCCAGGTACCACCGGCGCCGTCGGCGGCACGGTAATGGCGATGTAGAACGGATTGCCGTTGGCGTCAAGGACGGTGTCCGTTTCTTCGGCGGGAAGCGCGACACCCTGCGCCCCGCTTGTGCCCGAATACTCATAGCTCTGCTTGATCGCGGTCTGCGCCCACGCAATGCAGCTGCTCCCCGCCACACATTCAGCCTCTGGCATGGGCGTTGCCGGTGGCGTCACGGTCGGTATCAGTCCGACGAAATTCGAGCCGTCGGTTTCGCTTTGCAGGGCTCCTCCGGCGAAGAAGGTCTGAACCTTGGTTGGGCTCCCGATCCACGGCCAGTTCAAGTTGTAGGTGGTCTGCGCACGGAGGCCAGTGCCCCCTGCGGTGGTATCGACGTTCTCGGTGGTGTTGAAGCCCAGAAAGCCGCGGCCATCGGCGCTCGCTACCGCGGAATCATAGTAGTACGCAGCGCTCGCGCCAGTTGGGGCGGTCGCCCCGAGGCTCCCGCTCACACCCGTCACTACGCTCAGGCCCGCGCGCAGCACCGACTTCGGATAGGAAAGCTGTCCGGCGAGACTAGCCGTGTAGTTTGCGGTCGACGCCAAGGATCCATAAGTGATCGTCGTCTGCGCACCCAGGCCTGTCGAGATGGAACTCAGCTGGTCGGGCATGCTCCAGCCGCTTTCGCTCAGTGCGGCTGCGCTCGCCGAGCCGGCAAGAAGATCGACAGCACCGTCACCATTGAAGTCACCCACGAACACCTTGTTCGTAGGTGGCCCGTAAGGCGGGCCGTTGCTGGTCGCCGTGGAGGGCGCGAAGGTCGTTCCGGTCGACAGCCAGATCGTCCACGTGGAGCTGGAACCGTTGTAGGTCGCGATATCGGCCCTTCCATCCCCGTTGAAGTCCGCCACCAGGTTGTTGGTGGTGCCACCGCTGTGTCCCGGCCACTGGCTGCAACTGAACCCGACGCCCTTGGACAGGCACACGTCCCACATTCCGGGGGTGGCAGAATAGGCTAGGAGATCTGACTTGCCGTCGCCGTTCAAGTCCGCTGCCCAGACATTGGGCGGCATCTCGCTCAGACCAGTCCAGGTGCTGCAGCTGAAGGACGTCCCGGTGGACAGGCATACCTCCCACTGACCGCCGCCAAGGTTCGTCGCAATGTCCGCCATCCCGTCGCCGTTGAAGTCGCCGATGATGTTATTGCTGATGCCACCGGAGTGCCCCGTCCACTGCGCGCACTTGAAGGTGGGACCGGTCGAGAGGCATACCACCCAACTGCTGCCAGATCCGTACTCGATGGTATCGGCCATCCCGTCGCCGTTGACGTCGGCCACCAATACGTCGGCGCCACTTGGCGCCGACTGCGGCGCGGGCGTGCAGCTCAGCCCGGTTCCAGTGGACAGGCACTCGGTAAAGCTCGTCGCATTCAGGATTCCGCCCGTGGCTGATCCGCCGTCGTGAAACAGGAAGTCCGTCCTTCCATCGCCGTTGAAGTCCCCCAGGATGGGTACCATCCAGTCCTGCGTGATGACGGAACTGACCTTCAAGGTTGTGAACCAGTCCACTTCGGTGAAGGAGGTACCCGTGGATTGCATGATCCGCGCGTAGTTCGGCGTCACGCCCAGCAGATAGTCACTGAGCCCATCGCCGTTGAAATCCCCGATGAGCGCCGGGAATACGGTGGCCGAAAGTCCGGCAATCCCATAAGCGGCGGGAAGTCCCGTCGCTACGGCTGAGGCTGGCATCAGACCTTTCCAGCCCGAAGCCGGTGAACTGGTGTATCCGAACGTGGTTGCAAGCAGGCAGCCTGCGCCAGTGTCCGGCACGATCCCATTCGCTGATCCGCATTCGGTAACGGAAGCCAGCTGACTCCGCGCCACGACTGCCGCGCTTGCCGGCGTGTTGTAGTTGAGCGAGTACTGCTTGATCAGCCTCATCGCGCCCCCAGGTGCGATGACGGACGGCACGGCGCTCAGCTTGGGGGAAACACCCGCGCTTCCGGTCATGGTGGCATCATTCACCCCGCTCCAGATCTGGATGCTCGAGAGCAACTGGGTCTGGTTGAGCGGTGCCCCACCAACGTAGGCCGCCGCGGTATCCAGGCGTCCCTGGTAGTTGAACACAATCCGCATGAAGGGCACCTGGACCGTCGCGGGGCTGGTAGCACCCAGGTTTGCATTGCCCGTATAGTCGATCTGAAGGGGCCAGTACTCGCCCGTTGCGGAATTCGCGTTGTAGGTCACCGCCCAGTAGTTGCCGAGCGCGTCGGTCAGCTTGTCCAGTAGCCAGAGACGAGGCGCACATACCGTGCTCGTCAGAGAACAGGTATCCGACCCCATGTACTCCATGGTCTCACCGGACTTGGTCTGCACTTCGAAGAAGACCGGATTCTGCGCGGCAAATGTGGAGCCGGCGGCAGCCACCGGTTGCGCCTGCGGTGGAGCCGCCGCACCGACTCGCGGCAGGGCTTCGAAGGCGTGCGGAATGATGGTTGCGGATCGGGTATAGCCGATGGTCGGCCCCACCTGCAGTGCGCGCGCCCCGTTGAAGAGTTCGGTGTAATAGATAGCGCCCTGCGCGCCATAAGCGACCTGGCTGGTGTTCTGCTGGATCAACCGCTGGCCATCGAGGCACAGCTTGTCGTAGCCGTCGAGATTGATCCCGTGGCGGGTGCCGTCGACCGCATAGGTAGCGGGGCAGCGGGTAATCGCAGACAGACCAGACAGTGACCAGCCCATGCCGGCGATTCCATTTCCCGCCTGACTGCTGTACGTCAGGGCGAGTTTCGGGGCTACTCCGCCAGAGCCCTGCGGAACCTCAATCGGTATGGCGTAGGTTGCCGCGCCTGTTGGCGAAACCGCGAAGGAACCCGGCACAGTCAGCATGCCGCCTGCCAGTGCCGCGCCCGAGGCCGACATCCATAGCGATACCACCAGCACCCAGGAGCTTACGGATCGGTGACTCGGCATTAGTCGGCTCCAGGAGATCGTACCGGAAGGCTAAGATCGAAATACGCGTCAGACCCTTAATCGGGTTTGAATGCGTTCGGCGTCTTGAGCAGAAAAGCGTCGGGCATCGTACTAAAGATCCCCTCGGAATCGGTCGGATCATAGTCCATGGATGGGGACAATGATCGCGCGGGCCGTCAGGATCTCCCGATCGAGCGCCCCCGGCGCCGCGCGGTATCCAGGTCGGCGAACCCTTTTGAGGGGAACTCCGGCCGATACTTGGTCGTGCGGACTACGCCGGCTGCCAGTGCTTCACGGTGAGCTGAGCCTTGCGCTCGCCCTTCCATTCGTTGACGGCCAGCTGGTAGAGCGCGCGAATCTGCCTGGGCAGCGGGCCGATGTCGCCGAACAGGATCGCTTCCACCGCCTGTCCGCCCATGCCCAGGCGCAGCTTGAGGTGGCGCTCGCCCACGATGCGGCTGTCGAGCACGCTGAACTCGCCTTCGAACACGGGTTCCGGGAAGTCCTTGCCCCACACGCCGCCATCGAGCGCTTCGGCCAGCGAGAGCTCGAGTTCGCGCGCTTCGAGGGCGCCGTCGGCCCACAGCGTTTCCTGCAGGTCCTCGGGCGACAGCAGGGTGGTGGCGGCAGCCTCGAAGGCACGTTCGAAGCGTTCCAGCTCGCTGTGGCGCAGGCTGAGTCCGGCTGCGGCGGCATGGCCGCCGAAGCGCAGGATCAGGTCGGGTTCGCGCTTGGCGATCAGGTCCAGGCAGTCGCGCAGGTGCAGGCCGTCGATGCTGCGTCCGGAGCCCTTGAGTTCGCCGTCCTCACCCGGCGCGAACACCACGGCAGGGCGGTGGAAGCGGTCGCGCAGGCGCGCCGCGACAATGCCCACCACGCCCGGGTGCCAGTCCGGATCGAAGGCGACCACGGTGCAGCCGGCGCTCACTTCGGCTTCGCCCAGGCGCGCCATCGCCTGGTCGCGCATGTCGGTCTCGATTTCGCGGCGCGCCCGGTTCAGCGTGTCGAGTTCGCTGGCCAGCGGCACGCCCAGTTCGAGACGTTCGGCGAGCAGGCAGTGGATGCCCAGGCGCATGTCGGTCAGCCGGCCGGCGGCGTTCAGGCGCGGGCCGATGCTGAAGCCCAGGTCGCGCGTGGTGGCGCGCGCCGGATCGCGTCCCGACACCTGGAACAGCGCGGCGATGCCGGGCCGTGCGCGGCCGGCACGGATGCGCTTGAGGCCTTCGCCCACCAGCAGGCGGTTGTTGCGGTCCAGCGGCACCACGTCGGCCACCGTGCCCAGCGCCACCAGGTCGAGCAGGTCGACCAGGCGTGGCTCGGGCCGTTCCGCGAAGGCGCCGCGCTCGCGCAGTTCGGCGCGCAGGCCGAGCAGCACGTAGAACATCACGCCGACACCGGCCAGCTGCTTGCTGGCGAAGCCGCAGCCGGGCTGGTTGGGATTGACGATGGCCTCGGCGGCCGGCAGCGCCGGACCGGGCAGGTGGTGATCGGTGACCAGCACCGGCAGGCCCAGGCTGGCGGCTTCGGCCACGCCTTCGACCGAGGCAATGCCGTTGTCGACGGTGATCAGCAGATCGGGTTCGAGCAGCGCGGCCTCCTGCACGATCGCCGGTGTCAGGCCATAGCCGTGCTTCTGGCGGTCGGGCACCAGGAAGTCGACGCGCGCACCCATGGCCTGCAGGCCCAGCATGCCCACCGCGCAGGCGGTGGCGCCATCGGCGTCGTAGTCGGCGATGATCAGCAGGCGCGCATCGGCCTCGATGGCGTCGGCCAGCAGCACGGCGGCTGCGGCCAGGCCCTTCATGGTGCCGGGTGGCAGCAGGCCCTGCAGCGAGGACTCGAGGTCGCCGGCATCGGCCACGCCGCGCGCGGCGTACACGCGTGCCAGCACCGGGTGCAGGCCGGCAGCGGCCAGCGCACGTGCGGCGCCGGCCGGCACCTCGCGCTGGCGCACCTTGGGTTGTTCGGGCGTGACGGGGTTTTCAGGCATCGGGCAGGGTCCAGGGCAGGGCAGGGCGTCGCCACCAGCGCCAGCGTGCGCTGCGGCGCACACTGACGGCCGTGACGGCCGGGCTGGCGCCTTGCGGCGGCCAGCAGTCGATTTCGAGACGCGCCAGGCGGCCGCGCCGCAGCGCCTGGTCCGCAGCAGCGAGCAGGCCGGCGAGCCCGGCGTCGTCCACCGATCCGTGGTGCACCAGACTGGCCGGCAGCGGCGTGTCGGCGGCCAGCAGTGCTTCCAGCGACGTGCTGCCGGGCGCGTCACTGCTGCTGGCGTGCGCCGTTCCCGCCGTCGCCAGCCGGTCCAGCGCCTGCAGCAGCGGATCGCTGCTGAACACGCGCAGCGAGGGCGCCTTCAGCTTTGGCAGCGCGCCGCTGCCCCAGGGCCACACGGCGTTGATGCCGCTGGCGCCCCACACCGGATCTTCGCCGGCCTGGTGCAGCTGCATCTCGCATTCTGTCATCCAGCGGCGCAGCATCCCGGCATCGCGGCCGGCCGGCAGCTGCTCGCGCAGCGCACTGTCGAAGGCCTGTTCGGGCGGCGTGCAGTGCACCTCCAGCGCCGTGCCGAGCGCGAGCAGCAGGCGTCCGCCGGCCACCTCAAGGCTGGCGCCTGCGTCGGCGAACAGCGGCTGCAGCTGGGCGCACAGTGCCGTCAGCATGCGGGCATCGGGCACCAGCGCCGGTGGCGCCATTGCGACGTGGTTCATGCCGACCTGCATGCGCACCGGTTCCAGCCACAGCCAGCGCGCCAGCGGCGTGCCCGGCGCCGGACTGGCCACGGCGTGCGCCTGGGCCCACAGGCTCGCCCACGCTACCGGGGCATCGAATCCGGCCAAAGCGGCGGCGTGATCGCGTGCCAGTCCGGCCGCACGCGCACGCGCCTCGCCGCGTCCGAGCATGCGTGCCAGCGGGCTGCGCGCATCGACGCTGGCGCGGTCGCCACGCGCCGGAGTGGCGGAAGGACCGAGCAGCAGATGCAGGGTGGAGGGAACTTGGCTGGGCGCAGACACCTCCCTAGTTTACCGGGTATGCTCTCGGCCCGGGCTCGCCAGTCGGCACCTTGGCCGCCGATCCCGTCCCCAGTCTTTCCAGGATCCCACGCGCCCGTGCGCTTTTTCGAACTCTTCATCGGTCTGCGCTACACCCGCACACGT
Organism: Pseudomonadota bacterium; assembly: GCA_028873535.1. Taxonomy (GTDB): domain Bacteria; phylum Pseudomonadota; class Gammaproteobacteria; order Burkholderiales; family Ferrovaceae; genus CAIVHB01. The sequence continues at coordinate 19,620 of JAGWIJ010000043.1, forward strand.
CGATCGAACGGCTTCATCTCCTTCATTTCGGCCACCTCGATGCTGGGCATCGTGCTGGGCGTGACGGCGCTGATCACCGTGCTGTCGGTGATGAACGGCTTCCAGCGCGAGCTGCGCACGCGCATCCTGGGCGTGGCCTCGCACGTCCAGATCGAGGGCATGGAGGGTGGCCTGGCGGACTGGCCGGCGCTGGCGGCCGACAGCCTGCGCAATCCCGAAGTGATCGGTGCGGCACCCTATGTGAGCGGACAGGGCATGCTGGCCTTCGGCTCGGCGGTGCAGGGCGTGATGGTGCGCGGCATCCTGCCTGCCGAGGAGCCCAAGGTGGCCGATCTCGGCGAGCACATGCGCGCGGGTCGCCTGGAGGACCTGCAGGCCGGCCACTTCGGCATCATCCTGGGGCGCGACCTGGCAGCGCATCTGGGCGTCAAGGTGGGCGAGAAGGTGGTCCTGCTCACGCCGCAGGGCCAGGTCACGCCGGCCGGCCTGATCCCGCGCCTGAAGCAGTTCACCGTGGTCGGCGTGTTCGAGGTCGGCATGTTCGAGTATGACAACGGTCTGGCGCTGATCCAGCTCGAGGATGCCCAGAAGCTGTTCCGCCTGGAGGACCGCGTCAGCGGCGTGCGCCTCAAGCTGCGCGAGCTGTTCGCCGCGCCGCGCGTGGCGCGAGAACTGGCGGGCAGCCTGCACACCGATGCCTGGATCAACGACTGGACGCGCGAGCACGCCAACTTCTTCCGTGCGGTGGCGATCGAGAAGAACATGATGTTCATCATCCTGATGCTGATCGTGGCGGTGGCCGCCTTCAACATCGTGTCGACGCTGGTGATGGCGGTGACCGACAAGCGTGCCGACATCGCCATCCTGCGCACCCTGGGCGCGCGGCCGGCCAGCATCACCGCGATCTTCATCGTGCAGGGCGCGATGATCGGCTTTTTCGGGACCCTGCTGGGCGGCATCGGCGGCGTGCTGCTGGCGCTCAACATCGACGTGGTGGTGCCCTTCATCGAACACCTGTTCGGCATCCAGTTCCTGGCGCGCGACGTCTACTACATCAGCGAGCTGCCGTCCGAACTGCTGTGGAGCGACGTGATCGTGATCTGTTCGACCTCCTTCGTGCTGACGCTGCTCGCCACCCTGTACCCCAGCTGGCGTGCCGCGCGCGTGCTGCCGGCGGAGGCGCTGCGCCATGAGTGAAGACGTGCTGCAGCAGCCGGTGCTGGCGGCGCGCGGCCTGTCGCGCACCTTCCGCCAGGGGCACGACGAAGTGCCGGTGCTGCGCGACATCTCGCTCGAGGTGGCGCGTGGCGAACGCGTCGCCATCGTGGGCGCCTCGGGTTCCGGCAAGAGCACGCTGCTGCACCTGCTGGGCGGTCTCGACCGGCCCGATGCCGGCGAAGTGCTGCTGCTGGGCCGCAATCCTGCCACGCTGTCCGAGCGCGCGCTGGCCGCGCTGCGCAACCAGGCGCTGGGTTTCGTCTACCAGTTCCACCACCTGCTCGACGAGTTCAGCGCGCAGGAGAACGTGGCCATGCCGCTGCTGATCCGGCGCAGCGATCCGGCGCAGGCGATGGCCGCGGCTGCGGCCATGCTCGAACAGGTGGGGCTGGGCCACCGCCTGCGCCATGCGCCGTCCGAACTGTCGGGCGGCGAGCGTCAGCGTGTCGCGATCGCGCGCGCGCTGGTCACGCGTCCGGCCTGCCTGCTGGCCGACGAGCCGACCGGCAACCTGGATCGCAGCAGCGCCGAGGCGGTGTTTGCGCGCATGCTCGACCTCAACCGCGAACTGCAGGTCAGCATGGTGCTGGTCACCCACGACCCCGATCTGGCGCGCCGCGCCGATCGCGTGCTGCGATTGGAGCCCGGCGGACTGACGCCCTTCAGTCCCTGAAACCCTGGCGCGGCAGCCCCGGTTCCGTCACATAAACTGCATGCCGCGCAACGAACGCGCAGAATAGCCGCCGGCGACGCGACCCTCCCGGCCCGGGACCCCTTCCACCGAGGGTGCGCGCCTGGCCGCCAAACCAAGCCAAGCCAACACCCCTGGGGGAGTTCCGTGGATATCCTGATTGTCGTTGCATCGCTGTGCTTCCTGATGTTCGTCGCCTACCGCGGCTTCAGCGTGATCCTGTTCGCGCCGGTCGCCGCCCTCGGCGCCGTGCTGCTGACCGATCCTTCGCTGGTCGCGCCGGTCTTCACCGGCCTGTTCATGGACAAGATGGTCGGCTTCGTGAAGAACTACTTCCCGGTGTTCCTGCTGGGCGCGGTGTTCGGCAAGGTGATCGAGCTGTCGGGCTTTTCGCAGGCCATCGTGACCGCGGTGATCCGTCTGGTCGGCGCCAGCCGCGCCATGCTGTCGATCGTGCTGGTGTGCGGCCTGCTGACCTACGGCGGGGTCTCACTGTTCGTGGTGGTGTTCGCGGTCTACCCCTTTGCAGCCGAGATGTTCCGCCAAGGCCAGATCCCCAAGCGTCTGGTGCCCGGCACCATCGCGCTCGGCGCCTTCACCTTCACCATGGATTCACTGCCGGGCACGCCGCAGATCCAGAACGTGATCCCGACCACTTTTTTCAAGACCAACATCTACGCGGCACCCGTGCTCGGCACGCTGGGCGGCGTGTTCATCGTGGCGGTGGGACTGCTCTACCTCGACATGCGCCGGCGCCAGGCGCAGGCCGCGGGCGAAGGCTACGGCAGCAATCACCAGAACGAGCCGGTGCCCTTCGACACCACCCAGAAGCTGGCCAATCCCTTCATCGCCATCCTGCCGCTGGTCCTGGTGGGTGTGGCCAACAAGGTCTTCACCAGCCTGATCCCGCAGGTCTACGGCAAGTCGGTGGCCTTCATTCCGGCGGTGATCGGCAAGCCGGCGCCGGTGGTGCAGGAAGTCGGCAAGATCGCTGCCGTGTGGGCGGTCGAGGGCGCGCTGCTGATCGGCATCCTGACGGTGTTCGTGTTCGCGTGGCGGCCGGTCATGTCGCGCTTTGCCGAGGGCAGCAAGGCCGCGGTGGCAGGCGCGCTGCTGGCCTCGATGAACACCGCTAGCGAATACGGCTTCGGCGCCGTGATTGCGAGCCTGCCGGGCTTCCTGGTGGCGGCCGATGCGCTGCGCGCCATTCCCAATCCCCTGGTCAACGAGGCGGTCACCGTCACCGCGCTGGCCGGCATCACGGGCTCGGCCTCGGGCGGCATGAGCATCGCGCTCGCCGCCATGTCCGACAGCTTCATCCAGGCCGCCAACAGCGCGGGCATCCCGCTCGAGGTGCTGCACCGCGTGGCTGCCATGGCCAGCGGCGGCATGGATACCCTGCCGCACAACGGCGCGGTGATCACGCTGCTGGCGGTGACCGGCATGACCCACAAGACCTCCTACCGCGACATCTTCGCCATCACGCTGATCAAGAGCGCGGCGGTGTTCGTGGTCATAGCGCTCTACTACCTGACCGGTCTGGTCTGATCCTTCGCCAAGGGGCGCGCCATGGCACAGCATCCCCTGATCGCCGCGCTGCGCGGCGCAGACACCGGCAAGGTCACCAGCGCGCGCCAGGCGGTGCAGCTGATCCGGCCGGGCGACACGGTGGCCACCGGCGGTTTCGTCGGCATCGGCTTTGCCGAGAACATCGCGGTGGCGCTGGAGGACCTGTTCCTCGAGCGTTGCGACGCGCCGGACCAGGGCCTGGGCTATCCGCGCGACCTGACGCTGGTGTATGCCGCCGGCCAGGGTGACGGCCAGCATCGCGGCCTCAATCACCTGGGGCACCCGGGTCTGGTGCGCCGCGTGATCGGCGGCCACTGGGGCCTCGTGCCACGCCTGCAGGAGCTGGCCGTCAGCGACCAGATCGAAGCCTGGAACCTGCCGCAAGGCGTGATCTGCCATCTGCTGCGTGACATTGCGGGCGGGCGCCCGGGCACCTTGACGCGCGTCGGCCTGGGCACCTTTGTCGACCCGCGCCACGGCGGCGGCAAGCTCAACCAGCGCACCCGCGATTGCGGCGTCGAGCTGGTGCGCCTCATGGAGATCGACGGCGAGCCCTACCTGTTCTACAAGGCCTTCCCGATCAACGTCGGCATCATCCGCGCCACCACGGCCGATCCCGAGGGCAATCTCAGCATGGAGCGCGAGGCGCTGGTGCTGGAGGCGCGTGCGCTGGCGATGGCCGCACACAATTCCGGCGGCATCGTGATCGCGCAGGTGGAGCGCATCGCCGACCGCCACACGCTCAAGCCGCGCGACGTGCAGGTGCCCGGCGTGCTGGTCGACTGCGTGGTGGTGGCCGAGAAGCCCGAATACCACATGCAGACCTTCATCGAACCGTACAGCGCCGCGTTCGCCGGCGAGATCCGCGTGCCGATGTCGGCGCTGGCGCCGATGCCGCTCGACGAGCGCAAGCTGATCGCGCGGCGCGCGGCGATGGAGCTCGGTGTCAACGACGTGGTCAATCTCGGCATCGGCATGCCCGAGGGCGTCGCGGCGGTGGCGGCCGAGGAGAAGATCATCGATCTCATCACCCTTACGGCCGAACCCGGCGTGATCGGCGGCGTGCCGGCCGGCGGGCTCAATTTCGGGGCGGCCACCAACACCGACGCGATCATCGACCAGCCCGGGCAGTTCGATTTCTACGATGGCGGCGGGCTCGACATCGCCATCCTGGGCCTGGCCCAGGCCGACCGCCACGGCAATCTCAATGTCTCGCGTTTCGGCACCCGGCTCGCCGGGGCGGGCGGTTTCATCAACATCAGCCAGAATGCGCACAAGGTGGTGTTCGTCGGCACCTTCAGCGCCGGCAACACTGAAGTCGTCGTCGACGCGCAGGGCGTGCGCGTGGTGCATGACGGGCACGCGCGCAAGTTCGTCGAGGAGGTCGAACACCGCACCTTCAGCGGCGAAGTGGCGCGTGCGCGCGGACGCACCGTGCTGTACATCACCGAGCGCTGCGTGTTCCAGCTGTCCGACCGCGGCATGGAGCTGATCGAGATCGCGCCCGGCATCGACCTGGAACGCGACATCCTGGCGCGCATGGACTTCCGACCGGCGATCGCCGAGCCGCTGAAGCGCATGGACGCACGCCTGTTCGGCGAGGGCAGCATGGGCCTGCGCCGTCAGCTGCTGGAGCTGCCGATCGACCAGCGCCTGAGCTACGACGCCGACAAGGACCTGTTCTTCGTCAACTTCGAGGGTCTCGCGGTGCGCAGCGCCGAGGACATCTCGCTGATCCGCCATGCGGTGGCCACGCGCCTGGGGCCGCTCGGCCGCAAGGTCGGCGCCATCGTCAACTACGAGCGCTTCACCATCGCACCCGAGCTCGTCGACGACTACGTCGCCATGGTGCAGGGCCTGATGGAGCACTACTACGCCGAGGTCACGCGCTACACCACCAGCACCTTCCTGCGCGTGCGTCTGGGCGAGGCGCTGGCGCGCTCGCTCGGCGATGCCCAGCTCTACGCGAGTGCCGAGGAGGCACGCGAGCACCTGCGCGGACACGACTGAGGCGGCAGCCCGGCACGCTGCCGGATTCGCCAGGGCTTCAGGCGGTGTGGAAGGGGCCTCGGTGCCTGGGCTCGGCAGCCTCGATCTTGGCCGCCACCTCGCCGCCCTGCTGCGCGTCCTCCAGTCGAGGATGCTGACCGCCGCCGCGCTGCGCATCGGCGGTCAGCCTGCCAGCTTGGTGCGGGCCGGGACAATTCCTG